>CAIUUT010000095.1 GCA_903902445.1 uncultured Candidatus Marinamargulisbacteria bacterium
ATATTTTATAATCGTGAAAGGAGGCATTCTTCTTTAGGCTATCTTTCTCCTGCTAATTTTGAAACGATAGCTAATGAAAAGGTCGCTTAATTGTGTCCGAAATATCGGGGTAATTCCAATGTTTTAATTTACGGCAATTATTTTTAGAAATAACTGTCCGAAATAATGTCCGTATTAAAATTTTGCGCTTGTTTTAGGCAATTTCCAATATACTATTTCTATTTAACTTTGCCATGTGATGCATATTCCTTGGTTTATCTGCAACAATATTAAAATAACACCTTGCTTTATCTGCAATATTTACGTTAGAATACCCTGTATATTCTGCAACAAGGACTAGTTACATGAAGCGAATAATAGAAAAAGAACTACTTGAGTGGAAGAACTCATTCGACCGATTGCCTCTTGTTATTAGAGGAGCTAGGCAAGTTGGCAAATCGTTTATTATTGAAAATTTCGGAAAAACTAATTTTTCAACATTTGTAACTATTAATTTTGAATTTGAGCCAGAATATAAGGGATGTTTCGAGGTCCTAGATCCAATTGAAATCATTAAAAATATAGAGGTGATTTCCGGAAAACGAATAATCCCTGGAAAATGCTTACTCTTTGTCGATGAAATTCAGGAATGCCCCAAAGCTTTTATTGCTTTACGATATTTTAAAGAGAAAATGCCTACTCTTCATGTGATAGCAGCTGGTTCATTGCTCGAACTTAGTATCAACAGGGAAGAATTCAGAATGCCAGTTGGGCGCGTTGCGTTTATGTACATGTATCCCCTAAACTTCAATGAATTTTTAATGGCTTGCGACGAAAACATTATATTGGATTATCTTGAGAACATAACCCTAAAAAAAGGTGTTGATAATGTTATCCACGAAAAAGCTTTACGCTTATTTCGAGAATATATTTTTGTTGGAGGGTTACCTTCTGTTTTAAATATTTACTTTAAAACAAAAAGTTACTTGGAAGCACAAAAGAGACAATCAGAGTTGAATATGGCTTATAAGCTAGATTTCGGTAAATACTCCCATAAGACAGATATCAAATACCTTGAAAAAGTTTATGAGCGCTTAGGTGTTATGATTTCTAAACCAATTAAATATTCGCAGATATCGAAAGACTATCAGTCCAGAGATTTAAAGAGAGCAATTAATTTATTAGAAGAAGCTAAAATAATTACGAAAGTAAATCAAAACAATGCAGCAGGTTTACCTATAAAATCAGGAGATAAGGAACGTTACAAACTTCTGTTTCTTGATGTTGGATTGTATTTGAGGTTACTCAATTTTAACCATGAAGATTTACTGCTAACAAAAGATCTCTCCCTTATTAATGAAGGGACCATATCCGAACAAGTTGTTGGGCAAGAATTGCTCTCGTATCAGAATTTGCACAATGAGCCATTTTTGTATTACTGGGACAGGGAAAAGAGAAATAGTTCGGCCGAGGTAGATTATTTGTATCAATATCGACAGCTCATATTGCCAATCGAAGTAAAATCTGGAACTACAGGAAGATTAAAGTCTATTCGGCTATATATGGAAGAAAAGGGAATCAGTCTAGGGATAAGAATATCACAAAACAACTTAAGTCTTAATGATAAAATTTTGTCGATTCCTTTTTATTTGATTAGCCAGCTTGATCGGCTGATATCAGAAGCATCAATGACATAATCGTTCCAGCCTTAAAATCGATCATTGGTGTTTTAGGCAGTTGATATATTTTGAATTGACAATCCAATATTGTATAAATATACAGTTATCATTAGCTTATGGGCATGCTTAAATTTTAAAACAACTGTCCGAACCAATGTCTGTATTTGTAGAACATTCGCTGGCTTTAGCTACCTTGTAGCGCCTCTTGCATAAACTGGGGCAGAACAAAGGCCGCAATGTGTATATCTAGATTGTAGTATTTTAAATTCCTTAGCGCCGAGATTTTCTTTATGTCCAGTTTATCGATATGCGTATATTTTTTGGAGCAAAATGAAAAGCCAATGGAGCCACTGGGATAGGTTGGAATCAGCGTATAATAGTACGCCACATAGGGAAAAATCTTTTTATTTTGTGCCACCAGATTTACGATAAAGTCCTGATGATAAAACATACCTTCACTTTGCGAAACCACAATACCCTCTACCGTTAAGGCCCTGTATACATTCTCATAAAACTCACGGGCAAAAAGGACTTCGGCAGGGCCAATGGGGTCGGATGAGTCGACGCAAATAACGTCAAAGTAGTTTTCTTTACTGGCCACATATTTGGCGGCATCGTCGATGACTACCTTGCAGCGCTTGTCGGCCAAGGCCTTGGCAAACTCGGGGAAGTATTTCTGGGATATTTTAACCACTTCTTGGTCTATGTCGCACAGGACTACCTCTTCTACTTGCTGGTGCCTGAGCACCTCGAATACGGCGCCACCATCTCCACCTCCAACGATTAGAACCTTTCTAGGGTTGGGATGAGCGTTGAGCGGCACATGGGCAATCATTTCGTGGTAAGCAAAATTATCAAACTCGGTAAGTTGAATTACCCCATCTAACACCAACATTTTCCCAAATGGAACCGTGTCGTACATATCTATTTTTTGGAATTGGGATTGTCGGGACTCAAGCAGGCTCTTAACCTCTATCGTAAGGCAGCGACCTTTTTCAATTTCGAACTCTTCGGTAAACCACTGTTTTTGCAAAACGTCTACTCCGCTATGTATTATTTGTTTATTTGTTGAATCGTTAACTTGTTGATTTGGAGTAAGATGTGTCCATTCACTTCTCACCATTCACTATTCACCATTTATTACGCGCTTGGCTTATGCTTTATCTGCTCAGCGGGTAAATTTAGCAACCCTCTCTTCATTTCAATGGCTGAGTAGAACTTACAACCAAAACCTTTTTTCATTATTTCTAGAGCAATAGGATTCTCGGTAAGGTCTCCGCAGGTAAAAATATCTACGGCGCAATAGCCAAACTCTGGCCATGTATGGATGGTAAAATGGGACTCGGCGATAATGAGTACTCCGCTAATGCCATGGGGTGCAAACTTATGAAACTTATGTTCAATAATTGTAGCTTTGGCGGCAATGGCTGCGTCCATCATAATCTTCTCGACGTGTTTTAAGTCGTTGATAAGACTCGCTTCACAGTCGTACAACTCTACTATTAAATGTTTTCCAAGTTCCTTCAATTATTCACCCTCCTAATAGCAGTATTCCGCGCTTAAACCAACTGCAAATTTTACTTTATTTCTACGGATTGTCAATGAAAAAAAATACAGCAATTCATGAGATAAAATCCTGCAAGTTTTTAGTAATTTTTTGGCCTATTTTGCGCCATTATTTAAGCAACTTTTTCATACGATCCTGTATGTTTGGCGAACGCGAAAAAGTAGCGTTTTCTTTCCTTAAAAAAGATAAAAATTCAATGACTGTTCTTTCTTCATTCGACAAACTCTTGGGCACTTCAATAATGATTGCCACCAACTGGTCGCCTTGTCCATGATGTCCAAGATGGGGCATCCCCTTCCCTTTTAAGCGGAAGGTTGTGCCGTTTTGAGTCCCAGCTGGAACTTTAAGTTTAACCGTACCAAATATAGTCTCCACGTCTACTTCGTCACCCAAGGCGGCTTGCGCAAAGGTAATACTTTTGGAACTATGCAGGTCATCCTCATGTCTTTCGTACTGAGAACTTTCTCTAACTTCTATGTAAACGTATAAATCACCTTTGGATCCACCACGCTGCCCCACATTTCCCTCACCAGTCACGCGTAATTTGGAGTTAGTCTCGATACCAGCAGGAATCTTGACCTTCAGCGTCTTACTGGTTGCTGCACGGCCAGAACCGCTACAGCTTGGACATGGGTCGGACACGACACGTCCCTCACCATGGCAAGTTGGGCAAGTTGTTACGGTACTTATGGTACCTAAAATAGATTGTCTGGCTTGTCGCACTTCACCTCGTCCACCGCAAGTGTGACAAGGTTCCGGTGCTTTTTTGGATCGTGATCCCGTTCCCTGACAGCTATCACAGCTGGCCAGATGACGGATATTAAGTTCTTTTTCTACACCTTTAGCTGCTTCTTCTAGAGTAACCGAAACGTCAGTACGGATATCTTCGCCACGTTTTTTGGCACTTCCAGCCGAAGCTCCACCACGACTACCACCTCTTTGGCCGAAGATATCGCCAAAGCCAAAGCCTTCGAGAATATCGCCAAAGTTGGAAAAAATATCTCCATAGTCGCCACTAAAGCCACCGCCCTGAGCCCCGTTAAAGTCGAACCCTTCGGCCGAACCGAACTGGTCGTAGCGCTGACGCTTGGAGGAATCACTAAGCACCTGATAGGCTTCGTTAACCTCTTTAAACTTATCTTGCGCCCCTTTATCTTTATTAACATCGGGGTGATATTGACGGGCCATCTTTCTAAAAGCTGCCTTAATATCGCTATCGGAGGCATCTTTGCCTACACCTAATACTCCATAATAGTCTTTGTTTGCCATGATTTGTTACTTTCTTTTAAAACAAACCTAAAATTGGCCTATGTTTTTGCTTCATCTCGCTTTTTTACTAATAGTAAACTGCGCTCGCCTTAGCTTCAACATAGACCAATTCGGTTTGCTTTTTTATTTGTTTCGAGTTATTTCTTTTCCTCAAATTCTGCATCGACTACTGTACCATCATCGTCTTTTTTTGGCTCTTCCTTTTTTTCTGAAGTTGGTTCTTCAGGAGTTGGGTTATTTTCTGGAGCCTGCGCACTTTCGTACATCTTGGTAGAAATTTCATACACAACTTTTTGGAGTTCTTCCATTTTCTTTCGGATGTCTTCCGCATCGTCTTTCTGAGTCGCTTCTCTAAGAACTTTTACCAACTCTTCTACTTTTTCTTTGGTAGGAGCGTCTACTTTATCGCCCGCTTCTTTCACGGTCTTTTCTGCCTGATAAGCCAAGCTCTCGCCCTGGTTTTTTGCTTCGATAACTTCTACTCGCTTTTTATCTTCAGCTTCATGCTCCTGAGCTTCTTTTTGCATTCTTTCTATTTCGTCTTTGCTTAAACCTGAAGAGTTCGTAATAGAAATCTTTTGTTCTTTACCGGTGCCTTTATCTTTGGCCTTAACATGCACGATACCGTTGGCATCGATGTCAAAAGTAACTTCAATCTGAGGCACACCTCTTGGCGCTGCGGGAATACCTGTTAGGTGGAATCTGCCCAGTGTTCTGTTGTCGTTGGCCATTGGTCTTTCACCTTGCAGAACATGTACATCTACGCTGTCTTGGCTATCAGCCGCGGTACTAAAGACCTGACTCTTAGAAACAGGGATCGTAGTATTTTTATCGATAATTTTTGTAAAAACACTGCCTAAAGTTTCAATACCAAGTGACAGAGGAGTAACGTCTAATAATACGATATCTTTTACATCACCAGAAAGAACGCCACCCTGAATGGCGGCACCAAGTGCCACAACTTCATCTGGATTTACACCTTTGTGTGGTTCTTTTTTGAAAAACTCTTTTACTGCTTCTTGAATTTTAGGCACACGGGTCATACCCCCTACTAATACAACTTCATCAATTTGCTCTACCGTTAACCCAGCATCTTTTAGTGCTACCTTAGTTGGCTCAATACTTCTTTGTATGAACTTCTCAATCATTTGTTCAAACTTTGAACGAGAAAGATTAACATTCAGGTGCTTTGGACCATTTTGGTCAGCCGTAATAAAAGGCAGATTAATATCTGTAGTTTGCGCTGAGGATAACTCTATTTTGGCCTTTTCAGCGGCTTCTTTTAAACGTTGTAGCGCCATATTATCCTTGGATAGGTCGATGCCATTTTCTTTTTTAAACTCTTCCACTAACCAATTGATTAGTTCTTGGTCAATATTGTCGCCACCTAAGTGCGTATCACCATTAGTTGATAATACTTCAAACACACCATCACCCAACTCGAGAATAGAAATATCAAAAGTACCTCCACCAAAGTCATACACAGCAATCTTTTCGTTGGTTTTCTTTTTATCTAAACCATAGGCGAGAGATGCCGCTGTTGGCTCATTGATAATTCTTAAAACTTCTAAACCAGCAATAGCACCTGCGTCCTTGGTCGCCTGACGTTGACTGTCGTTAAAATAAGCAGGAACCGTAATAACCGCTTTGGTCACACTTTCACCGAGATAGGCTTCAGCGTCTTGCTTTATTTTCTTTAAAATCATGGCTGATACTTCAGGTGGCGTGTAATGTTTGCTGTCGATATCCACTACCGCATCACCATTCTTACCGTCTACAACTTTGTAAGGAACCATCGTTTCTTCTTCCTTAACTTCGTTGTGTTTTCTACCCATAAAACGCTTAATCGAATAAACCGTTTTTCTAGAGTTGGTTACAGCCTGTCTTTTTGCCACTTGGCCAACTAATCTTTCTCCGTCCTTGGCAAACGCAACCACCGAAGGAGTTGTTCTTCCGCCCTCAGAGTTGGAAATTACTACGGGTGTTCCACCCTCCATTACTGCTGCACAAGAATTCGTTGTACCTAAGTCTATACCAATTATCTTACTCATTCAAAAACACTTCCTTTCTATATTTTTACTGCGTAACTACAACCATTGCGTGGCGTAATACTTTTTTATGAAACAAATATCCTTTCTGAAACTCCTTTACGACCAAACCACTTTCCTGCCCCTCTACTTCCTCAGAGGACACCGCTTGGTGCAACTCGGGGTTAAACGCTTCCCCAACAGTAACCATCTCCACAACGCCCTGCTTGGTAAGAAAATCGGTGAACTGCTTGTAGATTAAACCAAAGCCTTCATAAACCTTCTTAGATTCCTCGGTAGTAGCCTGCATGGCTCTTTCGAAACTATCAAGAATAGGCAATAAATCCAGCAACGTCTTTTCCTGCGCATACTTTAAATATTCCTGTCTATCGGCTTCAACTCGTTTGCGATAATTATCAAACTCCGCTAAACGACGCAACGCTTGATCCTTCAAGCCCTTAATCTCTTCTTCTAAGGTCTTAATTCCTTCACTAGTATGAGCCCCATGCGTTGTATGTTTTTGGTGCTTTGAATCATCGATAAATTCCTCAAATTTTATCTCCTCAGTTTGCGAATTTATCTCGGTTACATCATCCGGGGATTCTGGATCTATGATTTCTTCAGCTTTTTCCACATTTCCATAATTTTTTTCTGTTGCCACTATTTAACCTCACCTCCAAATTTACTTTAAATACTACATAAATAAGTGTTCAATTTTTTTACACAGAACACACATTAATGAGTTCATGCGACTCATTATTTTACCGTATTTCATTCTTGTTGGGCCCAACATCCCTATATTTGCAATTTCTTCGCCATGAACCATAACTGGGCTAAAAATAAGCGAAGTCGATGCTAATTCCTCTAAAGAATGTTCCATTCCGATACATGACACAATTTGATCTTGTTCACGAGTTGTTGTCTTATTATGAAACATCTTATAAATTTTATGTTCATCTTCTAGCACGGAATGAATTTTTTTAAGAGTCTCTATATCTTGAAACTCTGGAAACGACAATAATTGATTATTTTTTTCAATGTGTAAGTTTCTACTTGATAAAGCCTTAGGACTTTTCTTAATAGCTATAATTATTTTATTAAAAATATTTTCATAAGAAGAAAAAATCCTAGAAACTTCTTCTATATTATTTCCAAATATTTCACCTAAATTATCTACAGGGATGTCTTTTAGGCTGTTGTTTAAATATTCCGTAATTTTATTTAAGGCATCTTGAGAAATGTTTGGTTCCTCTAATCCTATAATTTCTTCAAAGTTTTCACCATAATTATTGAGGACAACTATTAATACTTGGTGGACATTTAGGAGAATTAATTGGATAAACTTTACAATGTTTCTTTGTAAACTCTCTGTCATAACTATAACTGGGTATTCTGAAATCTCGCTTAAAACTTGTGCTGAAAAAAACAACAGCTTATCTATGCGAGTAGAAACTTGGGAAAGCTGCTGTTCAAAAAAGGCTAGTTCTTTTTCTGATTGTAGTATTTCACCTATATTATCGACAAAGTAGCGATACCCTTTGTCTGTAGGGATTCTACCGGAAGAAGTATGTAGCTGCTTTACAAAACCTTCTTGCTCAAGACTTGTTAAGTCGTTGCGCATCGTAGCGCTACTAATGTCCAATCTAGTTTTGCCGACTAAAGATTGAGAGGATATGGCTTCACCTCTATCTATATAGTCAGTAACTAAAGTATTTAATATTATTTTCTGTCTGTCTTCTGATCTCATTATTTACCCTTAAATCGTGAATGGTGAGAGGTGAATAGTGAATAGAAAAATGCAATTTTATGCAAGATACTTATTTACCACTTACCAACCACGCTTCTCTTGATTGCCTTGGTTATGCCATAAATCTCCACCAACATTAGCAGTCAGACGTGCCGAGTGCTAAGCAGGTGAAGAATATCATTCTCGCCAAGAAATTGTCAACAAAAAAGGATTTTCGCTGCGGGAGGGAAATGGGTGGACGTTACAGAGTCCAACAACGAGAGGCAGCATAGAGTGGAAGGACTTGAATATTTTCATAGGTCGAAAAATTTTCCTGTGAAATTCTTATACCTTTGGACTGGTTACGTTCTTTCAAAAAAATATTTAAACTTTGCATCTGACCTTTTGTTCCTGCCTTTACTTCAATTGGAAGAACTGGAGTTTTTCCTGAAATGACGTAATCTACTTCAGCCTGGCTTCCTTTAGTTTCACGATGCCAATAATATAGTTCTGGCCGAGTATTCCCAGAAAAGCTATTTATTAGCTCTAAGCCGCAGAATATCTCGGATATTGCACCAATATTGACTAGTTTCTGAGTGGGCTGCAAAATGATTTGAGCTAAATCTAGCCCTAAAATTCTCTGTGTAATGCCAATATCAAAGGGTAATATTTTAAAATGTTTGGGGTTAGTCGTTGCACCAAGCGGTATACCTTGACAGCTACTATGCACGACCTTGTATGCAAGCCCAGCTAAAATTAATATTTCAAGTGCCTCCTTTAGTGCTTTGTGATAGGAAGCAGAATCAACCTGTGTATAAGAGAATTTACAACCTCCTTGAAAGATTATAGATTTAAAAACTTCTCGGAGCCTAGCTACGGATACTCTTTTTTTATATTTAGCAAAGTCATCTTCATAGGAGGTTACTATATTCTGAAGTAACTCCTGACATTGAAGCAAATCCTGTGTTTGCACATAATTATCAACCACGCCTGGCAACCCACCTATCAAAAAGAAAATCCTCAGTTTGTCTAATAGCTGATTATGGATAATTGGTTCAAAAGGTTGTGAAGGTACCTGCTCTACTATAGCTTTGTAAAGATGACCCTGACCTGAAGAAAATAGATACTCAACAAAGGAAAATGGATACATAAAAAGTGAATGCAATCGTCCAACTCCCATCGAGGGAATTTCAGAGAGTGCAAACTCAAGTAATGACCCCGCAGCAATAACATGTAAATTGGGAAGTTTCTCCTGAAAATAGCGCAAACTGCTAAGTGCCTCTGGACAAGCCTGTATTTCATCCAAGAACAACAACGTTTGTCCTGGTTTGACAGGAACTCCACTTATAAGTGCTAACCTCTGAATAATTTGCTCTACCTCCAGTGAGTGAGTAAATATCTCTTTTAGCATTGGTTTTTCGTCAAAATTTATCTCTAGATAATAGGTGAAGGTTTTCCCCAGTTCTCGGACCGAATAGGTCTTTCCAATTTGTCGAGCACCCCTTAGAAGCAATACCTTGCGTAATGGGTTGTTTTTCCAGCTTAATAAGTGTGAGTCAATAAATCTTTTCATAATTATACGTCAATTATGTTCTTCATTTTTTATAAAGTCAAGCCAATATTCGTGAATATTTTTTATAATATCAGACCGATAATTCCAAATTACCCTGAAACACTTGAGCATTTATCTGTTCATTGCGGATGAGAGGGGGCTTTGGTTGTTGTCTGGGTGAAAACATTGGTGCTGGTGTATTCAAAATTAAGGAAAAGACGTTATTGTTGTATTTATCATATATTTAGTTAGAATGGTTAGTAGGTTGCCGTGCAGAAACAGAGGAACTTGATTTTACCTATGAAGCGTGTAGAGGGCGACTTGTCTCTTGGGTTATAGGTACATCGTAATACCTGTTTCAATCCACGCCCTCGTGTAGAGGGCGACAGCAAATGGGCTTAAAACGGTTTCATTTTTATTTGTTTCAATCCACGCCCTCGTGTAGAGGGCGACTCTATAAAACAATATATTACTCCATATGTACAAGTTTCAATCCACGCCCTCGTGTAGAGGGCGACATCTGGGTCCTGCTGCAATCCCGATATCACCACTGTTTCAATCCACGCCCTCGTGTAGAGGGCGACTTAGATGGTTCTAATTTAAAAATAGGCGGAGACAGTTTCAATCCACGCCCTCGTGTAGAGGGCGAC
>CAIUUT010000096.1 GCA_903902445.1 uncultured Candidatus Marinamargulisbacteria bacterium
CTCAATGGAATAAAGTGGCTTATTGTTCTTTGGATATTAATTGCTTTGATAATGCAATTGCCCTTTCAAAAACTAAAAGTCTATTGTCAGAAATCTGTAACCTATAAGGCCTATAAAGTGGCGTCTTCTTTTGTGCCGGTAAATCTCCTTTTCCCCACAAAACTCCGCTAAAAAGCTAGCTATTCGACCATTGTTCCAAAACAATATAAAAACAACATGCAATTTTCTCTCTATATTTACGATATATGTAAGGTATAGCTAAATATAGTCAGACGTCAGGTTACCTCTCACTTCCCCAGGCGAGAGGTAATCCCTTTTAGTGCAAATGTTTAAACTCTGGGGTTAGCGGGAATAAGATTAAATACGGAAAACAAGGGAGTATTTTATGAGTGATCAAATTAGAGGCGCCAATTTACCAGCACAAAATTCAGCAAAAGCACCTGAGAAAAAAGACAGGGAAATAAAAGATAAAGATTTAGGCTCAACCCAGAAAGCAACGATTAGCACGTCAACTGACGGAAAAACCGGCACCGTGAAGCTAGCGATGGGCGATAAAGCTGTAACTTTCAACTTTAACCTTAAAGAAAATCAGCAACTAAAGGCTAGTCTGGATAAATGTAAAAATTTTACAGAAGTAGCCACTGTTTTGGCTGAAAAAATGGGTGTCAGCGTAAACTCCCTAAATGGACTGACGAGCATTTTGAATAAAATGGGAGTGGCTGGTGTAACGATTAAAGAGGGACAGGTTGAATCTTTGGTGGATAGCATGGGGGAAACTAAACCTGTTAGTACGCAATTGGCTTCTTTTTTAGCGGCTTCAATAAAGTCCAATGGAAAAGGGGTTTCAAGTGAGGGGACAGTTAAGGCATTCTCAAAAATTTATAATCCATTAAGCATGAAGCTGTTTGCTGAATGTTTTAAACTTATATCTGAGACAAAAAGTGAAGCTACGAAGCAATTTGTGGAATGGGTGAAAAAAGATCACGAAGGGCGAATGAAGAGTTTGGAAGAACTTAAAAAGAAGGATGAACTTAAACAGGGAGAGAATAAGGCGCAAATGAATGCTTTGGAGCGGCTGTTAGTAAGTGCTAGTCCAGAGGAGTTGAAAAAATTAATGGCTTTGCTGGGTTCCTTAGCCAAAGAAGTTGGGAACTTGAGTGCAAATTTGGTTAGTGACAAAAAAAGTACGCAAGCAAATTTGCAGAATGGAAATAAGGAATATGACCAGTATGCGAAGAGTTTTCTAAACATAACCTTCAAGCCATAAATATATGACTATGGTAAATTCGCAGCAACTACTCTATGACGATTTGCGCAAAAGAATTGGGCAGCAACCAGCGGCAGTTGTGAATATCAAAGAGAATAAGCCAGAGAAGAAAGCGTCCGTAACCATAATGATTGGTCTGGACGATAAGAAAAACGGAATAACAACCATTATCGCTTATGATAAAGAAAAGACGGTGTTGCTTGCAAGGGGAGCCCCAACAGCACAGACGGAAACCATCGAATATAATTACAAGACGCAAAAGATGAGCAGGAACAAGCAGCCTATTTCGAATAGTCCGCAAAACTTCATACTTAGGCTAGTGCGTGAGTTTGAGCAGCGAAATAAAAACGTAAAAGTGGTAAAGGGGTAGTCGGGAATGAGTGGTATTACCGCGGATTCATTAATTATTAAATATAATGCTGTTAGCATCGGCTTAGGTATAAATAAGTCCAATTTCGAAAGCAATAAAGCGGAATTAAGTAATAAATTAAAGGAAGCTTTCCCAGGATTGGATCAAGGTGTTATTGATAGTGTAATGAATGTGGATACAAGTAAAGATGGGACTATTGATCAATCAGAAAAAGATAAAGCAATAACTGGACTGACTAATTTAATCAAGCCAAAAGAAGCTCAGGTAGCTGGTGTGGCTGTTAAACCCCCTCAAGTCTCGGCTAGCTCAGGTGCAGGCCAAGCCACTAGCTCTAGTAGTGTCGGATTATTTCTGGCAAACAGTGAGGCTTACAAGGGAGTCGATAAGTCATTAATTGCTAAGCACGTGGCTGCGTTGGTGCTAATGGGTGTGGACTTAAGCGTAATCAATAAGCTTACCTCAGAGCAAATAAAATGCTTGAAGGTAGATCTTGAGGAATTGTCTCCAGCATTAAACGGCAGCGGCCTTTTGTGGGTGGATGGAGGTAGGATTAAGAATCATTTGGAAAATATTTTAACAATGATTAGTGCCTTATCAGATAGCGATCATAAGATGACTTTAGACTGCTCAAAATTTCCGATTAATATATTTAACTTTATCAATACTGAGGCTATGTTTAAGAAGGAGCTTAGTGGAGAAGATTGCCTTAATAATTTAGATAGTACAATTAATAGTCTTAAGAAAACCATAGCTGTCAATTTTTCTATAAATAAAGACTTAGACTGTGATCTGGAAAATAAGTATCAGGAATACTTTGCGAACGGATTGACTGAACTTCAGGGCCGAGGAGTATCAGCAGATTTCTATCCTATAGATGCCGGAAGTATTCCTTGGGATAATTCTAGAAATCGTGAATGGTCAAATCTTTTTTCTAAAATGCCTGAGGCTTTGCAGAAACAGGTGAGAAGTCCAAAAACTGGAGAAATGGACGTTCGCGAGACGGTAAACAACTTGATGTTATTTCTTAAAATGACCGGTGTCATTAAGGAGGATATGTATAAACGCTTTAGAACAGATGGCTTTACGGCGACCATTCAGGGAATTTTTGGCAACAATCCTCACAAAGATTTAGTAGAGTTTTTGGAAGGAGCGGCTGATGCTTTTAGGGCCTATATGCCAGAGGGGGTTAGCCTAAAGAATCTGGATGCTGCTTCAAGAACTTTGTTGAAAACAGCGCTTACAACTTCAGCAACAGAATTCAAAAACTTGGCTCATACAGGGCAAGCCACTAAGGATATTTCTAGAAAGAGCGTACCCCAAATAGAGAAGGAGCTATATCCTGCACAAGTTGAAACGTTTAATAAGGCAGCAGCCAATGCGAGTAGCTCAGGTCTTACCATTACAACATATGATGCTGCCTTGAGAAAGCTTGGGGCCGTAGACGCTCCAGTAAGTGAACGTTTTCTGGATGTGAGTACAAAAAATGGACATAGAGATCCACAGGTGGCTGAAAAGAAAGCTGCGCTTCATCAATTCTTGGTGGAAAATAAGCTGATTATTGATGACGCGAAAAATCCTGATAATGGGAAAATAATTAACAATGCTGATAATAGAGCGAAAATTGCGGACTACATTTCTAAAAACAATCTTTCTGAGTATGGTATTATGGATAAACTAAATGCTGCAGAATTTAAAGCCTATAACCCCAATATGTATAAAGAGATGCTGGATAGAGGCGAGGTGTATTTGAGAAGTAGCGTTATGACAAAGACAGATGTAGGTCTTTTAGAGGCTATGCGAGGCTTAGCGATTAGCTCCCAAGTATCCACCCCCATAAAAGCACAGTAAGACTTCTAACTGGTTTCATTTATAAACATTTTCGAAACCAAACATATCAATCAAAAAACTTCGATATATCCTTTTGTGATTATCTGCAACTTCTAAGTTTTCTGTCCGATAAATGGACATAAGAACAATTAATCGGGAGAAAATGAAAATGAAAGTTACTCAAGCCATAAAAGAATTAGCCAAAACAAACGGATGGATATTGCTAAACGAAACCTATAACCCAATGGCAGTAGTGCAGAAACCAGTCATTAATAACTCTTGGACAAAGATAAAAGC
>CAIUUT010000097.1 GCA_903902445.1 uncultured Candidatus Marinamargulisbacteria bacterium
TCAATGGATTGGGCTTTTCCCGGTTGATAACGAGGCTCTGGACTGTTTCCGTGGCCTTTTTGTTTTCGCTTTATTTTCTCTGCGCCTGTTTTGCATGATGATTGGCTGTAGGGGATGCGTCAGTTGGTCTGCGCGTCCGGCCGGGTTGCGCAAACGGAGCGAAGCGGAGAGCGGCGCCTGAAAGAGTTCTTTGGTTTGTGTACCCCGGATTCTGTCAAAGGTACTCCTCTTGCACTGCTCTGCACAAAGCGTTATTTCACTTACAGAAGGACGTCCGCAAGTCACCCTTTCCGTCGCCATTCAAAAGGATATGCTCTCATCTCTCAACACTACCCCAACTTCTGACCCATCATTACTACCGAAGGATGACTCGGTGCCATGATGAGTTGTTATGCCTTTCATGTAAGTAACTTTCATTCTTTGCTGATTCAATTCGGCGTTTACAGAATATCCCGCAAGCTTCCCAATTAACAAAGCAACTGTAACTGGTTTTTTATAATGAATTTATTTTTCTGATAACACCAGTCAATTTTATTTTAAGAGGAGCCTCAACTTTGATACTCACAGTCTTTAAATAATTAAGAACCCATCTGTACTTTACGTAAGTATTTGCGCTTTTATAGAGATTTTCTTCTAAACCAGATACAATTTTATTCAAGTAAGTATGCTCATCGATATATCCATCCTCAAAAAAGAATGAAAGATAATCTATAAAGAGGGAGACATCTTGTTTAATAAGCAATTTATTATCATATAAATACCAATCAAATATTATTGACTTACCCCAATTCGGATATTGCAATCCCCCTTTTTTTTTCTCATTCATTTTTTCAATAAATTCCTTAGCAGTCTTGTACTCAAACTCCTGTATTATCTTTCCATCAATCACAATGCGGGGATATACAGCCGTTTGTTGCTCCAATAAGTAGGCATCAATATAGGCACGGCCAACAATTTGGTATTCATGTTGATCGAAAAAAGCTTCACCACTTGATATGCCGCCTCTTAACCAGATATTTTTCAATGCCAAGCTAGACTAAATCAAACCTACTGCAATACAAAGGTTTTGCAGCCTCTTAAAATTCTCATTCTTATCTTTACAGTGCTCAACTGAAAGAATGATTGAATCGCTTATAGTAATGTATTTTATCTCCTGTTTGTTTGAGATACTTTTCAAGTGCTGTATCGCCGAAGCAACTATTCCAAAGTAATTTTCTATTGTGCTTTTTTCGTCGTTAAACACCAAATCCTTGAAACCCAATATATCTAAAAAAGCGACATAGCACAGTTTATATTCTATTGGCTTTATCTTTTCAAGTTCAATACCAACGTTAGTTTCCATGGATTAAAGTATTTAATTCAATATAGAAGCAAAATAATTTATTTCGAATAATATCAGTTCAGTTTATCCATCGCATTTTGGGTAAATTCATCGACGTCTATGCCAAAGCTCTCTTTGTATTCCTTTTCATTCATTGTTTGGCTATTCGCGGATTTTAGTGGGAATAGAGTAAGAAAGAGTTGGGAAGGCGTAATATTGATTCATTGGATAAGTCCGAATGGAACCCTGTAATGAAAGACTGGTGTGTGAAAAACAGCCATAGAAACAGCATCTTTTACGA
>CAIUUT010000098.1 GCA_903902445.1 uncultured Candidatus Marinamargulisbacteria bacterium
TAACGAAATATTTTAAATTGATATTTATAAAACAAGCAACTCCGTTTCGCATGTGTTCATAGTGACTTCAACTTCAATTTACATAAATGATACTTCGATTGATTTCTATTTCAATAACATATTTTAATATGTGGCAATTTTTTGATATGGAAGCAGTAAATTTAGAGTAATATTTGATAAAGAATATTATAGTTATTATATTTTCGTTGATAAAACGCATAAAATTATATTATTTACGAGCAAAAGAGTGCGTAATTGCGGATATTGGCGTATTCTAAAAAAGAAATATTCTACAATAAGGTAATTTTCAAATAAAAACAAGGCAAAATTCGAAATATGCGAAAAAATTGGTTGACAGCAATTATTATTACATCCTATACTACGACTCATTATATCGTAGTAGGAGGATAGCTATGTGTGAATGTGAAAATGTATCAATAAATAGTTTAGACGAATATGGTATTAATGTTTTTAATGATGATGTAATGTTGGCAAGGTTGCCAAAGGCTGTATATAAGAAGCTAAAAGCAACCATCGAAGACGGAATTCCTTTAGACGAAGATGTTGCAGATGTTGTTGCCAATGTTATGAAGGACTGGGCGGTAGAAAGAGGAGCAACTCATTATACCCATTGGTTCCAGCCTTTAACCAGTTTAACCGCGGAAAAACATGATTCATTTCTGAACCCAACGGATGGCGTAAGAATGCTTTATGTGTTTAGTGGGAAAGAGTTAATCAAGGGTGAGCCTGATGCTTCTTCTTTTCCATCTGGCGGAATAAGAGCAACATTTGAAGCAAGAGGATATACAGCTTGGGATTGTACTTCTCCGGCTTTTCTAAAAGATGATGGCGGTAGACTTACGCTATGTATTCCAACTGCATTTTATTCCTATACAGGCGAAGCGCTTGATAAGAAAACTCCACTGCTAAGATCTATGGAAGCAGTTTCTGAGCAAGCGGTGCGTGTTTTAAGGTTACTAGGTAACACTACGGCTACAAAAGTTGTTTCAACCGTGGGTGCAGAGCAAGAATATTTCTTGATTGATAAAAAATACTTTGAGCAAAGATTAGATCTCATTACTTGCGGAAGAACATTACTGGGTGCGCCTCCTCCAAAAGGTCAAGAATTAGAAGATCAGTACTTCGGAAGCATTAAAGAAAGAATTGCTGAGTATATGAATGAAGTAGATTATGAACTTTGGAAGATAGGTGTTCCAGCCAAGACAAAGCATAACGAAGTAGCTCCAGCCCAGTACGAACTGGCTGTTGTTTATGAAACAACAAATGTGGCAACAGATCACAACCAAGTGGTTATGGAAGTATTAAGAAAGATAGCTCCAAGACATGATTTAGTTTGTTTATTGCATGAAAAACCTTTTGCAGGAATTAATGGTTCTGGTAAACATAATAATTGGTCTTTAGCTACAAATGATGGCCAGAATCTACTTGAGCCTGGAAAAACACCACACGATAATTTACAGTTTTTAGTAATTTTAACTGCGGTTATAGCGGCTGTAGACAAATACGCCTTATTATTAAGAGCGTCAGCTGCCAACACAGGAAATGATCATCGTTTAGGCGCTAATGAAGCTCCTCCAGCAATTATTTCTATGTTTGTGGGCGAACAGTTAGAAGAAATATTAGAGGGTATTGAAAAGGGTGTTTTTAAAGCAGCAAAAACTCAAAGTGGAATAAACATCAATGTAAAAACGTTACCTACAATTCCTAAAGATAATACCGACAGAAACCGAACCTCTCCATTTGCTTTTACTGGTAACAAGTTTGAGTTCCGTATGGTAGGCTCTTCAGCTTCTATAGCTGGGCCAAATGTAGTTCTAAATACTATTTCTGCAGCAACGCTAAGCGAAATTGCCCAAGAGCTAGAAGCTGCTCCAGAGGGCAAACTGGAGAAAGTGGTTCAAGATTTATTAGTGAAGTTGATTAAGAAACATAAGAAGGTTATTTTTAATGGCAACAACTACTCAGAAGAATGGGTTGTTGAAGCTGCAAAAAGAGGACTTCCAAATGTTAAGAATACTGTAGATGCTTTAGCGGCTTACACTGTGCCAGAGTTTGTGAAAATATTTGAAACGTTTAAGGTGTTGAGCAAGAAAGAGTTGCACTCTCGCTATGAAGTTTATCTTGAGAACTATATTAAACATATTAATATAGAAGCATTGACGATGGTAAATATGATTAATCGCCAGATCCTTCCAGCGGTTGGTAGAGAGTTGCAAGACCAAGTCGCTACCTATGGAAGTATTGAAAGTGTTGGCTTAAAGAATGCTCCATTAAAGGATAAGTTAAAAGAGCTAAATGACAACTATGTGAAGCTTGCTGAAAAGGTAGATAAGCTACAGAAGGCAACCGAAAAAGCGCAAAAAATTGAAGATGTGGTGAAGAAGGCTGAGGCTTATAGAGATAAAGTTTTCGCTGATTTTAAAGAATTAAGAGGTGTTGCTGATTATTTAGAGACAATTGTGGCTGATGATTTGTGGCCAATTCCAACTTATGCGGAAATGTTATTTCTAAGTAATTAATATTTTCGTTTAATAGTTTTGCGTAATAAATGGGCAAGCGTGAGCTTGCCCATTTGCGTATTAAGGCTCATAAATGCTTATAAGAATATGGTGGATAAGGCTGTTTAGATAGTGGCATTTCGAGACAAGCTCTAGTCTTAGCCCATAAATGATGTTAAACTTGTATAAGTTTTTATGAGAATGTATGCGGTAAAATTTGTTTAGCAGTATACTTCTTAATGCTAGTTTCAAATATTATATAGATTAGGAAAGAGGAGATAGAAATGAAAGTTGGAAACATTAAAAGGGAAGGAAACCTTTTGTCATTTGAGGTAGAAGATAACTATACAGAAGTAGAAATTTATATTGAGAAAAAATATAAAGAATTATCA
>CAIUUT010000099.1 GCA_903902445.1 uncultured Candidatus Marinamargulisbacteria bacterium
ATTTTGCGATTCAACGCTCATTCTACTTGGCTCAATAGATTTCGCAACCGAACCAGGACAACCACAACCAAGTTGCGAAGGAGCGTGCGGCTTACTATTTTCTCTGTGCACATTATTGGCCGCCTCCTCTCCCCTAATTTTAAGCACATGCTCGTAGGTTATATTTTCATCATAAGATTCACTTTCTTTTTCAACTACTTTTAAAGCCCCAGTAGGACAAACATCCAGACAAGCCCCCAGCCCATCACAAAATATTTCTCTAACAAGCACGGCCTTACTTTCACTATCGAGCTGCAAAGCGCCCTCGGCACAAGCATTTGCACATAATCCACAGCCATTACACAGCTCTCTATTGATCTCAATGATTTTTCGTTTTACCATATTTTTCTCCTTTATTTATCACTATTAATATTTCCATCCTACTCTTAATTAATAAAGGAATCCTTGACCTTAGTCAAAACTAACTAGGTTTTATTTCTTTTTGTAATTGGACACAATTTAAAATGAATATTTTTCTGCCTTCAACTCTAATTAACCCCTCAGCTTCTAGTATTTTTAGGTTTCTAGACAAAGTTTCACTGATCGTTCCAAGCTGTTTGGCAATGTCTATTTTTCTATCCTTTAATTCTATAAGACAAGCACCCTCCTTGCCACATAGTGAAACTAAATATTCTATAAGTTTATATCTTATGGTTTTAAATTTTGTAGACTCAATAATATTGCTAAGCGCTAAACATCTTTTTGCATATAAAGTCAAGAGAAGCTTGGACAGAGTGGCATTCTGCTCCAACTCCTCAATTATCCTATTTTTTGGGAAAAAGATTAACGATGACGACTTAACTGCCTGAGCAAAAACTGGGAAGATATCAGAGGCAAATAATATTATCTCTCCGATAAAATTTCCAGAGCCAAATCTTCTTAATTCTAGCTCTCTGGCATTCTCATCCATCTTAAATAATCGTATTTCCCCAGATAATATATAGTAGAAACCGGTTGCATCTTGCCCAGCAAAAAACAAATACTCATCTTTGGAATATTTCTTTTCAACACCTAATTGCTTAATGGCAGCGATCAGGCTCTCTTCAACCATTAACTAATAGCAGATTGCTCCTCAATTTCCTTAAGGACAACATCGACATCCATGCCATGTGCAGCGAGTCCTTCCCCTATTGTTTCAGAATTAGCCATTAAGCAACCCAGACATCCAATTCCCTTGCTTTGCAGAACTGTTACTGCCTGCGGATAGGTATTTAGCACTTCTACAATTGTTAGATCTTTTGATATCATAGTTTCCTCCCCAAAATTTAAAAGTAAATCACATTATATACTGATACTCAATCGATTTACAACCAAATTCACCCTACACTAATCATGCACATTAACTCCATTGTCTAATCTTAATTTCATAGATATACTTAACTAGCTCGAGTTTTATTTTAATATATTCATAATAACCAATAATTATAAAATGCCTAACACAAAACCTATTCAAACCATTTCCTCTTCCAAAATACCCCAATTGTCGGCTAACCAGCAAAAGCAAATTGACGACTATATATCTCTTAAGAGTAAACATCTTCAATATCCTCTATATTCATCTTTCGACTTAAGAATATCACAATGTAAGACCTCAATTATTGACTGCAATCTATTTCCCGCAGGCTTCAATAATTTATGTGAAAACATGACCGAAAGTGCTGCAGGAAAGTTTCAAGAGTACCTCAGCGCTTATTATCCAAAAGCAAAAAACGTCACCATTTATACAGAGGCACACACTAGAAATGTCTTTTACTACAAAAACATAAAAGCTCTTGGGGAAATAGTAAAAAAAGCTGGTTACGAATGTTTTTTTGCTCATCCTGAAATTGACGGGATAATTGAAGGCCTTATTTTCCATAAAAACAATTTGCTAATAGCCGACCTAATTATTTCCAATAACGATTTTTCGAATGGATACCCTTCAGAACTCGAGCAACTTCAGGTTCCAGTTATTCCCAGAAAAAATTTAAGTTGGTTTACGCGGCGCAAAAGCAAACATTTTCGACTTACCAATGAGTTAGGTGTCGAACTTGCAAAAATCATCGACATTGACCCTTGGCTCTTTACGTCAAAATTCAATTATGAAACCAATGTTGATCTGCAAAACAAAGATTCTCTCCTGAGTATAAAAAACAAGGCCCTTAACCTTTTTGAAGAAATCTCTCATAAATATCAAGAATATAAAATAGAGACACCCCCTACCATCTTCATTAAGGATGACGCTGGAACTTACGGAATGGGAATAATGACGATACAAAAAGCATCTGATCTCGACAGCATTAATCGAAAAACCTATAACAAGATGAGCACAGGGAAACAACACGCCATTACTGACCTCATATTACAAGAAGGTGTCCCTAGCAACTTGCTCTATAACAATGCAACAGCCGAACCCGTTTTATACTGTGTGGAAAATCATCTAATTGGAGGATTTTTGCGCATCAATCAAGACAGAGGTCAGCTTGCCAACTTAAACTCAAAAGGAATGGAATTTTATCGCCTTTGCCGACACCCTAATGAGCACCCTCATTTGCCAGAAGAGTGCATAGAGGGTGAATTTCTAAATAATTTCAACTTATTAACTTTAAGATTGTCTTTACTGGCTGCAGCCATAGAGAATTCGGCATGAAAATACTAATGATTATTCAAGACTTCAAAGACTATATGCGTCACTACTATACAGATGATATCCTTATGCAAGAACATTACAACAGAGGCCATGAAGTATATTGCGCTACCCCACTAGCACTAAATTATACCGACACGCTATCCATACACTGTAGGAAATATACGCCTCTAGCCGAATTGGCCCAATTTGATTGCGCACAAAAATTTGAAATCTCCTCTTTTAACTACGTTTACCTAAGAGCCATGCCCCCCGTTGAAAAAGATTTTCTGGCTGCCACCTATTTACTAGAAAAACAAAAAGTTACGTTTTGTAACCATCCAACCGCTATTCGAAACTTTAATGAGAAAATACTTTGTGTTGAATATTTTAAAAAATATATGGCACCTACAATTATCACAAGTAATAAAGACGAGATTATGTCTTTTGCAAACGAATATTCATATCCAGTAATTATTAAACCGCTAGACGCCTATCAGGCTCACGGGGTTACTAAGATTCTTAATAAAGAGGATATCCCCAAACTAGAAAACCTACACATGGTTCAAAGTTATATTAATAATGTAGAAACGCTAGGTTCAAAAAGGGTTTTTGTAGTTAAAGACCAGATTATTGGAGCGATTTCCTTCCTCCCCAAAGCTGGTGACTACATTACAAATTTCTGGATCATCCATGGTTACGCCAATGCTACAGTGACTGAAAAAGAACACAAAATTTGCCAAGAAATTATTGTTTTTTTACAAAATAACAAAGTTAACTTTGCTGCCGTTGACTTCATTGACGAATACCTAATGGAGGTAAACATCACAAGTCCAGGAGGCATTCCAGAATATAACATTCATCACCATACTTCTCTGGAAAAAGTTGCTGTCGATGTTCTTATGAGCTAAGCCCTTCGCATCATCTTGCACGTTGAAGCAAAACAACTCTTAATTGACATCCCCTTAATGTATATGATGTAATGCTTTTATGAAAGTAATAGTCCTAGCTGGAGGAAGTGGCACTCGACTATGGCCACTATCCAGAATCAGCTACCCAAAACAGTTTATTAAACTCTTCAGTGGAAAGTCATTGTTCCAAAACACCTTGGAACGCAATCCTCATAGCGACTTTCTAATCGTCACCAATGAAAGTCAGTTTTTTCTCGTTAAAGATCAATCACAAGAAGTAGGCGTATCTGATCTCTCCTACGTACTGGAGCCCGTTGGAAGAAATACTGCTCCCGCCATTGCATTGGCCTGCATGAAACTCGACGCTGATGATATGGTTCTCGTAACTCCTTCCGATCATTACATCCAGTTTATAGACAAATACTCAGAGGTTGTAAAAAAAGCCCAACTTCTTGCAAAAAAAGGCTTTTTGGTCACCTTTGGACTAAAGCCGGAATTCGCGGCCACTGGCTACGGCTACATAGAGTCCGATGGCGAAAACGTTTTGTCCTTTAAGGAAAAGCCCGACTTGGCAACGGCTCAAAAATATGTAAAAAAGGATAATTTCTTTTGGAATAGCGGCATGTTCTTGTTTAAAGCAAAATCCTTTCTACAAGAACTTCAAAACCATTCGCCAGACATCTATGAGGCCGCAGAAAAAGCCTACCAAAATAGCAACCAGGACGAAGTAGGGTCACTAACCAGAATAAAAGAAGAGGATATGATTAAGATCCCCGCCAACAGCATCGATTACGCGGTTATGGAAAAATCCAGCTTAGTTAAAATGATACCGGCCGATATTGGATGGTCTGACCTAGGAAGCTTTGACGAGCTATATAAAGCCATACCCCAAGACGAAGCCAAAAATGCGGTAATAGGGCCACACATTCCGATAGACTCAAAAAACAACTTAATCATCTCCAAAGACGATAAACTTATCGCCACCCTTGGCGTAAATGACTTAATAATAGTAGAGACAGGTGATGCCTTATTAGTTTCAAGCAAAGGCTATTCCGATAAAGTAAAAGATGTCGTAGCTATGCTAAACTCAAATAAATCAACTTTAGCCGAGGTGCACCTCACGGTTCATCGTCCTTGGGGGACCTATACAACGTTACTTGAAGAACCCGAGCGCTATAAAATAAAAAAAATTGTTGTTAAGGCTCAACATAAATTATCCTTACAAAAACACTACCATAGAAATGAGCATTGGATCGTGGTTAGCGGAACAGCCAAGATTACTAATGGTGAAACGGAGTATATCCTAAAAGAAAATGAATCTACATTCATTCCCATGGGACAAGAACATCGTTTAGAAAACCCAGGAAAAATTGATTTAGTTATGATTGAAGCCCAAGTGGGTCATTACTTGAATGAAGATGATATTATTCGCATAGAAGACGATTTTAATAGAATTTAACCCCTGTTGCTATTAACGAAACATGAATAAAACTTTCCACATTTTCACTTATGGATGCCAAATGAATAAAAGCGACTCCGAAATAATTGCCGGACTGCTCACAGAAGAGGGCCTATATAGTGAATTAGCTGACCCTAATCTTGCAGATATTTTAATATTTAATTCCTGCGCCATTAGAGAAAATGCAGAGAACAGAGTATTCAACCGCATGCAAGAGTTTAACCATAAACGGAAAAAGAAAAGCAGTAATCAAATTATTGTTCTGGCTGGATGCATTCCCCAATATGAGAAAGAAAATATATTAAAAAAATACCCCTTTATTAATCTGATTATTGGACCCAATACCTTTGAATTTTTACCACAATTATTGTCTCAAGTTAATAGTCAGTCAGCACTTCATTTAGCAGAAAAAAAGAATACAAATTTTGTTTCCAAAACCATACTAAGAACAAGCAATGACCAGGCATGGATACCCATTATGTACGGTTGCGACAACTTCTGTTCGTACTGCATTGTTCCCTACACCCGAGGCCGTGAAGCCAGTAGAAAAAAAGAAGACATTTTTAAAGAAATTGAGCAATTAAAAGACACAAAATATAGCAAGATTATGCTACTTGGCCAAAACGTCAATTCCTACGGAAAAAATCTCTATGATAATTACGACTTTGCAGATTTAATCACTGACATACAGAAACTTGATCACATTAGAACCATCGACTTCTTAACCTCACACCCCAAAGACATGACTAGCAAACTAATTCTTACCCTAGCCAATAATTCTAAAGTCGGCAGAGAGATCCACTTTCCGCTTCAGGCAGGAGATGACGAGATACTGAAAGCCATGAACAGGCATTACACCTACGCCCAATACAAGGCTCTTGTTGAAGAGATTAGAAAACATATACCCAATGCCTACATCTCCACAGATTTAATCGTTGGCTTCCCAGGTGAAACAGAAGAACAATTCCAAAATTCCATTAAAGCCGTCAAGGAACTTAGTTTTTACCGAGTAATCTCCTCTGCCTACTCACCCAGAAAAGGAACGGTAGCCGCCTCCATGCCAAACCAAATTGACAAGGAAGAAAAACACAGAAGATTATTGCTTCTCCAAGGAACCATAAGCAAATTTGCCTTTGCGCAAAAAAAATAGATTGAATTTTCTAGCAAATCATAGTTTAATTCAGAAGCTTTTCTTTTAATTTTATCGAAGGAGTTTCTCACAATTATGATAAATCCAAATGGTACAGACTTAAGAATTTTAGTTGGCAGTTCACATCCCAAACTTGGTGACGAAATCGCTCAATACCTTGGTACCGCGCTTGGAGACATTAAATTCTCACGTTTTAGCTGTGGCGAAATTTTTACCGCTATTAACGAAAGCATTAGAGGGATGAATGTATTTATCATACAAACGGCTGGGCCTAACATTAACGAAGACTTAATGGAGTTATTTATTACTCTAGATGCCGTAAAAAGAGCCAGCCCTAAATCAATATCTGTTGTTATTCCCCATTACGGCTATGCCAGACAAGACAAAAAGGCCGGACCAAGAGAACCCATTTCCGCTAAGTTAATGGCAAACCTGCTCACAGTAGCAGGGGCGACACGAATTATAACAATGGACCTCCATGCCGACCAAATTCAAGGATATTTCGACATTCCTGTTGACCACTTAACGGCTCAACCACTGTTTGTTAGATATTTCCAAAATAAAAATCTTAAAGACCTCGTTGTAGTTGCTCCAGACACAGGCAGAGCGAAGAACTGTAAAAAACTAGCTGACAATATTGGAGCTGAATTAGCCATTCTCCATAAAACAAGACCAGAACACAACAAAGCTGAAATTATGCACGTCGTGGGTGACGTGAAAGACAAAACCGTTATTCTGTTTGATGATATGGTAGATACCGCAGGTAGTGTAACTCAAGGACTTGCCGCCTTAAGAAAACATGGCTGTAATGAAGAAATGTACTTAGCCGCTACTCACGCCGTTTTCTCTGGACCAGCTATTGAACGCTTGAAAGTTGCAAAATTCAAAGAAGTTGTAGTGACAAACACAATTCCCCTCCCCAAGGAAAAAAAGTTTGATGGCTTAAAGATTCTATCAACTGCACCCTTATTTGCAGAAGCCATTTCTAGAAATCATAATAATCTTTCTATAAGTGAAATCTTCAAATAGCCAAATATTTTTACAGATAGTAAAATTAAAGGCTACTTGCAAGTTATCTTAGATACAACGCTAAAATAATACTCAAAATAACCAATAAGTTATATCCTCAAAGTTATAATACCGTGAAGGCAGTTATGCTTACTTAAAATATTTAGTGGAATACTACAAACGAGCAATCTATTTATTGCTCGAGAAAATCCTTCACCCAACCTGATTCTTTATTTTCTGGCTCTGGACTCTGAGGGC
>CAIUUT010000100.1 GCA_903902445.1 uncultured Candidatus Marinamargulisbacteria bacterium
CATCTCTGCACACGCTCGTTCGACATCCTGTCTCACTCCATTAAGCACCACTCATTCGCTGACGCAGGCATCGTGCCTGCTTTTCCTCCCAATGGTCGGCGCTCATTCGGCTTCGCTTCGCTCACCCCTTGGAACCCCAAAGAAACTTTAGTCGTGTAGTTTCTATATTTTTTAAAGTAACTTTATCCTGTCTTTGTTTCCAGCTGCACAGTTAGCGATATTACCAACCCCAAACTTCCCGTCCTCAAAATAACTATCGCCAATCAACTCTACGTTTTTAAAGTTGACTGAACTCCAATCTTTAAAGCAACTTTCCAGTAACGCCAACTGCCCTTTCTTTTCCACCCATCCACCCCTGGGCCCAGTCGATTTGAGAAGTATAGTTGACTTGAGCCAAACCAAGACAAAATCCTAAAAGAAAAACGCACGAGGCTATTGCTAGGATTGTGGCTTTCTTAAAAATTTGAATAACGTTCTTCTTGGTAAAAGCGATCCAAAAGGTAAAACTGGAAATTACTGATTTCAGGATCATAAACTTCCAGAAGGGAAATTATATTTTTATCGATGAAAACATAAAAATCATTAATAAAATCTTCAGTTGTTTTGTAGGAGTCTCTTATTGTTTTAACGAGCATCATTCTTATGGCTTTATTCACGTATTTATCGAACACAAAGCGAATAATGGTTTTCTTATTGGCTGGATTTACTATAGACTCTTTAAAGCTTTTGCTAGAGTCTAGTGCAGAGAGTAATTCTGTTTGTATTTTTCCGAATATCTGAACATTTTTTTCTTGGTTTTTCAAGCGTAAGGCATGCTTATTAACCGTAAATCTAGCCTGATGATATATTTTCTCTACGAGTTTCCTTGGTCGTAAGAGAGTCACATTATCCCCAAACTGTTGTATAAAAAGCAGGATATCCACTTCAGAGTCAGAGATAAAATCCATACGCAGGGGAGTAGATAGTGTCTTAAGCGGTTTAAAGCGTTGCTCTGGAAACCACTGCCTAGACCTAACCCAAGAGGCGGTTGGATCTTTAAAGGTACAAGAAACTTTAAAGGGACTCTCCTTGGACGTTTTAAAAATTTGCGAACTAGAAATATGTTCATTCACATCAAAAGGTATATCGTAAGTAACAGGTTTATCCAGTAGTAGCAAAGACTTCATTTGATTTAAACTAAAGGTTCTAATTCCCAGATTGTTATGGCAGTAACCAATAACATACCAGGTGCCTAGGGCTAAACGAAGGTGAAGAGGCTCAATGCTTCTAGTTTTGGTACAGGAAGAACTCGGCTTATCTTGTAGAACATAAAGCGACTCGTAGGCAAAGGATACGCACCTTTTGCGCACTATTGCTTCCAAAATCAGGTTAATATCCTTGTAATTCCCCACCGAGGGATGATTGTGAACTTGGTGGGCGGCAGACAAATAATCTTTAGTCGCTTTTATTTTTTTCTGTTTGGCTTGGGGAAGCGAGGTTGTTAATTTGTAAAGGATAGCTTGAAAGTATTTATCTAGGACTGGATTGTGCAACTGTTCAACCAAAAGCGAGGCAATTTGAAGGGTGTTAATCTCTTCTGCTGATAAATCAAAGGCTAACGTTGGTATACTACCATATTGAAAGTTAGGATTTAATAGTCTAATACCTTTAAATTTATGTCTTTCAAAATCAGCAGGAAACTTAAGAGTAAGCTCTTGAATATATTGCTGGATACTTCTTTCTGTTTTACTACATAAATTAGCTAGGGTGGCGGTTTGAATATAGGTTTCTATATTTTTTTTAAGACTTGTAACAATAATTTGTAAACATTCTTCCTTATTCATATTGTCTATGATTATAGGGTTGCAAATTGCTAAACGTCAACAATAGCCTAAATCGAAGTTTTGTTTTGAATATAAAATACATATAAAGAAGAAAGTGTAGCATAACGGGAGCAACTAATATGGATGAACTACTAAACAATAAACTATTCGCGGCAGCCAAAAGCGGTACGCCAGAGGAGATAATCGACCTGCTAAACTGCGGGGCTCAAGTTAACGCTACAAATCTTAGGGGTGATACCCCCTTAATGCTTGCACTCTCCTGCAACCAAAAAATAGAGCATATTACGGCTCTGTTAAGTGCTGGAGCCGAGGTTGCAAGGGCAAATCTACACGGTGAAACGGCTCTACACCTAGCCGCCAAACATAACTCTAATCCCGAGCTTATAGTAAAACTTTTGCAAGCAGGAGCTGATATAAAGGCTCTTAGCGATCTTGGCCAAAGTGCCTTAATGCTAGCCGCAAAATATAATCCAAAAGCTTCCATAATAGCCCAACTAAGGCGCAGTGGTGCTGACATACTTTCTACGGATGTTAAGGGCCGTAGTCCACTAATCTTGGCGGCTAGACATAATACTTCCTCTGAGGTTATAACCGAACTTCTATTGCAAGGTGCCCAAGTTAATAAGGGCTATGAAAACTCTGAGGGTGAATGGTTAACAGAACTAATGGAAGCTGCTAAATATAATTCCAATCCCCAAGTAATAACGGCACTTGTGAAAGGTGGTTCAGACATAAATGCAGTATTTGATAATGGTTGTTCCTTTTCAGCTCTAATGTGGGCCGCAGTTTATAACTCTAGTCTGGAGGTAATTACCGAGTTGCTACATTCTGGAGCACAGTTAAAGGCTAGAAATTTTCATATAAAGAAAGTCTATTCCCTAATTAAAAACTCAAGAGTCAAGGACTTGCTAATTAAAGCAGGAGTCCTCTTATTTCCGCCAGTCTTGAAAAGTGAAAACCTAACAACCCCAAAGGAAAATTACAATATTACTCCCTTAATTTGGGTAGCTGAAAATTGTGATAATCCCAAAATAATTTCACAAGTAATAGAGGTTGGTGCCCAAGTAAATTTAGCCAAGGAAGTACAAGCGTTAAACACCTATATTGACGCCTACGATAATTTAAATAACGAAGTGCTGGAGAAATTTATTACTACAAAAAGGAAAAGGGAGCCTACTGGTCAGGAAGCTAAAGAAAGTTCCAAAACAGATAATTCCCAAGAGTAATCTAAAAGTAGCTAGGTTAAGTTAAGCATAAGAAGCTGGTTGGTTTTTTCCAGCAAGAGTTCTGCACCCTTTAATTCTCGAATTAGATCTTGGGGAATTGCGCTAACTCCAAGTTTGGCACCAAGTAAGGCTCCTGCAACGGCTGCATTTGTGTCTGAATCTCCTCCCTTATGAATAATAGCAGCAATACCTTCTGTATAGGAACTGGCTTGCAGTAAACTCCATAGTCCAACTGCCATAGTATTTAGGGTATATCCCCAAGACTCCGGTTGCTCGAGCTCTAAACTCTCTAGGGTATCGCCTGCCTTGTCTACATACTTGGCTACCTCAGGATGATAACTGCCCCCAATTTGCTGAAGTTTGTCCATAAACTGCACAGGATTTAGCCCTTGAAGAAGATAGCTAATAGCCAGGCTAACGACGACACAGGAACCCACGCAACGAGGATCATAGTGGGTTAGCTTACAAAGGTTTTCTGCATTTTTCCTTACAACCTCTGGTGAAGTATAGTTCCACACGCCTACTAGGGCGGTCCTCATGACTCCACCATTGGAAGCATTTTCCTGGTTGGAACTTTGCCAAAGTTGCTTTGCGCAGTTGGAAGGGTCAGTTAGATATTCAGGATGTCTAAGTACTCGTAGCGTTGTATACCCAATACCGATAGGCCTATTTTTGCTCCAAGAATGCAGCCTCTGAGCTACCTCTAAAGGGTGTAGTTGCTTGGTCTGTAGCAGACTATCAAGTATACAGAGAAGCTGGTCAGTATCATCTGTCCAGTGTGAGGACTGAAATTTGTCACCATATTTTTCTGCAATAAGGTTGTCGTGGTAGCTAAGGCTTGTAGTTTTTAAATTTTTGATTTGTTGTGGAGTTAGTAAACTCAGTCTATGTCCAAGGGCATCCCCAATGGCTGAGCCTAAAATGAGCCCCTGAACTTTTGCTACAACTTGGTCTTCTGGATAAGGACTCTGGTTATTACTTTGCAAGCTTTATCCTCCTAGACACTCATACTAGCATATTTTATTTGCCTTTATACCAAGTTGCAATCAAAAACATAACTTTGTTGCCGTTGTCATTTGCAAAGACCAATTCAAGGTATAGTCTTCTAAGCTCAAATACGAAACCTCTCTTCGCATTTATTGTCTATGTATAGATATAGTAATGCCAAATTGGTCGTGGTCTAGAAGAAGGGCCGTTGCGGAATTAGATAAAAAGTCTTTAGTGGAATAAAAGATGCGTTGCCTGCTATAATTATAGCAATATAGCGAAAGGATGTAGGTAAAGGACTAAGGAAAGTTATTAAATGATGCAGACCAAAGAGAAACTAGACCTTTTATTGCCCAAAATCCAGAACCCAGAGTTTATTAAGAATACTGGGCTTGGTAATGAACTTGGTTTTCATATCTTCGACTATGAACCTAAGGATGAATTGCTTATTCGGGATTATGTAAAACGATTAGTGAAAAAGTTAAACTCAGAAGAAGGTAATATTAATACCGTAGAGCTTGATTTGTTTGACATACTGATCCAAGTATTGAAGTCCAAAAATGTGTTTGAGAAGGCAATGGAGCTTGAACACAAACAAGGATCACAAGCTGTTCAGAAGGCTATTGGTCCTATATTAACCCCAGAGGCTTTCAACACTATTATTGAGGCTAAAGTTAAAGATGCTCAACTCATTCTTCTTACAGGTGTGGGAAAAGCGTTCCCATTAGTACGGTCACATACAGTACTAAATAATTTGCACTACATACTAGATAAAGTACCAGTCATTATGTTTTTCCCAGGTAAATACAATAAGCTGGAGTTACGTTTGTTTAATAAGTTCAAAGACGATAATTATTACCGTGCTTTTAAAATAATTGATAACGACTAAGGAGGCAGTAGTATGAAAGACTTAATGATAAAAGATCTGTTTGAGAAAGATATAAGTCGTTCCATAAATGGCGTTATCAAAGTTGAACAAAAAAAAGATGATGAAATATATCAGGAGCTTGATGAATACGTTATTACTACTGAGGTTGAAAAACATTTAAGAAGTTTCTATAACGCTTACACGCAAAGCCTAACAACTAAAACTGAAAATATGGGGGTCTGGGTCTCAGGATTCTTTGGTTCTGGTAAATCTCACTTTATAAAAATACTCTCCTATTTACTAAGTAACAAAGAGGTAAAGAATAAAAAAGCTCTAGATTTTTTTAAGCAGAAATGTGATGACAGTCTGTTTATAGCTGATATGGAACGAGCTGCATTTAATGGTAATAACCTTGTGGTGCTATTCAACATCGGTTCAAAAAGTGATACGGGTTTTAGAGATAGTAATGATGCCATCATGAAAGTGATGCTCAAATCTTTTAATGAGAAGATTGGCTACTGCCGAGATATTGCTTGGCTAGCTGAGCTTGAACGGCAACTAGATAAACGAGGCAAATATCAATCTTTCAAAGACGAATACCATAAGGTTACTGGCAATGTGTGGGAAGTCAGTAGAGATACCTTCTATTTTGATAGAGAAAATATTGTTGCAGCACTAGCAAAAGTAGAGGCAATGACCAAGGACGATGCCGAGAAGTGGTTTGATAATGGGGAAAACAACTATAAACCCAGTATAGAAAAGTTTGCAGAAATGCTGAAGGAATATTCTGAAAAACACAACAAACGTATCATTTTCCTCATTGATGAAATTGGTCAGTATATAGGTGATCGTACAGACTTAATGTTAGACCTACAGACTGTTACCGAGGACTTGGGGATTAAACTTGGTGGTAAAGCATGGATTATTGTTACCTCTCAGGAAGCCATTGATAAACTAACCAATATTAAAGGTAGTGACTTCTCTAAAATTAGAGGTAGGTTTTCAACTACATTAAGTCTTACAAGCGGTAATACCGATGTTGTTATTCAGAAAAGGTTGCTCGAGAAAAAAGAAGAAACTAAACAAGCGTTAAAGCTCTATTTTGATGAGATTAGTGCTTCACTTAAAAACTTAATATCATTCTCTGCTGGAACGGCTGAAATGAAGTCCTTCAAGAATGCTGATGAGTTTGCCAGTATGTATCCTTTTATTCCTTATCAGTTCAACTTGTTACAAAAAGTATTTGAGCAAATCAGAAGGATAGGAGCAGCTGGAGCCCACCTAGCAGAAGGTGAACGATCCATGCTCAGTGCGTTTCAAGACTCTGGGAAACTTAATGCTACCAGTAAAGTGGGTATCTTAGTCCCATTTTCTACCTTTTATCAGTCAATAGAAGGATTCTTATACGCTGGGATTAGACGGACCATAAACCAAGCATATGATAACTCACGCTTAAAGCCTGTTGATTGTGAATTGCTCAAACTGCTTTTTATGATCAAGTACATCAAGGAAGTCAGACCCAATTTGGAGAACCTAACCACATTGTCGCTTTCCTCCGTTACTCAGGATAAGATTACGTTAAGAGAGCAAATAAAAACTTCACTAGCTCGGCTAATATCTGAAACACTCATTCATCAAAATGGGGATGAATACGAGTTTTTAACAGATGAGGAACAAGAGCTCAATAGAGAGATTAAAACTATCGTTATTGATGAAACAAGTATCATTGAGTATGCAGGAAAGATCATCTTTGATGACATCTACCCCACAACAAAATATAAGTATAACTCTACAAATGAATATGGTTTCAACAAGCAATTAGATGGTATTCATAAAGGTATTCAGACCCATGAATTAACCATTAAAATATCAACCTCTTGGGATAACGGTGCTCCATCACCAGTAATAGATTCTACAGGCGATAAAATTGTGATTAAACTTTCTGATAGTGATGATTTTCTGTCAGAAATCAGAGAGTACTTACAAATTCAACGTTTCCTGACCAGAAAGAGCTCAACACAGAACTCTGAGACCATTCAAAAGATACTTGATGCAAAGAACCGTGAATCCAATAAAGCAGCACCACGTATTAAAGTGCGTATCATTGATAGTATCTGCCAGTCAGAGGTGTTTATCGCTGGAAGCAAGTTTGAAGCAAAAGCTAGTGATGCCAACGCTTTAATTGATTCAACGCTTCGTTATCTAGTAGAGAATACCTATTCCAAAGTGGACTATGTAAAGGTTCATACGCCATACATTGAGGACATACAGCGTATTCTGAGAAGTAACGATATAGATACGTTATCTCTATTTAAGGTAGAGTCTGGCAACAATGATCTGGCTATCAATGAGCTCAATAATTATCTGGGTATTCAACATGATAGAAATCTTAAAATCTCAGCCAAGACGATTAAAGAAAAGTTCAACAGTAAGCCATATGGTTGGAATGAAATGGACATTGCTGGACTTATTTCAGGTCTATTTGTTCGAGGGGATATTAAACTTCGGTTTAATGAGGAAAACTTGGACAAATCTAACCCAGAGATTATCAATTATTTAACCAAAGCCAACTTGCAAGAAAAGTTGATCATCAAGCTCAAAACAAAGACAGATGATGTAACTGTAAATCAAGCCAAGCAGGTTGTTAGAGACCTTTTTGGGATAATGGATTTACCTGAAGAAGAAACAGAGTTACTTAACAAGATTACCGAGTTATTTAGAATGCAGAAGCATGACTTGGAACTAAAAATAGCTCAATACGAAACGCATGATTATTATCCAGGTGAAAAAGAAGTTGAGCGAGGGGTTAGCTTATTTGAGAAAGTATTAGAAGCAAAAGACGAGTTCTCGCTGTTTACTATTATTACTGAGCTAAAAGACGATTTGTTGACCAATGGTGAGGACTTGGAACCTGTTAAAGGTTTCTTCAAGCATCAGATCACTATTTTTAATGAAGCTAAAAAGTTAATCAGTTCATATGCTAGAGACTTTGATTATTTTGATGATGCAACAAAAGAAGTGGTAGCAAAGATAAAAAACATATTGGCTATGCCAGCACCTTATACAAGGATCAAGGACTTGCCCATCCTCCAGAAAGAGATTCAGGATGCTCATGCTGTCGTACTAACAGCTCTAAGCAGCAAATTATCCTCAACAGCAGGTTCTTTCAAAGAAGATATAGTGTCGGAGTTAAATGACAAGGAACTGTCTGATAGCTTCAAGGAAAGCCTGTTGCGTCCATACGATAAACTGATACAAAACAGTGACCAGCTTACTGAGTGTTCCCAAATTGAGCTTCAAATGTCCAGACTTCAGCAAAGCAAAGATGCTGACATAGCTTCTATTTATGAAGAACTGAATAAAATAGCTGTAGCAAAAATTGCTGCTGAAAAAGAGGCATATAAAGAAAGAGTAGAGCCTTCTGTTGGAACAAAACAAGTTGAAGTAAAACCTATTGTTAAAGTTAAAGAAACGAAGACCATCAAACAAAGCCAGATTTGTAAGTGGGATAACATCATTGAGAATGAATCTGATGTAGATGATTATGTTTCTGCTGTTAAAAAGTCTATGGTAGACCTATTAAAAGATGGGAAAAGTATAAGACTATTATGAATAAGAGCCTGCTGAAAAAGTTTGCGATAAATGCTAGAAAACAACTATTAGAACAAGTTGCTAATAGAGCTGGCATATTTGGAATTACGAAGGATAAAATTCAACCTGTACAGGTGCATGGTGAAACCTTGGTCATCAATGGTGTTACCTATGACAATGCTACCAAACAGCAATATGAAGCCTTGGTTAAAAGACTTGGAGAAATTGGTTTTGAACAGTTAATAGAAGAAGTTGCCTACACCTGGTTTAATCGGTTTATTGCTATTCGGTTTATGGAACTAAATGAATATCTTCCAACAGGTGTTCGAGTGTTCTCATCCGTTACCCCAAATAAACCAGAGCCTGATTTATTAACGAATGCTCTGAAGGTTGATTTACCTCTAGATAAAGAAAAAATCTATAAGTTTCAGGATAATAATGATCAGGAAGGTTTGTTTAAGTATTTGTTCATTGTGGAATGCAATGAACTTAGTAAGATTCTGCCTTTTCTGTTTGAGAAGATAAATAACTACACCGAGTTACTACTACCTGATAGGCTACTATTCACCAGCTCCATTATTAACAAAATGCTTACAGAAACAGATGAAGCTGACTGGAAAGAAGTAGAGATTGTTGGGTGGCTGTATCAATACTATATAGCTGAAAAAAAAGATGAAGTTTTTGCAGCACTAAAGAATAACGTCAAAATTACAGCACAGAACATTCCTGCTGCTACTCAGTTATTCACGCCACATTGGATCGTTCGATATATGGTAGAGAACTCGCTCGGTCGTTTGTGGATGCTCAATAATCCCAACTCTAAATTAAAACAAAAGATGGATTTCTATATTGAACCAACAGAAATTGAAACCGACTACTTGCATATTAAGTCCCCAGAGGAACTAAAGATATGTGATCCAGCTTGTGGGTCTGGTCATATCTTGGTTTATGCCTTTGACCTCCTGTATTCAATCTATGAAGAAGCAGGATATAACCCACTTGATATAGCAGGCTTAATTATCAAGAACAATTTGTATGGAATTGAAATAGATAAACGTGCAGGATCATTAGCTGCTTTCGCTTTGTTCTTAAAGGCTGCTGGTAAGCAGAAGCGTTTCTTAAAGAATCCTGTTCAGCCAAATATTTGTGTATTAGAAAATGTTGTTTTTGAAGAAGGAGAACTGGCTGACTATATTAAAGCTGTAGGTAGAAATTTGTTCACCAATGACCTGAATACATTACTAAGTCAATTCTCGATTGCAGATCATGTTGGTTCTCTAATACAACCTATAAAGGTGGATATTCAAACAATAAGAAATGAACTGGAACATAAAGACCTTGGAAGTAATATGTTTTTAAGCTATACCCACGGAAAAGTATTGAAGTTGCTGGATCAAGCTGAATATTTAGGTCAACGCTATCATGTGACTGTGGCAAATCCACCTTATATGGGTGGCAAGGGAATGAGTGATGTTTTAAGATCTTATGCAGAGGGAAATTATCCTCACTCTAAAGCTGATTTATGTACCATGTTTATGGATAGGAGTCTTAAAATGGCGTTACCATTTGGTTATATGGCAATGATCAACCTTCCGTCTTGGTTGTTTTTATCTACGTTTGAGAAACTAAGGGAAAATATAATTACAAATTACTATATCCAGTCTTTATTACATATGGGTAGGGGTATTTTTGGTATTGATTGGGGATCAACAACGTTTGTTATTCAAAACCAAAACAAACAAAAAATTGGGGCATACTTTCGTCTACATAAAAGGAATTTTCAACATATCCTTTTTGATGATATAAAAAAATTATTTATAAATGCAAATAAGGACCACAGCTATAAATATAATTTTGATGAATATAGAGATGAGGAAGGGACAAATGAAATTCCATTGAAATCAAATCAGGATGGAAGCCAAATATATTACTCAATTCAGCAATTAGAGTTAAGAAAAATCCCAAGTAGTCCAATAGCATATTGGGTAAGCAAGAATCAACTTAGACTTTTAAAAGAAGACAAACTGGAAAAAACAGTTGTTTTCAAAGAAGGATTAACTACAGCGAACAATGATTTGTTCCTGCGGTTTTGGTCAGAAATTTATTACTCAGATATTTGTTTTCATAATGACATATCTAATAAAAATGCATTTTGGGTTCCATATAACAAAGGTGGACCGTTCCGAAAATGGTATGGGAACCAAGAATATGTTGTTGATTGGAGAATTAACGGTAGCAAAATTAAAGAGTATCCTGGATCTTCTTTTAGAAACGAGCGTTTTCAATTTAATAAAGGAGCTACATTCTCCGCTATTAGTGCAGGAGGGCTTTCAGCTCGATATTCTGGTGAAGGGTTTGCTTTTGATAGTAAGGGCCCTATGTTTTTTTCTGAACAAGATCTTGAAAGTACAATTATTTATCTGAACTCAAATATTTGTAAAAGCCTTCTACTTTTAGTAGCACCAACATTGGACTTTAGGTTTGGGACAATTCAAAAATTGCCGCTTTTAAAAATATCAACAAAGAATATTGATTTTTTAATAGATACCACAAAAAAGGATTGGAACTCCTACGAAACTGCGTGGGACTTTGCTAAGTCACCTGTCCTCGTTATCCCCACGAATAAAACTTTACTACAAACAGCTTATATCGAGATCAGGCAACATTGGTCGGATATGACTCTAAAGATGCAAAAACTCGAAATTGAAAATAATAGTAGCTTCATTGATGTCTATGGCTTGCAAGATGAACTGACTCCTAATGTGCCTATTGAAGAAATTACTCTCACCTGTAACCCATATTATCGGTATGGGAAAAAATGCTTAAATCAAGAACTAGGTGTTTTTCCAATAGAACTTGACCTTGAAGCACGACTGTTGGAAGATACCATAAAAGAATTCCTCAGCTATTCAGTCGGTTGCATGATGGGACGTTACTCCTTAGATATTGAAGGTCTTGCCTTTGCTGGTGGTGAATTTGATGCCAGTAAATATTCAACCTTTCCTGCAGATGATGATGCCATTATTCCAGTTCTAGATAATGACTATTTTGAAGATGATATTGTTAGCAGGTTTGTGCGGTTTTTAGAAGTAACCTTTGGTAAAGATAATTTATCTCAGAACCTGGAGTTTATTGCTAAAGCACTTGGCAAAACACCTAATGAATCTGCCTTAGAACGTATTAGAAAGTATTTCCTTGGGGACTTTTATAAGGATCATTTGCAGACCTATAAAAACAGACCCATATACTGGATGTTTAGCTCTGGTAAAGAGAAAGCATTTAATGCTCTCGTCTATCTTCACAGGTATTCCAAAGATACTCTATCGCAAATGAGAACCGATTATTTGCATGAGCTACAAGGCAAACTGGAGTTAGAATTAAAGCGACTAGACCAATCTATGGAAAATGAACTTTCTTCAACAGATAAACGGACAGTTGAAAAACGAAAAGAAAAGATATTAAAGCAACAAGCAGAGCTTAAAGATTTTGATGCTGAGTTACAGCATCTAGCAGATCAACAGATTGAGCTCGACCTTGATGATGGTGTAAAAGTGAATTATGCCAAGTTTGGTGACTTAGTTGTGAAAGCGAAAATGTAATGGGAAAGGAAAGTATAAATGAATATTGTATCTTCTGAGTACAGGCAATGGTTTAAAGAAATTAAAACTCGGATTGTATCTGCTCAACTTCGTGCAGCAATGTCTGCCAGTAGTGAGTTAATTCATTTATATTGGTACTTGGGAAATGAGATTGATGAAAAACAGAAACCTTCTCAGTGGGGTACTGGATTTATTAATCAATTTAGTGCGGACTTAAAAAATGATTTTCCTGAAAATACTGGATTCTCTGCAAAAAACCTGCGTTATTGTCGAGCTTTTTACAGATTTTATAGTGATTCCGCAAAATGGCAACAGCTTGTTGCCAAATTAGATGGGGCTTCTATTCCAGAAGAATGGCAACAACTTGTTGCCGAAATAGGAACCGTACCTTCAGTTGAAATCAGGTTGCGTTCATTTATTGCTCAGTGGTGTGGGCAAATACCTTGGGGACATAATATCCTGATCTTTACCAAATCAAAAAGCCTAGAGGAATCACTTTTTTATATTCGTCAAACGATAGAAAACGGATGGGGACGTGAAACACTAGCATTACAAATAAAATCTTCTCTTTTTAGTCGAGCAGGTAAGGCAATTACCAATTTCAGTAAAACACTCCCAGCACCACAATCAGATTTAGTAAAACAAGCAATAAAAGACCCATACACCTTTGACTTTCTTACGATGACAAAACCTTATAATGAGCGAGATATTGAGAAAAAGCTGGTTGAGCATATAGCCAAATTTCTCTTAGAACTTGGTAAGGGCTTTGCATTTATTGGGCGTCAATACCATCTTGAAATTGGTGAAAGTGATTACTATTTGGATTTGCTTTTTTATCATACTACGCTGAAGTGCTACGTGGTGGTTGAGCTAAAAAATAAAAAGTTTATTCCAGAATATGCAGGGAAACTTAATTTTTATCTTTCTGCTGTTGATAGTATTATCAAAAAAGAAGATGACAATCCCACAATAGGTCTACTGCTTTGTCGGGATAAGAACAACATAGAGGTAGAATTTTCACTTCGAGATATGAATAAACCTATGGGCGTTAGTGAGTACAGTATTTCTGAGATTTTACCAGAAGAATTGAAAGGATCTCTTCCAACAGCTGAAGAGATTGAAGCAGATATGCAATTATTGGAAGAAAGTAATACTGAGGAATGAAATGAGCAAAGTTTTAACAATATCTCAATTAGAACAGCAAAATAGTGGCTATGGTGTTTTGCGTGGGAAACGCTTGCAGAAACTGCAACTAGCAATTTCTGAACAGTATGTTGCCGAAATAGATTTCGTGAACATCAAAGGATTAAACACGCAACAATGAACATAGATCAAATAGTTCAGTCGTTAACTCAAAAGTTTCAAGAACCATTAGGTGGTGAAGCTAAACGGCATATTGTGTTTTGGTATGACGATGAAGGTGAGTTTAAAGATATTATTTCAGATATAGCTATTGATGGTGTAAAGGTCCATCGATTGACCCATAACTTTCTCAATACCAAGCTGTTGCTTGAAGTGGATGATCAGGAATCTAACTACTTGCTGTACTCCTCAATACCTAAGCCAGAGAACCAAGAAAACTGGTTGTTGGATATTTACTTATATAGTTCTATTTTTTCAGCAGACAAGACTTCTATTTTGCAGGAAGAACTAGGACTACTTGGTAGTGCCTTCAAGCAATACATCAAAGAACACCTTCCTTTTTTCAATAATCAAGCCAGAGTGAATAAACTAAAGAAACTTATAGAGCCATCCTGGACAGTAGATGACTTGGAACTAGGATTAGCTTCTGTTATTTGTAAACAAACTCACATATCACCTGAAGAGATTATTAAAACCGTACTCAGTGAATCACTTGATGTAGAAGAAAATGAATATTTAGATGAGTTTACCAAATACCTTTCTGATAATTTCTTTTGGGACTTAGTTAATTCCCAATTCGGATTTAAAGGTGAGAAGAATAACCTGAAAACATTATTCGTATCCTTGTGTATTACAGAACTTTCTTTTTCTACATCTATTTCAATCCCCAGTGACTACCAGCGATTTATCCTAGGTACAAAGAGTAATGTTAAAGTCTTTTTTGACCATTGGTTCGGCAATAGAAGTGATGTTGCGAAACTAGAAGAAATACTGAAACACATTAGTACAGAGATTCAGCTAGATACTCTTTTAGCCAACGAACAACCATTAAGTTATATCGAGGAATCTATTTTTGAGCTAACAGACCAACTCTTCATTACCTATATTAAAGACTCGTTGGTTAATCAATTAGAGGAATATAAGGCTTACAAAGATATTATTACAAAGCGTAAGCCCAAGTATTGGTTTAGCAAATATGAGAATTACTACCTAGCTTTAGGTAGTGCCATTGCTTTACTTGAAAAACATAAGGTGTATAAAAAGAATATTCCTTATAAATCGATGGAGCAGTTCTTCAACCTCTATGTAACAGACCTATATCAGTTTGACCAATTGTATCGTCATTTCTATTTTCATTATGACCAAAC
>CAIUUT010000101.1 GCA_903902445.1 uncultured Candidatus Marinamargulisbacteria bacterium
ATCATGCTCATTCAGGCACAGGCCAAAAGCCAGACGCATGAGACGCTCACCGTTGAGGTGGTTGAGCAGTGCCTGATTGATGATTTCAATATTCCGGCAGAGCAGATTCGCCGGGCCACCGGAACCGACAAGGGGCTGGAGGGTCTTGACCTTGCGCTGTCGAGTTGCAAGGTACGCTTTATCATTACCGTGCAGGCGTTGCGGGAGGGGTGGGACTGCCCCTTTGCCTACGTCCTCTGCACCGTTGCCGAAATGCGCTCCTCCACGGCGGTCGAACAGATTCTCGGTCGGATCATGCGGCTGCATCAGGCAAAGCGGAAGCAGCGGGCAGAGCTGAACATGGCTTATGCTTTTTCCGCATCGAAAAATTTTGTTGAGGCGGCCAACGCCCTTGAAGATGCGCTGATTCAAAACGGTTTTAACCGGCAGGAGGCCAAAGAGCTGATAACCCGTATGCCTGCCGGTGAACAGGGCAGGCTTGACCTCTTCTTCAAGGTGTCGGAACCTCTCGCAGAAGCGCCACTTCTTGCAGGGTTGCCCGAAACCGTTGCCAATAAATTCAGCTACGACGAGGCAAGCAAAACCTGCACCTTTGTCGGCATCATGGAAGAGCCGGAGAAGTACGCGATTCTTGATTGCTGCACAACGCCGGAAGCGAGGGCAACTATCGAGCGGCTCTATCGCAAAAGCTGTGGCATACCGCTGGAACAGCCAAAAACAGCGGCTGAACGCGGAGTTGACTTCTCGGTTCCTCTCCTCTCCGTGCAGCAGGGCGACCTGTTTGAGACGTTTGAGGAGAGCCATTTCCTTGAAATTCCATGGAGACTCTCCAAATACCCGCCAACCTTCACCGAGTCAGACTATGCAGCAAAGCAGTTTGACGGCAAGGTGATTGATATTGACATTGACGATCGCGGCAAGGTTTCAAAGTCATTCCTCAAGGAGCTGCGCCACCAGATCTCTTTTCTGGAGCCGGATGATGACGAGAGTGTCGCAACGCTGGTTCACTGGATTGACCGGAACATCCCGAACCGTGCCGATATCTTCCCGTCAGAGAGCGGCCCTTGGCTCATCGGCGTTATTCACTATCTCCTGAACGAGCGAACGATCTCCCTTCAGGAGCTTTTCCACGACAAGTACACCCTGCGTCAAAGGATTGTTGCAAAAATAGATGCCCTGCGCAAAGCCGAGCGGCAGAAAGCATACCAGACGTTTCTCCTGCCGGAATGTGCAACCCCGATTGTGGTGACACCAGCCCGATGCTTCACATTCAAACCCGACGAATACCCCTGCAACGCAAAATATCAGGGCAGCTACAAGTTTCAGAAGCACTACTACAAGGAGATTGCCTCCCTCAACGGCGAAGAGGAGGAGTGCGCCATCTATATCGACCAATTCCCCGAAGTTGAATTCTGGGTACGCAACATCGAACGCCGCGAGTTCCACTCCTTCTGGCTCCAAACCTCCACCGACAAATTCTACCCCGACTTTGTCTGCAAACTCAAGGACGGGTGTTTTCTCGTTGTCGAGTACAAAGCGGAGACATCATGGAGCAATGAAGATTCACGAGAGAAACGCGCTTTGGGGGAGTTGTGGGAGAAGCGGAGCGGAGGCGCGTGTTTGTTTGTGATGCCCAAGGGTAGGGATTTGGCGGGGATTGAGGGGAAGGTGGGTGCGTAAGACTGAAAAGAGAGTGTTTGCTTTGAGCGTAAAGAAGAGACTATTTGACGTAGTATAAATTGTTTTTCGTACTATAAAGTATGCGATAATTTTTGCAAGCAAATCATGCAATACAGCATGATTGCCTCAGAATAATGTAATATTACATGCCATTAAACGGCTTTTAATAAAAATAATTTATGGTAATAGTTTGTGAGGTGCCTTTTTGAAATAGCTTTCCCGCTGCTTACCGCTGGGGAGTTTTATTAGCAAATAATGTCGGTGTCTTCGTTGTAATTTGTTGGTGTTGAGAGTTTTTTATTGATCAATTTAATATGGAGAAAAAACACATGACTGAGGAGTTGAAAAAAGATCAGCGTATAGTCCTTATGTTTTCTGGTGGCCTGGATAGCACCGCGGTCGCAGTTCAGTCCCTACAAAAAGGATCCATTGTCCATATGCTTACATTTAACAACGGGGCACAAAAGTGGCTTGATCTTGCCCAAGCAAAAGCCAACTATGTTATAAAGAAGTTTCCTGACCGGACATCTTGGGAGATTCTGGATTGCACATTCCTCTTTCACGAACTTGCCATCAAGACGCTCGAAAACGATATCAGGAAGTGCGGTAATTTAGTTTGTGTAGCATGCAAATTAGCGATGTTGACCGAAGCCATTCTTTACTGCAAGGAGCATGGTATCACAAAGATTGTAGATGGTTTCAAAAAATCTCAGGATTACTACCCAGAGCAGACTCCAGAGTATATGGATGCTACTTACCGATTTGCTTCTGAGTTCCATATTTCCTATGAGCATCCTTTGTGGGATGATTTGATGCAGGATTTGGAGGATGTTGCATTGAGTGGTGATATCCCAAATTCCCCAATGCAACCGTATTGCCTTTTTGAGCGAAATCAGGTGACAGACCATTCATATATTGCAAAGTTTGTTGAGACAAAAATTGAGCTAGCGAAAGTATATCTTCAAACAAGAATCAGTGGACTAAGAACTTATTAAATGGTTGTGATTTGATCAATGAGTGTACTGAACGTATTAGAACATATTTTTGCTGTAGTAGGGACAGTAGCGTCTATCTTAGCATTATTCAATATAAGAATCGTGCGGCGTATGATTGGTTGGCGTGAAGTCACCGGATTGATTCGGAAACTGGTGCGTGAAATTAACCAGCAGGAGCTGAAATTTGACGTAGTTGTTGGTGTCAGGCGAAGTGGTACTATATGCGGAGCAATATTGGCTGGTAATCTCGGAGGAATTCCCATTTACACATTGAATACCAAACTTGGGTGGAGGCGTGTGCTGGCTGAAAATGACTCACAGTTGATGGAGGCTGTTGTAGATGATACGAGTGTTTTTCCTATGATAAAGGATCGCAATGTCTTGGTCGTTGCTTGTTTCAATGTAACTGGCGTTTGCCCCAAAACGTCGATGGATTACTTGCAGCAGTTCTCACCAAGAACAATTACACTTCTTGCCGTCTACGAGTCACCTCAAAGTCAAATTCGATCAGTTCTGATTGGAAAGAAAATTTCGGAAACAAAGGTTGAAACAGTTCTTACTAGTATGCCATGGATGCTGAGCGACTCATACAAGCATCCTCACTTAAAGCATTAATTTTAATCTCTAAAGCTTTAATTTCCAACAGTTTGCGGTGAAGCTTGTTAAGCATCGTCTAAAAACCAGATACACTGCTGTTTGTGCCGTGGACCTTCATTTTATAAATCGCGGCAAAATAAGAGTTGATATATGTGATGTTTCGACAGAAACATCTGAGCGTTCCGGTGAAAGTGTACCACCTATTCCACTCCAAAGTATACCAGTATTCGGAGCAAAGTGTACTACCCCTTTTTAGACAAGGACGTGCCCCCGTTTATAAGATCACTTCTTCTTGGCAAAAAATCCGTTGACCAAAAGGATTATCTCATGGTTTAATAACGGAATAATCATGATTCCATCCTGAATCCACTTCTCTCGTCGGCAACCCAGATGCTTCGGCAAATTCCGACCAACGCCTGATGGCGATAGCCACACTCCTGATAATTTTCTTGTGATTTTACATCAGAAAATCGCCACAGGGTCTGCTTTTTTAGGTGATTTTACCTGAAAAATTGAAAATTTGCAATATTTTGTTAAATTACGCAGGTAAATTTACCTAAGAAAATAAAATTTCGCACAACGTAATGAATGATAACGAGCTTAACATCTTTCTTCAATCTTTGCTACAGCCTTTAAGTAGCTCGGTTGAACCAAGTGCGGATACGTCTATAAAACAGCTTTTTGAGCGTCGTTTGGTCGAAGTTGGGCTGTCGCAATATCAAATAGAGAAGTTGTTGAATATCGAGCGTAAATCTCTTGAAGGTATTTTAGACCGCACAGCAAAAAGAGTTGATATAGTGAATATCCTAAAGCTTGGTAGTTTTCTGAATCTTAATCCTGAAAAATTTATTGATATTTATTTAACAGAAATGTCACCAGAATCAATTGGTGAACTGGAGAGAGCAAGAAAACTCAATTTTATTGCCAGTAATTTTGATTTAAAAAATCTTTACAAAGCACAGTTTATTGATTCAAAGACTGATTTTGATAAAATTGAAAACCGGATCAAATCTTTTTTTGGAATAGAAAATATATTTCAATACAATGATCAAAAATTATATCCATTATTTAGTCGAACCAATAGGTCATCAAATAACAAAATGCGAGATTTTTGGGTGAGATCAGCATATACTCATTTCCAGAAAATCAATAATAAAAACGAATTTGATAGGGCCTCTTTGGTTAGTTTGCTTCCCAAGATTAGGCAATATACAATGGACACGGATAAAGGGTTGTTTGTTGTTGCTCAGGCACTGTACTGTATAGGAATAACCATAATATATCAGCCATATCTTCCTACTGTTCAAGTAAGAGGAGCTACTTTTTTTGTAAATAATAAGCCGTGTATTGTCTTGACTGATCTTCAAAAAAACTACCCAACGATTTGGTTTGCACTGATACACGAAATTCATCATATTTTATACGATTTGGAGATAATACAAACAAACGCGTATCATCTTTCTGGAGAATTAGATCTCTTTTTAATCGGGGAAGATGAAGCAAATGATTTTTCCAGAGAATACCTTTTTTCCGAAGAAAAAAGCAAATATATAGCACCGTTTATAAATAATGAATTAATTGTCAGAGAGTTTGCAAAAAAATCTCAAGTTCATCCAAGTCTAATTTATAGTTTTTATAATTACGATCGAAACAATCAGGGGTATCATAATGCCTGGAGTAAATACAAACAATATTTTCCGGATATCAAAAAAACACTAGAAAGGTTTAACACAAGCCCTTGGGAAAAAGAAACTATCCAAGAGAGTGTTGATATGATTAAAGAAGCAGTCTTTAATATTATTTAAATAAATTATTATGAAAAATATGTCAACGTCAAAAATATCCAAAAAGAAAAAAAGTAATGATGAGGAGAAATTACTTATTCTTGCTAAAACAGATCAAGCAAAAGGTGAGCAGTTGTTGGTTATGCCTGAAGG
>CAIUUT010000102.1 GCA_903902445.1 uncultured Candidatus Marinamargulisbacteria bacterium
CAAATAGTCTTAATAAGCGACTCAAGGTCAATTTCAGCTTTCTTTCCTTTGCGCAGCGAAAAACCCTCTAACCCCTGATATATGGCGTCAGCCCCGTATAGGAATGCAGTTTCTGCGTTTTCATAATTGCCAGCTGGCGCAAGTAGTTCCGGTTTGTTTATCATGCTTTAATTTTTTAAGTTGGTGTCGAGTACTTCAATAGTATATAATATTTTACCATGGAAAAGGCTCTTATAAAGAAGGAAAATGACTTTTTAGAGTTATGGGAAGACGAAATTAGAAAAAGAAAGAGTTCTTTGCTTGAAAATAAGATCTTTCCCGAGAACTCAAAAATACTTATAAAAAACATTCTTGATGCCAGCAAGTCGGTCGGGGGGCATATAACTAGCGAGGATTTCCTTGCTGTAGCCAAGGTTTTGCAAACGATAATTTTTTTGCAGGAGAATCAGATAAGTAATGAGGATATCGTTTATTATCTTGATTCTTTGTTTGAGGTTACAAACAAAATATTTCCCAATAAGCAAAGTGAGGAAATAAGTAAATTTAAAAAAGTACTAGAACACCTGCTTACATATACCCGTAACCAATATTCTACGGAGCTGTTGCTTAAGGAAGAAATTAGTTATTTAGAGCACAAGATAGACGCCAACATTCTTTCTATGGTTGGCTCATCGAGAACCATTAATAAACTCATTAAAGAAATAAACCCTATATTGGATAATGATGTAACTGTTCTCATTGAAGGGGAAACGGGAACTGGGAAAGAACTTATGGCACGTGCAATTTACAATAATAGTCACTTTAAAAATGGTCCATTCATTGCTTTAAATTGTGCGGCAATACCTGAAGATTTAATGGAAAGTGAAATGTTTGGCTACAAAAAAGGAGCTTTTACTGATGCGGTTGCTGATAAGCCTGGTAAGTTGGAGTTAGCTAATAATGGGATTCTTTTTTTGGATGAGATTAACGAGCTGTCTCTTAAGCTGCAAGCTAAGTTATTACGAATTATTCAAGAGAGGGTTGTTACCAGAATTGGAGAAATAAAGGAAAGAAAAATACAAATTAAAATTATTTGCACAACAAATAAGAATTTAAAGACCTTAATGGAAGAAGGAAAAATCAGGGAAGATTTTTACTATCGAATAAACGTCTATAAAATATTATTACCTCCCATCAGAGAAAGAGTGGAAGACATATCCCCTTTAGCAAATTACTATTTAGCAATGCGAAGTAAAGAGTTTAATAAACCCTTTACTGGTTTTTCTCCTGAGGCAATAAATTTAATGCAGTCTTATAACTGGCCTGGCAACATAAGAGAAATTGACAATGTAGTGACGCGAGCCGTTCTGAAAAGCTATGGGAAAATTGTTGAGGTTAAGGACTTGGACATATATTTAACAATTGTAGAAAAAGAAGCGGGACATCAATTGTTAGCAAATGATAAAGCAGGCAATTTAAGTTTGCGAGAGGTTGAAAAAGAGCATATTAAGTACGTATTACACAAGAATAAAAATAATATGGTCAAATCCTCTAAAGAGCTTGGTATAACTAGGACAACCCTATACAATAAGCTAAAAGAATACACGATTAATAATGCTTAGACTTCGACTAAGCCCCAAAACCAAACTTAAGATAACCCAAAGATACTTGGAGAAACTTCAGACGTTTAATCTTTCCTATTTTGAGCTTCACCAAAAATATTTAGACAAAACGAGTTTAGCTCTAGATTCACGGGCAAAAACCGAAAATACAGCAAGTCTTGAGGCGATACTTCTAGAGCAAATTGAAGCACTAGCCATATTAGATAAAGATAAAATTTATCTAGAAAAGATGCTGAATTATCTGGATGGAAATGGATTATTTACACAGTGGAGTAACTTGGAAAATATCTTAAAAGATGAACTGAAAGTGTCGCAGAGTAAATTATTAAAATTACTTGCGATTTTCCAGGATCTTGAGCCTGAAGGTGTTGGGGCAAGGTCTGTCGTGGAGTTTTTGCAAATTCAAATTAATAGATATGCTATTGAAGATGATCGCTTTAGAAAGGCGCTAATAGCTGTTCTGAAAAAGGAGAGTGATTTAATCTCGGGGGATATAGATAAAATAGCACGAGAGCTACAATTAAGTAGGAGGGAAATAGACGATATTTTATTCTTTGTAAAAAACAATTTAAACCATGTGCTTCCAGGGAAACAATATATAACAACTAAGGCAGTGTACATTTACCCCAGCGCTGAAATTTCACTGAGCAATGGCAAATTTATTGTAAAGATGCTTGAGAATTTTGACTTTATTTCTAATCCGCAATTACTTAAAGATCTTCAGGAAAGAAAGAAAATACTAAAACAAATATTACAAGAGTTTTGTAAACAACAAAAGACAGACCTGTTTCAAGAATTTTCTTATCTGCAACCCATTACACAAAGGGAAGTTGCGCAGAGGTTGGAATTGTCCCCTTCCTTTATTAGTAGATTGGTTAACAGGAAATATGTGCAAATTAATGGTGTCACAATTCTTATGAGAAATTTATTTCAGAGAAAAATTAAAGATGCCTACTATACGCATTATTTTATTAAGCAGTTAATGGCTAAAAAAGAAAATGCTCAAAATACTGATAAACAAATACAAGATAAGCTTAATAAAATGGGAATAAACATTTCACGCCGTACGGTTAACTATTATCGTCATAAAATAGTAAAGTAGCATAAGCCTTTAAACAGGAGTGTGCGAAGAACTTTTCCCAATTTCCTTTTTCCAAAAAGCAGTGAATTTCTCCAAGGGAAATCCAACGATTGTTGCGCTATCACCGTTAACTGACTTAATAAGATGTTGTCTCACTAAGTCTTCTTGATATCCGTACGCACCAGCTTTATCTAGTGGGCCAAGAGGAGCCTTAAGCAATAGGTAGTTTTCTATGACAAGCAATATTTCTTGAGTTGGTGAATGAAATTCGATCTGGGCACTATCAATAATCGGGGAAAAAGATTTTTTAACTAAATCAATAATCACACATGCCGTAGTAACTTGATGTGTTTTGCCCAAATGAAAATGTAGCATTTCTCTTGCGTCTTCTTTGTCTATAGGCTTTCCCAGAACCTTACAAGGCGTATTGTAATATACTAAAGTGTCAGCAGTAATGACAAATCTAGTTCTTATGTTATCTAGATTGATGCTCAATGCTTTTTCTAAGGCAATATAATAGGCAATGCTGCTAAGTGGTCTTAAAGTTAATAAGTCAGAAAAACTCTCCTCACAGTGTACACTTAAAATTTCCATATGTTTTGTAAAGCTTGAAATATAGTCTTTGCGTCTGGGTGAATTTGACGCTAATGTTATGGAGTTTGTTATTGTAGAAAAACCTGTTTTCTCAATTGAGGATTTGAGGATATTTTCTAAATTTGTAATTTTTTCTTGCATTATCATGGATATTAACACGGAAACAGTTGTCAAAAACCTATTGGTTGCATATTATTATAACATAAAATACAGTAAAGGATTTTCTATTGACTTCAATTATTGATAAAGAAGATGTTTTTCATGGTGTAGTGCATGATTTAAAGAGCCCTCTTGCTGCAATATTTGGGCTATCCGATATTTTTCTAAAAGTAATGGCTGCTAACTTAAGTGATAAGCAAAAGGAAGTAATAGGCAAAATTAAAGACCACTCTCAATTTGCATTAGAGCTAGTAGGAGATATTTTGGATGTAGAAAATATCACTAGCGGTAAGATTATTATCAACAGACATAATGTTAGCTTAAAAGTGTTTATTGAGACGCTAATACAAACCCATCTAATGGCAGCCACAGAAAAAGGGATTAGTGTCGACATTGCTATCCCTCAAGAACTTAATGTGCCAATAGATGAAAAAAGAATGAAACAGGTTTTAAATAATCTTCTAAGCAATGCTGTTAAGTTCTCAAATTCGGGGTCTAAAATAGAGGTAAGTGCCTATGCGGAAGATGAGTATTATTACATTAAAATTAAGGATCAAGGCCCAGGCATTAAGGATGAAGAAATCGCAAGACTGTATAAGCCCTTTGCGCAATTAAGCAATCAACCAACGGCCAACGAAAAGAGTACGGGCCTAGGCTTAAGTATTGTAAAAAATTTAGTGGAAATTCTTGGCGGTGTTGTGAATGTGGAAAGCCTAGTGGGTTATGGCACTACATTTACCTTAAAATTTCCAAAAGTGGCGCTGGCAGTGGAGGAGGCATGAGTTTATCTATTGTAGGGTCGGTAGCCTTCGATACCCTGTTTACCCCTGAAGGAACGAGAGAAAAAATATTGGGAGGGTCAGCCGTCTACTCGGCGATTGCTGCCAGTAACTTTATGTCTCCAGCGATTATTGGAGTAGTGGGTAAAGATTTCCATGACGAAAAACTGGCAATATTAAGCAAGCGTAATATCAATATTGAAGATATACAAATTGCGGAAGGCAATACTTTCCATTGGACGGGAAGTTATTTAGAAGACATAAACTCTGCAAAAACAATAAATACTGAAGTGGGTGTTTTGGGTAGTTTTAAACCAAGATTTAGTGACACAAATGCTAAAAGTAAGATTCTTTTCCTAGCAAACAATGATCCTGAGGCTCAAATGGAAGCAATTAGACAATCGCAAAGCAAGCTAATCGCCATGGACACAATGAATCTCTGGATTAATATAAAAAAAGAACAATTGATGGAAGTAGTTGCTGCCTCACAAATAGTGTTTATAAATGACGAGGAGCTTAAAATGCTTACGGGTGGATATAACCTAATAAGTGCTGCAAAAAATTTAATGAAATTGGTCAGTAGCGTAAAGTATTTAGTTTTAAAAAAAGGCGAACATGGCTCAGCAATATTTGGCAGAGATGAAAGAGAGTACTTTACCATCGGGGCCTATCCCCTAGATGTAGTAAAAGACCCAACCGGAGCAGGAGATTCCTTCGCGGGAAGTTTTCTGGGTTATTTGGCTGACAAAGAAATTTGTTGGGAAAACTTAAAAGAAGCTTTAATTATGGGTGCTGTTACCTCGTCTTTTACAGTCCAAGAGTTCGGTCCAGATAAGTTGCTTGGTGTAACAATTTACGATATTGAACAAAGAAAAGAACAGCTTAAAAAATACTTAGCCTTGTAATATAATTAAAGTTAAACCATTCCATAGTTTTTTCAAAGGAGAAATAAATGACAGAATATAAAGTTGCAGATATGAATTTAGCAGATTGGGGCCGCAAAGAAATAGCGATTGCAGAAACGGAAATGCCAGGCCTTATGGCGATTAGAAAAGAGTATGCGTCAAAGCAGCCTTTAAAGGGCGCAAAAGTCGCTGGTTCATTGCACATGACGATCCAAACCGCTGTACTCATTGAGACGCTAAAAGCACTTGGTGCAGATGTGCGTTGGGCTAGTTGCAATATTTTTTCTACACAAGATCACGCTGCGGCAGCTATTGCGGCAAGCGGAACACCAGTTTTTGCCTTAAAAGGTGAGACTTTGGAAGAATATTGGGACTACACTCATCGGATTTTTGAATGGGCAGATGGAGGAACTCCAAATATGATCCTCGACGATGGCGGAGATGCAACATTGCTGATCCACCTTGGTTCACGGGCAGAGAAAGACATAACCGTTTTAGATAATCCTAATTCCGAAGAAGAAAGAGTTTTATATGCAGCAATTAAGAAAAGGCTTGCTGAAATCCCAGGGTGGTATAGCAGAAACCTAGCCGCTATCAAAGGCGTTACTGAAGAAACAACTACAGGGGTTCATCGGTTGTATCAGATGCACGCTAAAGGAGACCTTAAGTTTCCCGCGATCAACGTAAATGATTCTGTGACAAAATCTAAGTTTGATAATCTTTATGGCTGCCGTGAATCATTGGTTGATGGCATAAAGCGTGCTACAGATGTGATGATTGCTGGAAAGGTGGCGTTAGTATGTGGCTATGGTGATGTTGGAAAAGGCTCTGCCCAAGCACTTCGCGGTCTTTCTGCTCAAGTTTGGGTGACGGAAATTGATCCAATTTGTGCCTTGCAAGCCGCCATGGAAGGATTTAGAGTCGTGACTATGGAATATGCGGCAGATAAAGCCGACATATTTGTAACCTGTACCGGTAATTATCATGTTATCACTCATGATCATATGATTAAAATGAAAGATGAGGCGATTGTGTGTAACATTGGACACTTTGACAATGAAATTGACGTAGCCAGTGTAGAAAAATACAAGTGGGAAGAGATAAAGCCGCAAGTTGACCATATTATTTTCCCAGATGGTAAAAAGATTATTCTTTTAGCTAAGGGACGGTTAGTGAATCTTGGGTGTGGAACCGGGCATCCTTCATATGTAATGAGTTCTTCATTTGCCAATCAGACCTTGGCACAAATTGAGATTTGGACGAAACAGGGAGAATACCCCGTTGGCGTTTATACACTACCGAAACATTTAGATGAACACGTAGCGCGACTTCAGCTTAGTAAACTCAATGCACAGCTTTCAACCCTAACAAAGCATCAAGCTGATTATATTGGTGTTCCTGTAGAAGGGCCCTACAAGGCCGAGCATTATAGGTACTAAAGGCAAGATAATTAACTATTATTAGCCTCCTGGGAATCTTAGCATGAAGTTTCACATTACTACACTTGGGTGTAAAGTAAATCAATATGAGAGTGAGCAAGCTAAAGACCTGCTTGTGTCTTATGGCCATCTGTACACAAAAAATATTGAACAAGCAACGTTGGTAATAATTAATACGTGTTCCGTGACACATATTGCCGACAGAAAAAGTAGACAGCAGATTAGCAAGGCCTTGCATATTAACGAAAAGGCTCGAATTATTGTTACAGGGTGTACTATCGAGAACAAAGGCTTTGATGCTAGATCAATACCCGGATTAATGGTGCTAAAGGATAATTTGCTTAAAGAGCTGGAACAATTTAGCTCCTTACCACAAGAAGTACCACCAGCAGAAACAAGTAATAAAAGAAATATTAGGAAAATGATAATGATTCAGAATGGTTGCAATTACTATTGCAGCTATTGTATTATTCCGTATGTGCGGAGTAAAAAGTACTCAATAAATCCTGAGCAGATTATAGAAAAGATAAGCAAATCATTAGATTCGGGCATAAAAGAGTTTGTACTTACTGGAATTAATTTAGGAACTTATGATTATGCTGAAGCTTCCTTGCTTGACTTATTAAAGAGGATAATGCAGATAAAGGGAGAGTTCCGACTTAGAATAAGTTCCATTGAGCCAAATTTAGTATCTGATGAAATTATTGAATATATTTTAGAAAATCCAAGAATCGCAAAACATTTGCATATTCCGATTCAAGCGGCAACAGATAGTTTACTCAGCAAAATGAATAGAAAATATACCATAGATAATTATAATGATTTACTAGATAAACTACAAAACAAAATTGTAGTAACAACGGATTTAATAATAGGCTTTCCAGGAGAAACGCAAGATGATTTTGCGCAAACAATCAGGCTAATTTCAAGTAATAAATTTATGGATTTCCATCTATTTCCATACTCTAAAAGAGTTGGAACGAAGGCTTCGGAGATAACGGGACATATTTCAAGTGAAAATATGAAAGAGCGTATGAAGCAAGCTTTAGTAGAGAATGTAAGCAACAGAAGCAATTACTTGTCGTGTTACAAAGGTGAAATATTAGAAGTGCTGGTAGAACAAGAAAAAGATGGCCATTACTATGGCTTTAGCGATGAGTATATTAAGGTAAAAATACAAAAAAAAGGACCAGAATTAATTTACAAATTTATTAAGGTAAGGGCTTATGATGTGTTTGAGGACACTAAGGCTTCCGGCATATTGGGAGAGTTTGTAGAGTTAATCGCCTTCGCAGATTACAAATAATTTCTTTTGAACCAAGACAATGTTAAACAACGCTAGTTTAATTTTTTCCAAAACTGGGCATAAATTACTTAAAAGTTAATACAAAGAACTTTTAATATATACAAAGAGGTGTAATTTTGGTTATTGCCATTTTTATAGGGATAGTTTTACTAATAGGTTGGTTTCTCGTAAGACCGAAGAAGAAGGATAACGTAAGCACCGGAGCCATTCACATAGTCATTGACAATCGGCAAGGAAAAAAAGAGGTTTCAACCAAGCATAGTGACATAATAACTGAAGCTGAGGCAATGTTTAAGGCGTTAAAGCAGAAGTATCTATACTCTCCAATTCCTTTCAAGGTTTTAGGTGATTTTTATGCTAGCAAAGGACTAATAGATCAGGCGTTAGAGAAGTATACGGAAATGGTTCGTTATTTAAATAAGGATTTAAGTATAGAAAAACTAAATGAAGTCATTATTTTTCTAAAAAGGAATGGACAAGAAGACCTTACAGAAAAAATAGTCAGTCATTATCGGTAAGTGTAGGCTAAATTATGGAACAAAATAATATTAATAAGTTAAGCAATAATATATATGGTCAATATTATCTGGATAATAGTACCGCTAACTTAAATAAATATTTTAACGAACTACCCATCGTAAAAAGTAATAATATTAATATTAATTATAATAATCAGAAAATAGTCAAAGATGTCTTGCCCATAGACCAAAAAGTAGAGTATAAGCCTGCAGATAATTTTCTAGAAAGAAACTTACAATACATTGCTAGGACAGAGCAGGATAGAATCCAGAAGTCGAACCAGAGACAAATCTTAATGAATTTAATGAAGGAAAAAATTAGCACTTTGAATGGTGCAAAAAGCTATGCCAGAACAATGGATGAGAGTGTGACCGTGAACGCCAACAAAAAAGAAGTAAAAAAAAATGTGGAGGAAGACATTAAAGAAACATTTTTACATCAAGAAAGAGAAGTTATGCAAGATGCACGGGAAGTACAGAAAGTCTCGCAGTCATCTGAAGAGTTTAATGAAGAGTTTGTTAAGGAAGATAAGACGGATTATCGAGAGGATGAGAGTAATAATAACAAGCAGAACGAAGAGGGCGAAAATAATAATAAGAAAATTTTTCAACTTGAAGATGATGAATATGTAGAGCTAAGTGAATTTGAGAGAAACAACAGTATTATTAGCACAGGTAATCAAAAGGCAAGGAATTTGTACGTATTGCAAGATGCACAGGTAGAAAATTCGGAGATAGAAAGTAATATACGCAAGATTGCGAGCGTAATAGATAGAAAATATGTTAACAGTAATTTAGAATTAGAAATTGAAAGAAGAATTCAACAAATTGGTAAATTAATTGATAGAAAGTTTGATCCAATGAAGCCAATTCATATTCCAGCTAGTAAAAATATTCAGCGCTTAAGAAGCAAGTATAGTAAGTAGGAATAGTAATAATTTTTTAATTCACAATAGTCTGCTTGCCGAAATATTTAATTTCCATTATATTAATATCCTAACAAGTGTAAAAGCGACACAATTAGGTGAAAAGGCGCCGTCAACTTAAAGGAGAATAAATGATGACAAAATATAGCATAGCAGTTATTGGGGGAGATGGAACAGGTCCGGAGGTAACAAAAGAAGGGATTAAGGTTTTAGAGGCTGTGGGAAAAAAATACAACATTTCCTTTCAGTTTGATTATTTTAATTTTGGTGGTACTAGGTATTTAAAAACAGGGCAAACAATATCAACGGAAGAGATAAACGAATTGCGAAAGTATAAAGCAGTTTTACTTGGAGCCATTGGCCATCCAGATGTAAAACCAGGTATCTTGGAAAAAGGAATCTTGTTAAGATTGCGCTTTGAGCTGGATCAATATATTAACTTACGACCCGTTAAACTTTATCCTGGCATTGAAACTCCTATAAAAGATAAGGGGCCAAAAGATATTGATTTTGTAGTGGTCAGGGAGAATACGGAAGGTTTATATGCCGGAGCAGGTGGCGTACTAAAGAAAGATACTCCTGATGAAGTCGCCATTCAAGAGTCTATAAACACCAGAAAAGGTGTAGAGCGCTGCATTCGCTACACTTTTGAGTATGCAAAAGCTAATGGTCGCAAAAAGGTTACCTTGGTTGGGAAAACGAATGTCCTAACGTTTGCTTTCGATTTGTGGCAGAGAGCTTTTAACGATGTTGCAAAAGAATACCCTGAAATTGAAACGAACTATGCGCACGTTGATGCAACCACCATGTGGTTTGTGAAGAATCCAGAATGGTTTGATGTGATTGTAACCGATAACATGTTTGGTGACATCATTACTGACCTTGGTGCAATGATTCAAGGGGGTATGGGCGTGGCAGCTGGGGGTAACATTAATCCAGTGGGTACATCTATGTTTGAACCAATCGGCGGAAGTGCTCCAAAATATACGGGGCTAAATGTGATAAACCCGATTGCCGCTATTATGGCTACCCAGATGATGCTCGACTACCTTGGCGAGAAAAAGGCTGCTTTAGCCGTAGAAAAAGCCGTTATTAAGGTGATTGAAAAGATGGATAGTATGTCGGCCGGAAAGATGGGGTATTCAACTACTGAAATAGGCGATATAGTTGCTAAGTTTATTGAATAGCAAACTGTTTTAATAGTTTTTTAACTATTTTATTATTTAGCAGATGGCTTGTTTTGTAAGCATAGATCTTGCCTTTTATAAAATAGCCTGATGTATATAAGTCGCCAAGTAGGTCTAGGATTTTGTGACGAACCGGCTCGTTCTCATAGCGAGGAGTGTTTACAAATTCTTGGGAATTATAGACCAAAGCATTTTCTAAAGTAGCACCAAGAGCTTTACCCACTGAATGTAGTTTTTCTACGTCTTCAATATTTCCAAAAGTTCTGGCGCTGAGAATATCGGTAACGAATTGCTGGCGTTTTGCAAAGTTAAAGTTTTGACCCTTTATGGGATTTAAGGGAAAGTTGATGGTGTAGTTGATTTGAAGTTCTTTAGCTGGTAGCGCAAAGAAAAACGTGTCTTTATAGGTGAAGAAAAAGGGTTTGCTGATAATTAAACTCTTGGCAATGGAAGGTGTTTTCTTTAATCCAGCGTCCTTTAAAGCATTTAAAATTTGCAGTCCGCTGCCGTCGGCAATCGGGATTTCTTCTCCCACGATTTCAATAATTAGATCGGTTATCTGTAGATACCATAAAACAGCCATCAAATGTTCTATGGTTTTAATAATAATATTTTTATCAACTAAATTTGTTCCCAGATTAATGGGTTTAATGTTTTTTAGCTTGAGCGCAACAAGGACTTCCCCAACTTTGAATTGGATGCCACCTTTAAGGGAAGGAACAAAGGTGGCTCTGACCTTTTGGCCACTGTGAATGCCAATTCCTTCAATAACTACACTTTTTTTAAGCGTATAGCCCATTTACTGAAATAAGCCGTGCCAAGAAAGCCCAAGAGTGAAGGTTGCTTTATCTACAGTGGAACTGGCAATATCTTCTAGGTAGGCATTGAGTAAAAAATCTTCAGATAGCTTAAGTCTAAAGCCAGTAGATAAGTTCCAAGTGCTTTCAGATCCAATCAAGTCTCCAATTATGCTCATATAAGGACTAAGAGAGGCTTCAATGCCAAACATGATGTTAGCTTTAATGGAGCTGGCAATGATGTTGGAAGTGAAACCAAAATGACCAAAAAAGTTATTGGGGAATTTTTTGCTCATAACTAAATACAAGTCGCTTCGTGAGTGTGAGGAAAGATTCGTAAGCCCAGCTGCTAAAGCTAAAGGGTAGGCGGTTTTGTCGCTCATCATATAAAACTTAATGTGTGGAAAAACGCCTTCTTTTTGATTATTCCCAATGAAGCCCGCTTCAACTCCATCAAAAATACCAAGATTTGAAATGTAGTTAAGTTGATAACGACTACCGTCAGAAGTATTTTGTACGACCCTCCAATTAGCAGCAAGATCAAACTCTTTATACTTTATCGACATAGCAGTAGGCATATTTACTAAGCCATTCGTACCGATCGAAGATGGTGATGCCAGACTGAGCCCTGTTAGTAATAAGCAAACGATTAATATATTTTTCATGTTATCCTCCATTTTTATTTTTTAGCCCCTTTTTGGCTAAGTTTCGCAGAAAAGCTTGTTCTTTAAACTCCTTTTTAGAGTTTTGTGCCGGAAAACCCTGTATGATACTTAGGTCGGGGATATCCTTCGTTATCCCAGATCTACCCATGATGGTAACATTATTCCCCACCTGCAAGTGTCCAGCAGTAGCACTTTGACCACCCCACATGCAATAATCACCCACGGTAGTACTGCCAGCAATGGCAACAGAAGCAGAAATAACATTATGTTTCCCAATTTGGCAATTATGACCAATTTGTACTAAGTTATCAATCTTTGTTCCTTCGCCAATGGTAGTGTCTTGAATGGCTCCTCTGTCGATGCAACTATTTGCGCCGATTTCAACATTATCTTGAATGATTACCTTGGCCAGCTGGGGAACTTTAGCCCATTCTCTCTTGGAGTTGGGTTCAAACCCAAAGCCATCAGCCCCAATAATGCACCCACTGTGCAAAATACAGTTTTTCCCAATTATAGTATCGGGATAAATGACGGCATTGGCGTGGATTATAGTGCCTGAACCTATTTTTACGTTACTGCCGATAACAACACCACTATTTAGCTCAATATCATTTTCTAGGACGGAATTGTCGCCCACAGAGACAAAGTCTGCCAAAAATATATTACAACCTAAGGAGACATTTTCGCCCAAGGAAATCATTTTACTAATTCCAGTTTTTTTACCCTTATTTGCAAAAAGGGTTAATGTTTGAGCAAAAATTTTGCGAGTATTTTCTACTAGGATAATACTCTTCGGTTTAACTTCAAGGGTGTAGCTAATTATCGCCAGAGCCTCTGTTGTTTGGGCTGAGTGCTCATAGTGTTTATCGAGCAGAATCGTTAAATCGGATGCAGAGGCTGTTGTAACGCTTTTTATAGAGGATACCTCTAGGTCACTGCCCACTAGTTTCCCCCCAATAACTTTTGCGATTTCTGAAAGTTTCATTAGCATATATTATATGGAGATATTAAAATAATGTACACGCTACAAGTTAAGAAAACTATAAAATATGGAAATTTGCTTATCAGCCAAAGTTTTAGAATATTAGCGGATGGATTCTCAAGACTGATTGATGGTTTTGCTTGTTTCATCGTTACCACCAATCAACCCTAAGTTAATTTACTTATTTAAACTGCTTAAAACTAAACTGGTTAAGTCTAACCCACCGGCTAAAACTACCTGTTTATCCAATACCACATCAACTTTAAGTTGTTTGGCAACTTTTTTAGCTGTATCAATGATGTCTTTTTCTATTTCTGATGAAAGCTTTTGGTTTAAAGCGATTAACTCTTCTTTTTTCGGACGAAGACTTTCTTCATAGGAGTCCTTTAATTGAGTTAACTCTTCTTCATTTTTGCTAGAAGTTTTAGCTTTTTCAAGCTCTTGTTGTTTGGCGATAACTTCATCTTGAAATTCTTTTTGTTTTTTAGATAAGTCATTTTGGGCGGTAATGGCTTTATTGTACTGCTTGAGAATAAGCGCAGAATCAATGTAGCCAATAGAATCAGCAAAAGTAATACTTAATAATATCGTTGAAACAAGGCTAAGTAATAAAAATTTTTTCATAGAAGCAACTCCTTTTTATTTAAACAGTTTATTAAAATGAATTCTCAAAGTTGAAGTGCACCACCCCCTGACTGCTGTCATAGCCGTCATTATATATTACCCCATCACCCCAAGCGTAATCAAAACGTAGTGGTCCAATGGGAGTGCTGAGCTTAAAGCCAATGCCCTTGCCAGTTCTCCAGGCTGAATCGCCATAAAAGCTAGAGGAAGAATAGCCCTTAACAGTTTTTCCATAATCGTAAAATAAATAGAGCTGCATAGAAGGATTTAAGTTGTAGCGTAATTCTAAAGAACCTAAAAATCTGCGTCCACCTATCGCCACGGGAGAGCCATCTTTATATCCTCTAAGGGTTGTGGCACCACCCATGAAGTATCTTTCTGTGTCAAATATGGTGCCAAACGAATCATCAAACGTTGTTTTAAGGCCAAAAGCTAAGTCTTTACCGAGAGGGAAAAACTTGAAATATCGTATTCTGTATTTAAGAAATTCAATAGAGGCTCCAATCATCTTCAAGGAAGTGTTAGCGTTAGCAACAATGTAGTCCCCATTGGAAGGATTGAAAATGTAGTCACGAGTATCGTAGCTGAGACCACCACCAAGGCTACGAACTTGATAACTAGAGATGGCGGCATCCTGAGGCGTAACGTTGTTAGCACGTAAAGTTGTAAATCCGCTGATTTGTTTGGTTAAAGCCTTACCAACAGTGATTTCGCCACCCACGTTGTGGGCGTACAACCCAGTCCCTTCATCTATCTGACCATCAGTATTCCAAATACGTGTATCTAGATAGGTTCTGTCTGGCCATTGCCAAGGATTATGGTAGCGGAATTCGTAGGTGAGCTGTTTCTCTCCCCATTGCCCCTTAGCCGATACGTTATATCCTTGACCAAGAAAGTTAATAAACTCTAGTTTTAGAAATCCAAAGAAACCAGTGGAGGAACCAATGCCACCACCAAACTGAAACGAGCCTGAGCGTTTCTCCTGCAAGTTCATAACAACCACAACTTTTTCAGGGTCAATACCAGCCATAGGCGGATCGGGGTTAATGGTTTCAAAGTATCCAGTGTTGTAAACACTGCGAATATCATCTTGAAGAGTATTGAGATTGAAGGCTGCACCGGGCTTTGTTTCCATTTCTCTGGTAACTACAAACTCTTTGGTGTTGGTAAGACCTTTTAGAAAAATATCCTCAATGATGCCTTCTTTGATTACAAACGTTAACACGTTATCATCTTGAGGCTCAGAGATTTCCTTGACATTCATTAAGACATAACCTCTATCATGATAAAAATCATTTAAACATTGAATGTCTTTTCTAAGGTCGGCATAATTTAGAAGCTTTCCTTGTTTTACATTGAGGCTAACCATCAGTTGCTCAGGGGTAAAAGAATGTAAACCAACAAAATATATTTGTTTAACGATGGGGTTTTCTTTCACGCTATAAACTAAGTCCACTTTATTCTTGCTAACCAAAATAGTTTCGGCGCCGACAGAGTCATTGAAACACCCGATCTCATAAATAGCATTGATGTCTGAGAGGATATTTTCTGTATTTATTTCCTCATTAGTCTTAGAACTAATTACGCCAAGAATAGATGCTGAGGATATACTCGTGTTGCCAGAAATAAGGATATTTCTTATTAGAATAGCAGTGGAAGTAGTATTGGAGGTAATACTAGTGTTGGCTGTTACTGGCGAATTATTCATGGAAAAAGACACTGTAAAAAGTATAATAAATGCAAAAAACTTTAATAATTTCATTTGTTCCCCTTCTCTTTTAAGTCCTATAAGCAAAGTAGCCGTTTAGGAATATTTTTAATAAAACAACATTTTAACATACAAATAAATTATAAATAACAACTATTTATATCAATAATTGTATCAGATTTACATACTGTAATACTGAGTTATATATCTCATTTCTGATTATACAAAAGAGACGATAATAAAGTTCCTAAATAACTAAAAAAGCTGACCCAGTGCAAAATGGAAAATAAATTGGTTTCCATCCCCAAAAGCAAAGTCCAGCCTAATCGGGGCAATTGGGGTGAAGAGTCTCAACCCAAGACCTCTTCCATATTTTAATTTAGATAAATCTAAATCATTTCCTGCAATACCTGCATCCATAAAAAGTACGATTTGCAGCCACTCCAAAAGAAGGATTCGATATTCCAAGTTTAGCTGCAATTTCTTGTTTCCGCCCATGATTGAGGCCGCATTACTAAGGTAGCTTTCGGGGTATCCCCTCAAAGAATAGGCACCACCTACAGAAAACTTATCTTGTTCAAAAATGACTTGATTTAAGCCATTAAAATACAGATAGCCATTTACAAAATGAAATCCAAAAACATTATTATCGTTAACTTTTATAAACCTGGAATACTCTACTAGGTATTTTGAATAATCAATTCCCCCATACGTTACTAAACCAAAAAGATTATTACCTTTCTCCACTTCTAGTTGAATTCTGTCTCCATTTAAAGGATTGTTGTTGTCGGTAACGGTGTTATTAAGTAAGGTTAGGTTGAAGCTATTCTTAGCGTAGGGGGTGTAGATATTGGCGACATCGGAGGCTGTTTCGTTACGGTAGCTTAAGATGGATTGCCAGTATGTAAACAGACTCAGCTCGACATTGGACTCCCAGCCACTCCTCTTTACGTAGGCAGAGGTTAAGTCACTGGCGTTTTCTTGGTTTACTTGTTGGAACAAGGTAAAGCTAAAAGGCAATGGTTGATCCATCGGCCAAGGTTGGGTGTATTTTAAGTAATAACTGTAATCTCTATAGCCTGGTTCAAGAATGCTTTGTCCTTTAAGATACAAGCCTTCTCCAGAATTCCTGAAATTTGGAAGCTTTAAGGTGAGCGCAAGGCTTAGTTTGGTGTTGGGAAGTTGCTCAAGCCCAACCTGAAAGTTGTTTAATTTTCTTTCTTGTACATCAAAAATTACATCTACTTCGCCTGGATTGATGGGGGAGGGATTAACCCTAGCCATGCTAGCAAAAGACAGATAACCTGTTTTGAAAATCTTTTCTCGGGCTTGTGCAATCTTACGTATATTAAAAACGGTGCCTGGCTTAGAACTTATTTCCCTTAAGAGTAAATGGGGGTCAATATGCTCAAGACCCTGAAAGGTTACGGTATTAAGTTTTCCTTCTGCTACGTTATATATTAAAGAATTTAAGCTTTTTATAAAGAAAACATTCGTAACTTTAGCCAGCAAATAACCGCGCTCATGATAATAATTTTCAATAATTTGAATATCTTGTGTAATGGCAGAGTAGATAACGGGTTTATTGGTTTTGTTAACTAATAGGGTTCGTAGCTCATCTTGCTTAAAGATGGTTACGTTACTTAACTCAATATAATGAATCTCAGGCGAAAGTTTTAAGTAAAAATAGATATTTACTCCGGTTTTCCCTTCTTCAGTAATATTCACAGAAAGGTCTTGTATGTACCCCGAGTTTAGTAAGTTGCCGATATCATCCAGAAGATAGGTGTTATAAAAGTCCTTGCCGGATTCTAGATATCTTAAGGGTTCATTAAAGTTAAACGAGGTCTGCCGATCGGTAGAAATTCTAACAGCGTAAATTTCTCTGGTGTTGAAGGCGGAGGTGTCTTCGGGTTTTACTTCTATTCCAAAAGCCAACCCTAGTAAGAATATTAAGCTAAAAATCGAAATTCGCATTTATTGAGAAAGCTCCATACAAGCTATCGCTTGATTGTAAATTATGGTTACCATAATTTAAACTAATAAAATCTGACAAGAACCACATTAACTCATAGTCGGTAAATTTAACAGCATAGGATTTGGACAGTGGATCTTGATTTAATCCGGTTTTTACTTTTACAAACAGTTTTTTCACGAATAAATCTTTAATATATTCCACGGATACCTTGTTGTCATCGGCAGGAGAAGTAGTAATCTCGTTCTTGAAAACCGGCATAGAGTTCATTAACTCTTCACCAAGCTTGTGTTCTATTTTTACATCGTATAGGCCAATAGCCTTAGCCACTTCTTTTTCAAAAGGCCTAAGTTGTTGGTTTATCCAAAGATTGATTTGAGAGGCTGAATAACTTTTTAACAGGTCATTGGCCTCCTTGTTGTTGTCTAGTCCTTTACTAAGAAGTGATTGGTAAAACTGAGGTTTAAGTAATACGGGTAAGAGATAGTCCGTTAATATATTTAGTTGTTCAGCGGTTATTTTGTCCAGCTCAATGGGGTCCCCTATTTTCTGATAAGTGTTATTTTCAAATAAGTAGTGCTCTATAATGAAGGATTTTGGTGTATTTAAGAAGCCATTAATATAAATTACAAACAAGTGATCTTCAGTTTTCAAAATTGTATTCCCTGAGATGGTAGTATTATCGGTGACCGGAACATCTTTTCTGACCTCAGCATAGGCTTTTAGGTTAAAAAATGGGGTAGCTTTTCGCTTAGTTGGATATTCGGGGTCGGGGAGCATTTTTACCTCTACGATATTGTCATTGATGTTTTCAGGGTTATTCCTAAAAATCTCTCTTTGTTTGCTCTTTTCTAACAATTGGAAAACCTGATTCATGAACACAATTTTTCCCGTTTTTAACTTGAATTTGTTCTCTAAGTCCAAGGTGTTTAGTGAGCCTTTTACAGGGATCCTATAAGTAGATTCATCCATTTCTATATAAATATTATTAATAAAGTTGTTAACATTGGCTTGGTCAAAGTTTTTACCGGTAATATACAGATCTTTCCCTAAATCAAAAGGGGTATTGAGTAAAATAGAGGGTTTATCGACTACAGAGGATCTATTCGCCAAGATAATGAATCTACCATCATGGAAGTTAAGAGTACTTTTTAAAATCGGCCCATTTTCTTTTTCTAACTTAATATTGCTTTTTGTTTGCTCCTTAGCCTTTTTAGTTAAAGGTAAATATAAGTTGCCGATCAGGGTTGCGGGTTCCAGATCTGCTTTTCCGATGTATAAATCTGGCAAATTGATTTCCAGCTTGGTGGCGGCAATATTTATATCCAGCCCCAAGGGGAGCAGAGAAAAGTTGTCAAAATCTAAGTCTGCCCGAATAGTTCCATTTAGGTGGAAATCATTATTATTATTGTTAGTTTCTTCCCCCTTCCAATTGATTTCTAGAGAAGGGATACTTATTAAGTTATCTTTAATTTGCAGAGCAGCCTCTTTTACCGTTAATGGGGTTTTAATGGGGAAATTGGGGGCAAAGCTTAAGGAAAAGTTTTTGAGCGTAAATTTATCAGCATTAATGAGTGGATGTTTTAAGGGGCCAGTAATATCAAGCACAAGACTGCCTTGATTACTCATCTTTTTAATGGAGGCATTAAAGATTGAGAAAATATTAATATTATCTTTTTCTAGACTTAAGTGCAGATCTAAGTCGTTGGGGGTTTCTTCCGATTTCATTACGAGGGGGGATAAATTTACTTGTCCTTTTAAAATATTCCCCGACTGATGCTTGTCGAAGAGTGTGGTTAAGTGGTTAATCTTTAAAATGTTAAGGTTGGGATTATATAAAGCATCAAAATCTATATCATCAAACAAATTTTCTAAGATAGACAGCGTTTTTAGTTTTAAGGAAATACGAATATTTTCTTGCTCAAGTTGGGCCAATAGCTTTATTTTGCTAAATTGAGCTTGGAGAATACGGCCATCACTTATGGTTAAATCGCTATAAAAATGAAGCTTATCTATATTTGATATACGCACATACCCATTGATGCCTCCCTCTGCTTTTGGTAAGTCATCTAAGCTTTGCTTATCAATCTTAACATGAAGTGAATCTAAAATATTTACAAGGTTTTGGTCGGTTAATGAATATAAGTTTACGGAATTTTTCTTGGTTATATTATTGTATTCATTTAATAAACTATAGCTTGTTTCCGTTTTCTGAAGATTGGCGGTTACTTCTTTAGACCAAAGTGGTTTTATCTGTGCATAAAGTTGAGAAATGTTTTCGAGTCGGCCATTTTTAAAGATGACCTCAAAGTTATAGTTTTGAAGTTTATTGCTAATAAAATCATAAACAAAGCTGCCAGCTATTTGATAGACGTCAGTTTTGTTCTCAATAGTTAAGTCTCGAAAGAAAATATTATTCTTAGCAATACCAATGCCACCTTTAAAGTTGGGAAGAAGAATATTCTTATAGGAAACAAGATCCGTAATAATATCTAAATCGGCATTTATTTTTTTATTTTTAATTTCCAGAGAACCATTGAGCTTAGATAGCGACAATTTGATGTTATTCGGAAAGCTCTGCCAATCGGAACTCTTTAGTTTTGAGTTTGTGAAGCTAACTGAAAAATTTTGAGTAGATAAATAATTTAAGTTAAAGCTTAGATTAGAGTTTGCTCCAGTTAAATGGGCTTTGCTAAGCGTTAAGGTGTTGTTTTGTAAGCTTAGAAAGGATGATAGGTAGAGAATATTTTGTGTAGCGATTGAGGCATTCTTTAATTCTACTGAGCCAGTTACGCCATAGTTCTTGAGCAAGGTATCATTCTTATTGGGAAACAATGTAACTTTTCCGCTAAAAAGGCCGCTATAATTGAGATTTGGACTTTTTACAAAGGGGTAGCTGTAGGTAAGTGGCAAATTATTGACTGCAAAGGTGCTGTAAACTAGGTTTTTATTGGTGGTTTTAGCCATTATATTTACAGAAGAGGAAGTGTTTTTTAAATTTATCCCAATTAAAACAGCGTTATCAACAGTAACCGTGCCGCTCCCCTTAAAGGGTTCAGAAGTGTTCTCAACCGATAAACGGTTAATCTTCAAAGTACACAGCCCCTTAGTCGTTTGTAAGGGATTAAGTTTGAAGGTCTCATTGTAGGTACCCTTAAATACTCCACTTAGGCTGGCATTGGCCATGTAAGACCCAACTTTGGTGTAAAAAAAGTAGAAATTTGGAACATCTAAGGTGTCGGCCTTTAGATTTACTTCGAACTGGAAACTGTTGTCCATCGAACCTGTGAAATAGAGCTTTGAAGAATTTGAGTTTAGCTGAGCAAAAGAATTGTCTCGGAAGTAGAGTCGGTCTGGTTTTTTATTCCAATAGAGTTTGAAGTTTTCTATTTGCTGACCAAAAGCAGAGGCAGTAGTGCTGCTAAAATCGACTAACCCCAACAGATCATTGGGAGAATTGTAAATGTGCAGCGCCAAATCGCCACTACCCTTAAAATGCTTGGAGTCAAAGTATTTATCCAAAGAGACTCCCTCTAGCCTCAAGTTTATATCCATGGAGGGTGTTTTCTGGGTACTTAAATCTACAACCCCTTTTCCAGAGCCAATGCCATTGTAAGCGCTAATTTTCAAGAAATTTAAATAGACAAAGTTTTTGTGTTTGAGAAAGGAGAGCGAGCTATCTTGTAGTTGATAGGACAAAAATTTCCCCTTATAAGCGCTTACGTTTCCGCTTAACAATACTTCATGTAAGGGATCGCCAAGAATATCTACCTCTACCGCAGCTTTGCTTTGCAAGTTCCAGTTTTTCATAAAGGGCAGGAATTTGTAGGCATTTTGCGACTCAAAGTTGGGGTTGGTAATGTGAAGGTCTAAGTTGATGAAATTGTGAATGCCCCCATTGAGGGTGAAGGTTTCTTTTGCTGCCGTTCCCAGTACGTTTTGAAAAGCGATACCGTTATTGGAGACCAACGTTTCGCCTTGGTAGACACGAATGTTTGGAGATATCCAAACGGTCTGAAGGAAGGCCTCTTTTACGCTGGCTTTAACCTCAAAAGTAAAGGGCAACTCCTTAGAGTTGCTGGGGATTCTAGATTGTAACGTCACGTCGATTTTGGCTACGGCTTTTTTGAAGTTAATTTCTTTAAGAGGTGCAAAGTAGGAAATAATCTCGGCTATTTCTGCTTTTGGAGAGTGAATATTTAACTCAAACCCATCTTTGGAAAGGCGTCCTAAAATTGTGGCGTGGTTGCTGGCTTTATTGACATTGCCCTTCAGGGTGAACTTTACCTTATGATCGCGAAGACTGGCTGCGCCCTCTAGTCCAGTGAGGGTATTAGTTATGGGGTTAGAGAACGCCTTTGGTCCAAACCCGCGTCCATCAACATAGGTTACCGTGCATTTATTAAAGGTTAGACGTACGTTTTTAGCAACTTTTAGGGTGTCGATGTTTAGGGGTTCAGACGTTGGCTTGCTTGGCTTTAGCAGCATAAAAAAATTAAACTTATCTTGGGCATTATGGCGAATGGTTATTTGTGCTTTCTCGACATTGATGTCGGTTATCGACTGTAAAAAGTCTTTGGTTTGCATGAAAATAAAGAGATTGTAGTTAATCTTTAGGTGTTCTACCGCTAGCATTTTGCCACGGCCTAGAGGGTCGTTAATTCTTATTTTTCCCAAAACAACGGAAGTAGGTGATAGCTGTAATCGACCAATTTTTCCATGGGTGGTAAGAGAGCTGGCCAGAGCTTTGTTTATTTCTTTTTTAATAAATAGGCTGCCGAGACTCGTGGCCGCAAAATATACCACGAGTATGCCAATAAGAAAGTATATTAATAGATTTTTTTTCATCCCTCTTTGTATTATAATCGTATTGCGTAGATTTTAAATACACATCTAGAGGTTTTTATGCACGATAATTCGGCCATCCTACTAATTGCTGCCCCCGACAAAAAAGGCCTAGTCTATACTATCACTGAGTTTATTTACAAAAATCAGGGAAATTTACTGCATGCTGAACAGCATATTGATGTGACAAATAATATTTTTTTTATGCGATTGGAATGGGATTTAAGCAAATTTGTTATCCCCTCTAGCCAGATTTGGCAAGCTTTAAGCGAAATTCGCCAAGTTTGGAACATGGATATGCAGTTGTATTTTTCCTACAACAAACCCAAAGCTGCAATTTTTGTTTCCAAGTCGGACCATTGTTTGTTTGATTTATTGCATAAGCATCAGAACGGTGAATTGCAGATGGATATAGGCTTAATAATCAGCAATCACGAAAACAATCAACGTAGTGCAGATTTTTTTAATATTCCCTTTAAGTTTTTTCCGATACTAAAGGAAAACAAAGAAGAACAAGAGCTGCAACAATTGGCAGTATTAGCGCAGAAGGATATCGAGCTCGTTGTGCTGGCCAGATACATGCAGGTTTTAACACCAAGATTTGTGGACACTTACAAAAATAGAATCATCAACGTGCATCACTCGTTCTTGCCAGCTTTTGTGGGTGCGAATCCCTACGAGCAGGCTTATAAAAGGGGCGTTAAGGTCATTGGTTCTACGGCACACTATGTAACGGAAACCTTGGATGATGGGCCAATTATCAGCCAGAGAGTGGTAGAGGTTAGTCACAAGGATAATTTGCAGGAGTTTGTGCTGAAAGGCAAGGAGCTGGAGAAGCTGGTTTTAGCCAATGCGGTAAAGAAGCACATAGAGCGAAAAATCTTGGTTTTTCAAAACAAAACAGTGGTATTTGACTAATTGCACACGAAAGCATATAATACATTGCTTGCTTAAGTAGACGTGGTTAACGCAAGCGCCATTATCGCGGGGTGGAGCAGTTGGTAGCTCGTCGGG
>CAIUUT010000103.1 GCA_903902445.1 uncultured Candidatus Marinamargulisbacteria bacterium
CTCACAATTTCATCCTCTAGAAGATTAAAAGTTAAAACATCCGTAGCTTTATCCTTTCCTCTATAACTATGATTCAATTCCCTAATTTGCTCATTGGTTACAAAACTAATAGATATGTGGCCTTCTGGCAAAATAATTCTCTGAGCAATGTAAGACACAACACTTTTCACAAAACGTTTTTCCTGCAAATTTTGTTTTGAGAAATTTATATTAATTTGTTTTTTCGTCATCTGGTTTGTCTTTAGATTCAGGATACTTTATGCGATGATGATATTGGCTAAGAATTACACTTAAAAAAACTTCTTTCATCACTTCTAAATTAGACATGGTTAAGTCACAATTATCTAATTGTCCGTCCAACAATTTATCCTTAATAATTTTATCAATCATTGACTTAATTTTAGTTGGCGTAGGCTTTTCAAGCGATCTAACTGCTGCTTCTACGCTATCCGCACACATTACAATGGCACTCTCACGGGTAGAAGGTTTAGGGCAATCATATCGAAACTGACTTTCCTCCACGACATCATGCAACGTTATTCGTAGCATCTTGTGATAAAAATAAACCAACAAGCTGCTGCCATGGTGTTCCTGAATAATCTTACGCACCTCTATTGGCAACTTATATTTTCTTGCCAACTCCACACCATCTTTGGGATGACTTAGAATAGTCAAAGCACTTAAGGTCGGCATAGTATGGTCATGAGGATTTTCATTTGGATTTTGATTCTCAATAAAATACTCAGGTTTCTTTAACTTACCAATATCATGGTAGTAAGAAGCCACACGCACTAAAACTCTATTAGCATCAATTTCCTCGGCTACTGCTTCGGCTAAATTGGACACCATTAAGCTGTGATAGTAAGTCCCAGGGGCTTCCCTTAGCATCCTTTGCATTAACTCATTGTTTAAGTCTGCATAATCTAATAGTTTTAAATCGGTGGTAACATCAAAAAGCTGCTCAATATATGGCAAAGTCCCCATAGCTAAAATAATTGAGAAAACGCAGTTAATAAAAACTTGCACATCATGAATAATAATCTGATCTATAGGTGTTTGAGAGATTGTTATCTCTAAAATAGACACCACTGCTACTGAAAACAATCCAATGGACAACCCTACATAGGGCATATCTGATCTATTTTTGAAGCGTTCTATAAAAGTATTCGTCACCATAGTCATGATTAAGAGAAACAAAACGGCTTGAGGATTAGCCGAAAAAAGAAATAATATTAGTATTGCATTTATCTTTGATAGCAATAAGGATACTTTTTCGTTCATTAGTAAACTAAATAAAAAGGTGAAAAAAGTCACGGGAATCCAATAGGCAGGATAGATAAAATCGGGGAATTTATCGTAAAGCAAAAGAAAATAAATAAAGGATAAATATACTATTTCTAAAGAAAACAAAAGAACTAATTGCTTATTATTGGGCGCAATATAATGAGTAATTCTTCTTTCAATAAAAAATACGATGAGTAAAATTCCTAATATAACAATAAACAATTTAATAAAATTAATGTTATTGCGAAAAAGTCCAATTTTTTGCAGTATTTCTATTTGCGATAATTTAATAATGTCATCCTTGTAAATAATGGGTTGTCCTTTTTTGATAGAGGTTGTTTGCCGATTAAAGGTTCTTTTAATTGATTCTATTTGGTCTGAAGTCTCCGCTTCATCATAAATTAA
>CAIUUT010000104.1 GCA_903902445.1 uncultured Candidatus Marinamargulisbacteria bacterium
CCTTGGCTTGAGCAGGTAAATCAGAGGTATCCGTCATACCAGGAATAGTATTGACCTCTAAGACATACGCCTTAGTGGTGCTTAATATAAAATCAATACGGACAGCACCTTTGCACCCAAGTATTTTGTAGGTTTTTTTGGCGATATTATTAACGGTTCTTTCCTCACTCTTAGAAATATTGGCTGGCAACACAAAATCAGTCATACCCGAAGTATATTTGGCTTCATAGTCATAGAATCTATTTTTTGGAATTAGTTCTAAAATAGGAAAGATATCATCACCTAAGACGCTTACGGTTAGTTCTTTTCCTTTAATATAATCTTCAACAAACAAGTCTGAATATTGGGGTGATAATTTAATAAAAGACTCTAGTAATTGCTCTTGTGAATCAATAATTGATACTCCTATGCTAGAACCTTCAAGGGCTGGCTTTATAACCTGTGGGAATTTTTTTATTTTATTACAATCGTGGAGACTATTTAAGAGTTTAAATGACGCCGTTGGGATTTTGTTTTGTAATAGTATTCGTTTGGTAATGATTTTATTAAAAGCAATAGCTGAGCAGCAAATACCGGGGCCTGAGTAAGGGATACTTAACCACTCTAACACGCCTTGAATAGCACCATCTTCACCCCCTTTACCATGTAAGGCAATAAAGGCAAAATCAGCACCCTTGGGGATTTTTTCTTTAGCAGGGTCGATGATTGTAACGTTGTATCCCAACTCTATTAGAGCTTTGGCAACATTCTTACCTGACCGAAGAGATACTTCACGTTCATTGGAAACCCCACCACAGAGAACGATAACATTAATTATTTTTTTAATCACGAATAACTTCCTATTCTATATTAAATTTATTACCCTATAATTTTATACTAATTATTTTTTTATGAAAAGGCAATTAGCGCCGTAATTACATATTATATTAATTAATATTAATCATTAACGTTAAGGTCAGTATTTGCTGTAACTTCATTGTTTTTGGTTACAGGGCTAATAAACGGTATAATAAATGGCTTAGGTCTCGCAATTGATATATTAGAGGTGACCGGGTTGTCAGGATTGTATCTATAGTAGCGAAGAACCCCACTAGCGATGCCTTTAAAAGCAGGCACTGCAGTTTGTGAAGCAAAATAGTTTAACCGAGGATTAACAATAACTACAATTAAGGAGAATTTAGGTGCAGAAACAGGAAACATACCTACAAAAGAGTTATTGTAACTACCGGGCACATAGGAATTTGTTTCGCCAGAAAACCTACGTGCGGTACCCGTCTTACCACCCACAGTGAATCCCTCAATTTTAGTAAGTTCACCAGTGCCTTCATCGACTGTTCTTTGCATAAGCTGGCGCATAATTTTAGTTACTCTCTCCGAATAGACTCGCTTATATCGTTTATTCTTTACCTTAGGGTTATAAATAATACGTGGTTCAATTAGGTATCCATCATTGCCAAAAACAGAAGCGGCTTTTAATATTTGGAGTGGAGTTGCTGACATCGTATATCCAAAAGAAATACGACCCAAATCAACTTCTCGCCAACCTTTTGAATTAGTTAACGTACCTATGTTTTCGCCTGGCAAGTTTATGCCAGTTTTTTTGCCAAATTCTAGTAAGTTTAAGTATTTATATAGTTTATCTTTCCCAAGTTTCAAGCCAACCATCGCCGCACCAACATTCAGAGACTTTATAAGTATTTCTGAAATATCCTTGGTCGCTGATTCTAATTCATGAGCCTCTTCAATAATTGAGCCACCTACCACCAAGCTTGCAGGGATGTAGAGTTTTTGTTTAACTTTAATCGCATGTTCCTCAAACGCAGACGCCATGGTAAATAACTTCATTATGCTCCCTGGTTCAAATGCCATACCCACTGCATTATTGTGAAATACTTTAGGGTCTGAATAGTCAAAGTAGTTGTTAGGATCGTACAATGGGTAATTGGCCATACCTAGGATTTCACCATTACTCAAATCCATTAATATTGCTACACCTTGGTCTGCTTGAAAGTTGGTAACAACTTTTTTAAGCTCATTTTCCATCATAAATTGAATATTTTTATCGATGGTAAGCTGTATTTTGTTACCATTTTTAGCTGACACTATTTTCTGGTTATAACTATATATACTTTTACCGCTAGGATCATTTTCCAATATCATGCTGCCTGGTTTCCCTTTTAGTATTTTATTCATGAAGTATTCCAATCCACTTATTCCCTCATCGTCGATATTAACGAATCCAAGCAACTGCCCTGCACTTCCGTTGCAGGTGTAAGCTCTTTTGATGTCAGGTAAGAAGTGAATACCCGGTAGTTTTATTTTATCTTTAATTTCTGGGGAAACTTTTCTCTTTATCCAAATAAAATGACTATCTCGACTTAAGAGAGCCGCGGTATTAATATTTAGATGCGCATTTAGAGCGCTTACAACCTGTTGTCTATCCTTCATTTCGGTAGTGTCTGCATAAATAGAGTATGCGGTGAGTGAAGTAGCTAATAATTCTTCATTCCTGTCCAGAATATCTCCTCTTTTGGCAGAAATGGGAACTATTCTTTCTTGTTGTGCCTTAGATTTCTTTTTATAAAATTCATGTTTTACTATTTGCAGATAAAATAAACGTAAATCGATAATAATAAAAGCAATAAAAAAAATTAAGAAAACTCGCCAAATTCTTTTATTATATTTATTCATGAATATATATTATCCGATCTGGAAAAACCATTTTCAAAGTTTGTGTAGCATACTCGTAAATGAAAGGTAGATCTGACTCCATAGAAATTCGTATTTTAATTTGCTCATTATAGTCTTTAAGACTTTTTAGCTCAGTTTGCAACTTTTGTTTTTCGTAATCAAGTTTATAAAATCTGCTGTATTGCATTAAGGTTAAAAGCATCAGGAAGCCTATTGTAGAGCAAATAATTATATAAAATCTGTTTTTATTCATACTTTTTCAATAGCTCTCAATTTGGCACTCTGTGCCCGAGTATTAATCTTTAATTCTTCTGCGCAGGCAATTACAGGTTTCTTGCTTAATTTTATTACACGAACTTCATTTTCGGAAGATATAAATTGTGCTAAGGTTTGCTTTACAACTCTATCTTCAAGAGAATGAAATGAAATAATAACCAGTCTTCCCTTACTGGGCAATAGTTTTACCATAGACTCAATAGTGTTTTTTAAGACACTTAACTCACCATTCACCTCAATTCTTAAGGCTTGAAAAACCCTCTTAATCCCTGTTAGCTTTCGAACATAACTGCCCTTTACGCATTGCTTAACTATTTCGACTAATTGAAAGGTGGTTCTTATTGGCTGGCGGCGGCGGGAATTAACGATAACTTTAGCGATCATCCTATTAGCCGGTTCTTCTCCCAATTGGAAGAGAATGTCGGATATTTCCTTCTCTAAATACTTATTAACAATAATTTCGGCTGTAAGTTTATTGTTTTTATTCATTCGCATATCGAGCGGCCCATCGTGCATGTAGGAGAACCCTCTTTGGGCATTATCGAGTTGAAAGGAAGAAACACCAAGGTCTAATATTATCTTATTAACGAATTTAACGCCACTTTCAGCAACAATTTGATTCAC
>CAIUUT010000105.1 GCA_903902445.1 uncultured Candidatus Marinamargulisbacteria bacterium
TAGCTGCTCTAATATTCTAAAACCAAGTATTTCCATATGGTTTATACTATTAAGAATGCTTCAAAAAAGCAATAAAAATAACTATATTTATAATATATCTACTAAATTTACAAAAGTATTAATTGCCAAAAGCGGCACTTTTTGCTAGGATATTAAAGCTTTTTTCAATAATAAACACTTTAGAAGGTAGGAAAATTATGTCAAAACAATGTACTGTCTGTGGTAAGAAACCTCAAGTTGGTAATTTAGTATCGCATTCACAAAGAAAAACAAAAAGAAGATTTAGCCCAAATTTACAAACTGCTACTATCGCTAATAAGCAAGTTATTGTTTGTACTAGCTGTTTACGCACCCTCGCAAAGAGCTAAAATACTCACCTAAAATTTGCTTACGGCTTTGCTTCGCCTCGCTCATTTAGCAATAAGTAAACGTCGCTCGACTCAGCTTCACCGTAAGCAAATTCGGTTTGAGTATTTTGTTTTTATAAGTTTTTTTCAATGAGGATCATTTTCCGATTTGCGCCTTTTAATTTAGTAATCTCTAATAAATAATTTTTCACGTCTAATAACTAAAGCTTCCTCCATTACGTCCTGAGTACAGGCCTCCAGACGGAATGACGATATATTTACTGCATTTCGCAACAGTCCTATGATCTAGTCAGAGGATGCCAACATCGGAATGCCTGAGTTGTTTCGAAGGGGCTGAAGGTTATACCTTCAATAATCTTTTAAAATAGAGAATGGTGTAGTCAACGCCCACTTCTAAAGGAATCGTAGGCTCCCAGTCTAAATGTTTCTTAGCCAAGGTAATATCTGGCTTTCTTTGTTTGGGATCGTCTTGCGGAAGAGGTTGAAAAATTGGCTTAATATCCAGCTTTAACTTAGTTGTAATTAGATTGGAAAGTTCGAGCATCGTAAACTCTTTGGGATTTCCTAGGTTCACGGGGCCTACGGTTTGCTCCTGATTCATCATTTTTATAAGACCGGACACCAAATCATCAACGTAGCAGAAGGAACGTGTTTGTGAACCATCACCATAGATGGTTGTAGGTTCACCCTTCAAGGCTTGCACAATAAAATTACTGACCACGCGTCCATCGTTAGCCAGCATTCTAGGCCCATAGGTATTAAAAATACGCACAATTCGAATATCTACTTTATTCTGGCGATGGTAATCCATAAATAAAGTTTCTGCGACTCGCTTTCCTTCATCGTAACAACTTCTAATCCCAATAGGGTTTACATTTCCCCAGTATGCTTCCGTTTGCGGATGAACAGCAGGGTCTCCATACACTTCACTGGTCGAAGCTTGCAGGATTCTGGCCTTTAATCGTTTGGCTAACCCCAACATATTAATAGCCCCCATAATCGACGTTTTAATGGTTTTTACTGGATTATATTGATAATGAACTGGAGAAGCTGGGCAAGCTAGATTATATATTTGATCTACTTCCAGAAGAATAGGTTCAATAACGTCGTGCCTAAGAAGTTCAAAGTTGGGATTAGTACACAAATGAGCCACATTTTGCTTGCGTCCCGTGAAAAAATTATCCAAACAAATAACTTCATGCCCCAGACTGAGCAACTTTTCACACAAGTGCGAACCGACAAACCCCGCGCCACCTGTAACTAAGATGCGCATGACTACCCTCTTCCTTGCGTCACAAGAATAACGCCAAACATGATCACTGCTATCCCTACCCAATTCACCACACTTACTTGTTCTTTAAACAGAAAAATAGAAATAATCGCAATAAAAACATAGCTTAAGCTAAGTAACGGATAGGCAAAATTTAAAGGCACTCGGGAAATAAGGTATAACCAAAACATAGTCCCCACAAAATAAGCAGCTAAGCCAAAGAAAACATAAGGGTTAAAAATAATTTTAATATATTGAAGGACAATCCCCTTTTGCATGAGGCTGTACTTCCCAATTTGCACCATACCTATTTTGAGCAGTACTTGCCCCAAGACGCCGATAACTACGGGCATCAGAACCATTAAGGGCATCTTAATTAAATTTAGCATTTATAACCTCTTTCCTGTTTTTATTACTAAATATACCATACAGCCAGAAATTTTGACCAATGATTTACTCTTTTGCTTTAAAAAAAATTTCATGTTGAAAAACTTCTTTGGCAATTAAGTTCTTACTCGATAGTTGAGACAATAAAGCTCTGAGTTGCTTATGGTGATGCGTAGAGAAAATATTGGCTAACTCCTCAAAGGAAACTGGGCGATGTTTAATATATTCCAGCAGTTCGCTTTCGCTAAGGACAATACCTTCCTTGGGATTTTTTATAGTGGAAATTATTTCCACACGCGAATCGGCAAAATAGGTTACTATCTTTTCCAAATCCTCATGGCTAAGAGGCTTGGCAAGCTCCTTATCGGGAGGCAGTCGAACCACAGTGTTGAGCTGAATCTTTTCAGGGTTTATTTTAGCTATAACCTCTTTTAGTTTGGCTAATTCTTCTGCCCCATCGTTTATGCCTTTACAAAAAAGTATTTCCAACCAAATTTTTCCCTTAAAGGTCTTTCTAAACTCTACTAAACCCTCTATTACTTCGCCTACGTTTATCTTGTCTACGGGCTGATTTATTTTTTCAAAAGTAGCCTGATAAACCGCATCTAAAGAAGGCATAATGATATCTATATCTATTAATTCTTGGCGTACCGATGCTTCTCTTAAGAGCAGAGAGTTGGTTATTAGAACCAAGGGATAAGAAAAATTAGCCTTCAATAAGTGAATAAGCTCGTCTAAATGGGCATGTAAGGTTGGCTCTCCCGTGCCAGTGAGAGTTAAATAATCTATTTCATGGGGGCA
>CAIUUT010000106.1 GCA_903902445.1 uncultured Candidatus Marinamargulisbacteria bacterium
ATCCTAATAGGGAGAATTTATATCTAATGAATATGATGGCAATAAATAACTCAAAATTGAACGAAATATTATTGATAAATATGATTTTAAATTCTATACTACAATATATGTTAATATGTTAAATCGTGAGATTGCAATTCAAAGGAGTCAGGAGTTTTTTAAAAGCGATCAAGCTTGTGAGCGAATTCTTGATGTTACCAATTGCTTATCAAACATGTCCCGACTCAAAATATTGTGTTTGCTTCGAGATGGAGAATACAATGTTGGCGAAATTATTGAGGTGATAGGAGGCAAACCCTCAAACATATCCCAGCAAGTTAAGGTTCTGTCGATTGCGGGATATATAAAAAGACGTCGTCAAGAGAAGAATATTTATTACTCATTAGTTGATGAAAATATTCGAGGGATTCTCGACTTTCTTCAAAAGACCTATATTAAATAAGGAGGATTATATGGATTTAAGTACAGTTACCCCAGTTAAAACAGTTGATGCGAGGAGTATGGCCTGTCCAGGACCACTTCTTGAAGGTAAAAAGAGCATTGGACTTGTTAAAGTTGGCGAAATAATCGAGATTCAATCTGGGGACAAGGGCTCACGTGAAGATATACCGGCTTGGTGCGGAAAAGTTGGACATGAGTATCTAGGATTTCTTGAGAAAGATGGCTACGATAGCTTTTATGTGGTTAGGAAAAAATAATTTTGACAGAGAGCGTTAGACCGAAGATTCTTATTATAACGACAAACCATAGCTCCTATCCAGGTGCCAACGCTGTTGGGCAGGCAAGACTGGCTTATGACTCGAATACATACATCCTTCGAGTGCCTGACCCTGTGATGTTTCCTGAGGAATTCTATCTAAACGCTTTTGAAAAAGGGATTGGGGGAATTATTATCATGTCGAGTGGTTCTGATTGTCCCTATGAAGGCGCCTATCCTCGTTTGTCGGCAAGAATACAGAATGTCTACAATAAAATGAAAGCCAAAAATATGGATATAAATCGATTAAAACTTACGACTATTTGTACGGTTTGTACCGAATCATTTCTTAAGGAAGTGGCCAATATGGAGCAAGTGGTTTCCAAATGACGCAGATAACTAACAATATTACTGATGTTCTTGTTATTGGCTCAGGAATTGCTGGGCTGCAATCAGCTCTTGATATAGGTGACAGCGGTTATAACGTTACAATCATAGAGAAATCGCCCAGTACGGGCGGGAAAATGATTTCTCTTAGCAAAGTGTTCCCAACTCTAGACTGTGCAAGTTGTATTACCACACCAAAAATGGCTGCGGTTTTGCATCATCCTAAAGTGAAGACCATGACCTATACGGAAGTAAAGGCCATACGAAAGATTAGCGATGGATTCGAGGTTGATGTTGAGAAAAAACCGCGATATGTAATCGAGGAGGAATGTATCTCCTGTAAAAAATGTGAAGAAGCTTGTCCTGTTTATCTGGATGACGAGTTTGAGTATGGCCTTGGAGTAAAAAAAGCGATTTCCATACCGTTTACCAATGCCATTCCCCAGCTTCCTGTTTTAACTGAGTCAAAATGCATCCGTTGCGGTGCTTGTGCCAAGGCTTGTCCCAAGGACTGTATTGATTTCTTGCAAGAACCAGTTAGTATGACGATAAAAGCAAAAGCTATCATTGCTGCTACTGGCTACGAGATTGTACCTATGGGAACAAAAAAGGAATATAGTGGGGATACGCTCCTAAACGTGATTTCATCCCTTCAATCTGAGAGACTATTGGCTCCGCATGGTCCTTACGGGAAGGTTTTACGACCTTCCGACGGAAAAATACCTGACAATATTGCCTACGTGCAATGTGCAAGTTCACGAGATAAAAGTATTGATGTTCCTTACTGTTCGCGAGTTTGCTGTATGTATGCCATTAAGCAGGCCATGCTATTAGCTGGAGCTTTACCGCTCGCTGAGATCACTATTTACTATATGGATATTCGTGCTTTTGGAAAGGGCTATGAACAGTTCTATGCTCAAGCCCGTGCCATGGGGATTTGTTTTGTTAAAGCTAAGGTTGCTAAAATTAGCGAAGATACAGAACATAATCCTATTCTTCGTATCGATCGCCAAGAAGATGGTTCTAAACCTCAAGACCAAACCCACGATTTAGTTATTCTATCTCAAGGTATTCTTCCCACGCGTAAGGATTTTTTTGGACTTGATGTCGCGTTGAATGAGTACGGATTTATTCAGTCTGCTGCTCCAACACTTTCTCCTGCGCTTACCAATATCGATGGTTTTTTTGTGTGCGGTGTTGCCAGAGGACCTAAAGATATTCCCGATACAATTATGGAAGCGGGTTCCGCTGCTATGGAAGCGGTCAATTATATAAAAGGAAAAATGTGAAAAACGATAACCTTAAAATAGCTGTTTATATCTGCCATTGCGGAGGAAATATTTCGGATGTTATTGACGTTAAACGAGTATCACAAGAACTAGCAACCTATCCAAATGTTGTCATTGGCAAAGAATATGCGTTTATGTGTTCCTCGACGGGGCAAGACATGGTTATTGAGGATATCGTCAAAAGCGGAATTAACCGTGTAGTCATTGCCGCCTGCTCTCCTGCTCTTCATGAAGCAACCTTTCGAGGAGCTTTGAAGCGAGCGGGGATTAATCAGTATCTCTACGAGCATGTGAATATTCGAGAACAGGCGAGTTGGGTACATAAAAAAGACAAAGAAGGTGCCACATTAAAGGCGATTGCCTTGGTGAAGGCAGCCGTTGAGAAAATGGCCCGACAAGATGAGCTAAACACTATTAAAGTGCCTACTACACAGAGGGTGGCAATTATTGGTGGCGGGATAGCCGGTATGAGAGCTGCTATTTCGAGCGCGGCTGCAGGGCTTGATGTCGTTCTTATTGAGAAACAAAGTCACTTGGGTGGAAAGCTGAAGCGTTCATCAGCCATTTATCCAACAAATGAAACCGCCGCTTCTGTGGTGGAGACACTGGAAGGACTCATTGAATTAAATGCTAAAATTAAAGTGTTTTGTAATGCCAAAATTTCTTCTATTAGTGGGTTTGCGGGTAACTTTCAAATAAACTTTGAATTTGATGAAGCTAAAACAGAAAAAGTCGAAGCTGGTGTCATTATTATAGCTACGGGTTTTGATCATTATAAGCCCTACGAAGGTGAATATGCCTACGGTCTCAGCAATCGAGTAGTTACGCTTCCTGTGTTTATCGATATCATGGGCACTTCGGCTGAAAAGAAACTTATTTATGACGGTAAAACTATTAACCGTATTGTTTTTGTGCACTGTGTGGGGTCTCGGCAAATCGACGGAATAGACAACGCGCAAGACAACGGTAAGGTAAATGATTATTGTTCAAGAGTTTGTTGTTCATCGGCATTATTTACAATTAATAAACTTAAAGACAAGTATCCAGACGTTGACGTAATGGATATATACTCCGATATGCGAAGCTACGGTATGGAGCATGAAACCTATTATGAAAATGCCAGTAAAAAGGATATTTTGTTTTTAAGGCGTCCGCTTGAAGAAAGACCGACCATAACCCCACTTCCTGATGGAACGTTTAGCGTCAAGACGGTTGATGTACTCACTTGGAATGAAGAACTTGAGCTTATTGCTGATATGATTGTGCTCGTTACAGGGATGATCCCAAATGAGATTACTGATTTATTAGAATATATGAAAATTCCGCGTAGCAGTGATGGTTTTATTCAAGAAGTCCATCCCAAACTTCGCCCAGTTGAATCCGCCAATAAAGGGATATATATTGCGGGTACAGCTCTTGGGCCAATGGATATTATTGAAACACTTCAAGCCTCCAATACGGCAAGTTCAAAAGCAGTGGCACTGCTGAGTCAGCCTGAGATTCATATGGATCCATTTGTGGCAGTAGTTGAAGAAGATAAATGTTCAGGATGTGGCTTATGTCCGCAGGAGTGCTCTTATGAGGGGGCTCTATGTATGCGTGAAACTGATGTGAATGGTAATGTGAAAATGGTAGCTTCCGTGAATCAAGCGCTTTGTGTAGGTTGCGGTGCTTGTGTAGCCGTTTGTCCAACAAGAGCCATTAATGTTGCCGGTTGGACTCTGGATCAATTTGACGCTATGGTTGAAGCCATTGCGAAGGGATAAAGTATGACAATAGATAACAATAAAGTGATAACTGAACAAATTAAAACCATGAATGCGCAAAAAGGGCCGGTGTCTAAGGAGCTTTTGGAATATTATAAAGAGACCCAGAAAGTTCAAAAACAAATACTAGAGACTATAAAAGAAACGCAGAAAACAGTGCCCGAAATTGCAGCGCAAACCAAGATTGCATCGGAGATTGTCCTATGGCATCTTACCGCTATGAAGAAGTATGGTAAGGTTGAGCCTATCCTAGCTAAAAGTGGATATTTAAAGTATGTTGCGATGCATACGGAGGCTAAAGCGTGAGTTTAAAAGTTGATACAGGTTTCATAAAGAAAATTAAAAAATATGGAGCTTTTGATATTTCAGCCTGCTTTAACTGTGGAAATTGTACCGCGGTTTGTTCGTTATCTAAAGAAGATGCCTCTTTCCCTAGGAAAATGATAAGACTAGCACAGATTGGTGCCGAAGCTGAAATCTCATCCTCACTTGAGCCTTGGCTTTGTACCTATTGTGGAGAGTGTTCGACCACCTGCCCACGCCAAGCATATCCTGGTGAATTTATGATGAGCCTGAGGCGCTTCTTGATCTCAAAGTATGATGTTACAAAAATATCGAGTTTTTTTTATAAATTTCCTTTTATACAAAATATTTTGGCTCTTTTGGTGTTCATTGTCTCATTGGGGGCCTTTATCAGTTACCATGGTGACTTTGCTGTACTTTCGCAAAAGATAGAGGTAATATTCCCGTTTTATATTTCCCTTGCTCTTCTTAGCTATATTTTCATCATGTATAAACGCGTTATTTTTGATAAATATAAAAAAGTTTTAGTATCTTTTAAGATGAAAACCATTCTTCCTACCATTACTCAAATATTAAAGCAAATTATGTTTGCTGGTTGTACTGAACTTGATTTATGGCGTGGGATGGCTCATGTACTTGTAATGAGTGGTTATTTACTAACCTTAGTGATTTCAGTTTTTCATATTCTTGAACCTCTTACGATTCATTACAACTGGCTTAGCTTACAAAGTTTTCTAGTTTTCTATTCTACAGGTGCTATTGTCCTCGGTGGCCTGTCAATGATGGCAAGGAGAACAATAAAAAAATCCCCATCGTCTATGTTTTCACATTCTTCGGATTGGCTCTTTGTGCTTACAATTTTTTTAATTGGATTTTCGCTACTTATTACCCACCTTGCCAATATTGTAATGGGGCCACAAGCCCATGGGGTAGAGATGCTCTATAAAATAAATGTAGCCATCGAAGTTGCTTGGATATTGATTATCGTTCCTTTTACAAAATGGATTCACCTTTTCTTTAGACCGATTGCAATTTACTTGCAGCATCTAAAAGAAGAACGAGATTTAGTTTAACAACACCAAGGAGGAATTTTTTATGTCAGACATAAAGGAATTGGAACAACAAATTATCGCACTACGTGAAGAAGTGGAAGCTTTGAAAGCCAATGCACCTAAAGATCAACTATCCATGGTGGTTATGAGTGGAGATTTGGACAAATTATTGGCTGCTTTCATCATCGCAACAGGCTCAGCAGCAATGTATGACAGAGTGGTTATGTTCTTTACTTTTTGGGCAATTCCAGCACTTAAAGATCCAAAGAAGAAAGTGCCTAAAGATATTATCTCTAAAGCATTTGAGATCATGCTGCCTCAAAACACAAAAGGACTTAAGCTATCTAACATGAACATGGCCGGAGTTGGACCTGTATTGATTAAATCACTCATGAAAAAACACAACGTAAAATCTTTGGGGGATTTCATTAAACTAGCCGGTGAGATGGGCGTTGAGATTTATGTTTGCCAAATGTCTATGGATCTCCTAGGGTACAAGTGGGAAGAAATGATTGACTATCCCAATGTTAAGTCAGCAGGCGTAGGCAAGTTTGTTGCCGAAGCTGGACAAAGCAAAGCCTCACTCTTTATCTAGCTCTAATTATTAGTGGCACTCATGTGAGTGGCAGGCATCCCCTGAGTCTTGTATATTACCTATTAGCCAGCTATCTGCAACTTCTTTAACATTACCAGAACATCCTCGAAAAACTTCAATCCCTGCTTGGTTTAATACGTTTACGGCACCTTGTCCCATATTACCCGCCAACATTATGGTTACACCCAGATTAGAAAGTGTTTCTGATATATTTGATTTGCAGCCGCACCCGACGGGTGATTTTACTATTTCCGTTTCGATAATTTCCTTTTTCTCATTGGCAGTGAATACGGTAAAAAATTCACAGTGTCCAAAATGGTCATCCACATTTACCTCACAGGTTGGTACGGCTATCTTCATTTTATTCCTCCTGATTTTATTTCTATTAACTCTCGATGGTATCTACTATCCTCAAGGCCCGTCCAAATAGGATGGCCTCCGCTATTTTTTTGTGCGCGGACTCAATAATACGTCCAACGGTCTGTCTGGATACATTCATCTGAAGGGCAACTTCGTCCTGATATAACCCCTCATAATCTGCAAGTCGAATGGCAATCATATTAAATAACAACAAAACAATAGACTAAAACGAGCCAAAATACCTTGCAAAGAAAATCTAATCCGTAGATTTGCGTATTTGAAGAGCGAGTCGACCGGTTGGGCAACTGTCGACACATTCTAGGCAACGGGAACAGGTGTAGCTGCTGGCAGGATTTATTTTATCTTTCTGATACAGACTATATTTGTTGTTGAAGGTAGTAACATAGCAGGTTTTATCACATATACCGCATTCTTTACATTCTTTGGCAATACGGTGACCAATGGTAAAAAGACTTACTTTGTTGAGAAGTCCGCTTACCCAAGCAATAGGACATCCGAGTTTATGATACATATAAAGTGATTTGGCTTTATCATTTTTTCCAGTCATAAGTTCCATGATAAATCCCATAGGGCACATCCAGCGGCAAAAGACTTTGCCAAAAATAAACCCCAATACTGACCCAACGAGTATTATTGTTGCAATGGTTATCAGTTTGGTCTGAAGCAGAAATATCAATATCACGCTGATAAGAATCTGTACGGGCTTGCGAAGTGTGGTCGCATTAATTTTTTTTATTATGTTTTTCAAAATAGGCTCCTTATAGCATCATGTTACCTTAATATGATGCTATGTTATGAAAAAAGGATACTAATCCTTAACAGGTTGTCCCCATGGGAATCGAAAGCGGAGTAGAGCTTTTATTCTCCTAGGAGATACAAATTGCCAAAAGAATTTAACGAGGTAATTGAAAAAGAATTTCCCTGCTGTTATACTCGAGGCTACGATGAATAAGACACGTCTCGAAGCCTTTAGCGATGGTGTAATAGCAATTATTATCACTATTATGGTTCTTGAAATGAAAAGCCCCGAAGGAGGAAGTCTGGCGGCTCTAATGCCTCTTATCCCCGTATTTTTTAGCTATGTTATTAGCTTTGTCTTTGTTGGCATCTATTGGAATAACCATCATCATTTAATGCAAACCGTAAAGCAGGTGAACGGTAAGATACTTTGGGCCAATCTCCACTTACTTTTTTGGTTATCAATTATCCCTTTTTGTACCAGTTGGGTAGAAGAAAATTTTTTTGATCCTTGGCCATTTGTTTTGTATGGAATCAATATGCAAATGGCTGGCCTTGCCTACTATATTCTAATTCAAGCTATAATTAGTCATCATGGGGACGAATCTGACTTAAAAAAGGTTATAGGCGGCGATCTCAAGGGGAAAATATCCCATATTTGCTATTGGATTGCAATCCCCTTAGCCTTTTTTAATACAATACTTTGCTTTATTTTGTACGCCATCGTAGCGGCCATGTGGTTTATACCAGACAAACGGATAGAAAGGTTGTTTGGTAAGGATCATAATATTAAAGGGGGGATAGCCAACCAATAAAAAAGGTTTATGGTATTGATTATTAATTTTTTAGGAGGCGACATTATGAAAAAAATAGCACTAATTTCTTTATTTATGATTCTTATGGGGGCTACTCTTATGGCTGATGTGAAATCGGACATTTTAGGTGGCTGGAAAAGTGCAGCTGCGGAAGATTTCCAAAATGGATCTTTTGGTTATCGAGTTTTTGAAATAAAGAAAGATTCTTGGACCGTTCAGACAACGATCTATAGAGACAAAAATATGAAGAAACCCATATTTGTTTTTTTTGCTGATGGACCTTACAGTGTTGGAGAGTCATATTCTAAGATAGAGGGTGCCAACAAGGCACAGTTTAAGTTCTCTCATAAATATGTAACGTTACTAACCAATAATTTTATTTTGAAGAGAATGTTAGGATTCAAATCTCTGAAGAAAGATGTAAAAACGGATATTTCACAAAATGGAATTTCTTTTTTTAAGTCGGTGGCTGCTGCTCCTGAAGAGTTTGATGTTGTAAAAATAGAAAACAAAATGCTATATCTTGGAGCTCGTCCAAAAGATAATGATTTAGGCTCAGAAGAAAAAAGACCAACAAAACTAAATTTTCCCTTAATTAGAGTTGAGAATAAATAGGGCAGACTGAAAAAAATGTATCCAGAAAATGAGAATTATTGCTTAAGTGTCTAGGGGAAATCTCCCTAGGCACTTATAAGTTTATTGATTGCTGTTGGAGTGGATAAGGTTGGAAAGCTGAATTCTGCTTTTTATTGAAGTCTTTTTATAAATATTCGTGATGTGATTCTCCAACGTTTTACTGGAAATATAGAGCTCTTCACTAATATGCTTGTTGGTATTTCCCTGAAGGAGAAGACCAATGACCTCTAGTTCCCGCTTGGTTAGGTTAAAGCTTTCCGCAAAAAATTGGGTTAAATTTCCTTTGAGCATATAGGGTGGTTGATTTAGAAAACTTATAGCAAAAACAAGACAAAGAATATTTAGAATGAAAAAATAAAGGGGTAGGGTGAAGTTATAGGGTAGGAAAGATACATTTCCTCCAAAGGTATCGATTAATA
>CAIUUT010000107.1 GCA_903902445.1 uncultured Candidatus Marinamargulisbacteria bacterium
AGGTTCAATAGACATAGGACGCGGCTAAATACTTGCCTAGAATTTACTTTTAATTTTGCTGCGATGCGCCTCACTCGCTCAAGCTAAAGCTTGGCTGTGTGGATGTCTCTAAACTCAAGCGTCGTTCTATCGAACTTGCTTTTGCAAAGAGCCGATGTATTTACTTGCGTAAACGTCGCTTATCTTAGCTTCACTAAAAGCAAATTCAGCTAAGTATTACTTGAAATAGTAATGATAGTAAATCGGAAAACTGGCAATGAAACTAGGATACTGTATTTAAGAATGTTCGAGTAAGAGTGCGACAAGAAGATTTTGTAAAACCGTACACTTCTAACAAGTACAGGATACAACTGGTTCAACGAATAAACTTGTCGGAAAAGAATAAAGGTTATTAAGGGGTTCCAAGGGGAGCGAAACCCCTTGGTTGCACCGTAGGTGCAAAGAGGTTCAGTCCCGAGCGAAGCTCGAGGACGACGAAGGGGACAGCGTCCCCTTGTAAAATAAAGGAAAAGGAGTAAGAAGATGGTTAAGGTATATTATGATAAAGATGTAAACGTAGAAATTTTAAAAGGGAAAAAGGTAGCCATAATTGGTTATGGTTCTCAGGGACATGCCCATGCTTTAAATCTGCAAAACAGTGGGTTTGACGTACGGGTAGGCTTAAGAGCTGACTCTTCCTCTGTCGCTAAGGCTAAGGCTGATGGCGTAAAGGTTGTTTCTCCAAGTGAAGCCGCAAAAGAAGCAGACTTAATTATGTTGTTAGTTCCGGACGAAACAATGGCAGATATCTACAAAGCGGATGTGGAGCCAAACTTAACGGCGGGAAAGATTCTTGCTTTTGCACATGGTTTTAATATCCATTTTAACCTAATAGTCCCTCCAAAAAATGTTGATGTTATTATGGTCGCGCCAAAAGGTCCAGGTCATATGGTAAGAAGAGTATACGTAGAAGGTTTTGGTGTGCCAGCCATATTTGCGGTTGGACAAGACGCTTCTGGTAAAGCTAAAGATATTGCTTTGGCCTATGCTGTAGGTATTGGTTCAGCTAGAGCTGGAGTTCTAGAAACTACTTTCAAAGAAGAAACTGAAACCGATCTTTTTGGTGAACAATGCGTACTTTGTGGTGGAACAACTGCTTTAGTAAATGCTGGCTTCGAGACCCTAGTGGAAGCTGGGTATCAACCAGAAATAGCTTACTTTGAATGCTTACATGAACTGAAATTAATTGTAGACTTAATGTATGAAGGTGGAATGGAAGCAATGCGTCATTCTATTTCCAATACTGCAGAATACGGAGACTACACTGTTGGTCCAAAAATTATTGGCCCAGAAGCAAAACAAGCCATGAAAGATGCTTTAACCAGAATCCAAAAAGGTGAATTTGCTAAGGAATTTGTGGGTGATTCTAAAAATGGCAGACCAATTATGTCTGCGATGCGTGAAAAGGCTAAAGGTTCATTAATCGAAAAAGTTGGTAAAGACTTACGTTCTATGATGGCTTGGCTCAAAAAGAAATAAATAGTAATGAGTGATCAGTAATGAGTGATGAGATAATTTTTGTCACTTATTACTGGTTCTCTTCTCCTAGCATTTCTTTGCTTCAATTATCCCAGCCCAATCCCTTGAATAATGTGATATAGTTTGTATACTATGATTGGGTAGTTTCCCCAGATATATTTTTAATAAGGTAGGGTAGAACAGCGTGTGGCGAATAAATAACTGGTTAAGGGTTTTACTTCAAGCATGTTTGGTAACTATCTTTTTTACTTCCACCATATTTGCTTATCCGTTTCCTCATGATGAGAAATGGAGCTATTACGAAACCGAGCATTTCAATATCTATTTCACCGATAAAACGAAGCAAAAAGCTGATGAAGCCTTTGATATGGTGGAAAATATATATTCCAAAATTACTAAAGAGTTAAAATATAGCCCTCAAGATAAAATAGAATTAGTTTTAGAGCAGAGTGCCGATAATGTAAATGGATATGCTGATTATTTCTTTCAAACTATTGTGTTAGAGACGGCTCCGGCTCCTACCAGTATGCTCGGTCCTTTTAGGCAAAATGACTTATATAACCTAATCAGCCATGAACTTACTCATATCATTCATATTAGTAAAAATAATGCTAATCCTTTGGTGTATAGATTGCTGAAAAGGCTGACTAGTAAAGGGTTTCTATACCCGCAATTTATTATAGAGGGCTATGCAATTTACAACGAAAAGCATATCGCACAAGGTGGTAGGCTTTTTAATTCAAGCTTTGAAGAACAAATAATGGCCTTTGCTAAATACGACAACTTCCCAAAATTAACACAAATCACTAATCGTAGCATGTTGCGTTGGCCACAAGGCAGTGGCCCCTATATTGTAGGCGCAAAGTTCTTAGACTACATTGTGAAGCGTTATGGCAACCAGAAACTGTTAGATTCCTATGAAACCTTTGTCGCGGATAGTTATATCTCAGGGTATCCTGAGGCATTTAAAAAAATTTATGAAATGCCCCTCGAAAAGGCCTATAAAGAATTTATTGATTTTGAACAATTTTCTTATATCAATAAGTCTCATGAGGAAACGACTGCTAATTTATTAATAACAGGCAAGGGACAGATTAGTAATTTAAGCTGGGTTTCTGCTGATGCCTTTATGTATTGCGTAAACGAAGGCAAAACGGATCCGGCAATGGTTATCTATAATTTGCGCAGTAAAGAGTCCAAATGTATTTTACAGAAACCCTATTTAGAAGGAACTTATAAAATCTATCAGAGGAAAATATATTACTTGAAGTATGGGTTAGAGGATATTTATCGAACAGATATTTCTTTGTATGTTCAGGATTTACAAACCAAAGAGGAAACGTTAGTTGCTTCTCATGTTACAAATTTTGATGTAGGGGATAAATATTTGTTTATCATTAAACAAGGGCAACGAATATATCAAATGAATATTGAGGATAAGGTTGAACTACTTATTAAAAAATCTGCTTATTTGGATTACGTAAAATATAATTCGGTAACTAAAACCTTATTTTATATTGAAAGAAATGGAACCCATAATGTTTTGTGTTCCTATAATTTAGTAAATAATAAAGTAAAAACAATATCCGAAGGGAATATTCGAGACCTATCTTTTGATGAGGAAGGTAATTTATTTGTAGCCGCTGATTGGGATGGATTTAGTCAAGCCTACCGTTATTTAGAAAAAACCAATGCTTGGCAGCGTTTCACAAACGTCTACACTGGGGTTTACGGGCCTGTAGTAAAAGATGGCAAGCTAATCTATGCCACGTTAACAGACAAGGGCATAAATGTGGAAATGATTGAAAATTATACACAAAATATTATTTCTCAAAATTATAAGATAATGCCTGAGATATATGTGGTGCCAACTGAGGATAAGTGGGGTGTGCCTTCCCCAGAAATTGTTGTTAGTGCAAGTAAGGTGGTTTACCCGTGGGATAAAAAAGTCTACAAAAAAAATGCTCAGGATTATAACATCTTCAACTTAAATTTATTATATTTCCTTCCTTTTTTCACGATTTCAAATTATGGAAATTATGTCGGTATTACGGGCTTACTTTCTGACCCCATGCAATTTCAGCAATTTAATCTAAATTACGTAGATTACTATGGTACTGAGAGCTATAGCTTTCAGTATATTCTTTCTGCGATGTATCCGTTTCTTGCTTTTAGTGCTTCCAAAAAGGGGGCAGCAGAAAGTTTGCGGACAGAATTAATGTTCCCAATGGCTAAGGATAAGTTGCAACAAAACTTTGCTTTGGGATTTGAAAGAGCAAAAGATGAGGTAGGTTGTGACCAATATATGTATATTAAGCATAGTTTAAGTATGCTCTCAATTTATAATAATTCAATTTCCAGAGAGAATGGCTTTACCAACGATATGCTTTATAAACGCAAAGACAATGATGCCCATAGTTTTTTTCTTAACGAAACTTCTTTATATATGCCTGGGCTTGCAGAAAACCACGTTGTGAAAATGTATCTGGCGTATGGAGAGAGTCAGGTAGGTAATTTTGTAATGGGGGGGTATCCAAACTATTATTATGTGCGGGGTTATAGTTACTTTGATACTAAAAAGGGACCAGTCGTGGGAAGGGCTAATTTGGAGTACGCCTATCCCCTGTGGGTGATTGATAATATTTGGATGTTTTCCTACTACGTCTATAATATAGTGGGCACTTATTTTGTGGATATAGCAGATGCGAGTAGTCGTGATGTCTTCTTTTTTAATCCTTACTATAGCTACGGGTTTATGCTAAATGTGGAAGGGATTTATTCAAATTATGTTCCTTTGAATTTAGGGATTGGCATTTCCTTTATGGGAAAATCGGAAACTAAAGTTGTTTTTAGTTTTGGCATGAATTTGCTATAATAATGACCAAAGAATCAATGAGTTCATCGAGAGAACTAACAATAACCATCCGCTTAGTTTGCTAGTTTAATTAATTGGGCTACCTTTTCCGTACTACCAATAACGATTAAGACTGTACCACTTAGTAGCATTTCACTGGGCAAAGGATTGTAGACAAAATTATCGCTGGTAGGTTGCTTAATTGAGAGAACTAAAAGCCCTGTTTTGTCCCTTATTTTAGAGTTTCCGATGGTTTGGCTAACTAGTGTTGACGTAGGGCTAATTGTAACCTCCGTAAAGCGGTTATTGTCGCTGGTGTCTCGCATCATAATGTCCAGAAAAGTAACTACGTTAGGGCGAATCATTTCCGATACCATGCGTAGCCCCCCAATAAGATTAGGCGAAATAGTGGACTCGACCCCTACGCTTTTATATTTTTCAATATGTTCGGGATTATTAGCGCCAGCAATTATTCTAAGGGTAGGTTTCAGCTTTTTGGCGGTTACCACTACAAACAAGTTATCCCTATCATCGGGTAGAGCCGTAATCAGACCATTAGCACCTTCAATGCCTGCTGAAATCAAAGTTCCGTTGTGAGAGGGATCATTCTCGATATAGAGAATATCTTTGTATAACTGAGTCATTTCTAATATTTCAGAGTGGTTATTGGATACAAAAACAAAAGGAGTGCTGGTTTTTAGCAGTTCTTCAATAATTTTCTTACTAATTATGCCCCCTCCGCAGAGAATTATATGGTTTTTTATTTTATCTATCATTTTTTGCATACGCCTCCTTATAAGCATTTCCTGAATCTCACCGTTAGTAATAATTTCGGTGATTGTTGTAGCCACAAACAAAATGTTACCCATCCCAAACATTATAAGAACCATAGTGAATATTCTTCCAGTTGGATTGTGGGTAAGGTCTATAATTTCCCCGTAACCAACGGTCGCTAAGGTGATAACAGTCATGTATAGTGCGTCTAAGAATGTAGCGCTGGGTGACAATAGTTGGTAACCAATGACCCCAGTGGCCATAGTTACTAAAAAAAGAAATATGGCTAAAACTATTTTTTGCTTTAGTTTCTGTGGCATAGCTTAAGCGTATCGGTCAAACACCATGCCAATGGAATCGTAGGCTGGTCTACTGCTAGCTGCCTGTGCTTTTTTGGTATCATTAATTGCCTCGGAAATTACTTCGGGAATAGCTGGTTCGGGTTTGCTCGATTCTATGGGTAGGGAGAATTTAGGTGAATTGGCTGATAGGGTGTCTACTACCTTGTTGGAGTAATTTGACCAGTTGATGGGCTGAAAATTGCTCACTGTTTCTACCATTACGCAATTCCTTCATTAAAAACGAGTGCGGTGAAACTGTATAATTTACATTCCTTGTTTAAGTAGAAATTTGGATCTAATCCAGCTTTCGTGCAAACTCCCTGTAAAAACTCTTTTTTGCCCCAATTTTGTTCAACAGGTACCTGAGGCAATAGTACTCCAGAGTTGTATAAATGTTTTATGAGTAGCCCGTGTTTACCTACTTCAACATCATTGTGATGAATTTCTACTAACGGAGAAAGTACACTAATTTCAATATGGATTTTATCATAATCATCTTTAGTAACTGGTTTAAAGCGTGGGTCTTGAAAGGCGGCTTGCATGGCCATTTTTTGTGTGCCCAAAAATAGGGGATATTGCCCAATAATATTTCCAATACAACCTCTTAAATTGCCATCAATACTAAGGGTGACAAAGACTCCTACAACTTGGTCTAGTTTGCCGTTGGTGTTTTCTAAAAGATGAATTTTTTTGCTAAATAAATTGTCGTAAATAGCATTTTTGGCTATTTTTAAAAGAGTATTTTTTTCTTCATCGGTGAGTGTGAACGACATACATTAATTAAACCACTTCATAATCTTAAAGTAAATTTGATTATTAAAAAAACCAAGTATTTTTTTGTCATTAAACTTCTCGTTGGTATTTTTTTTCTTTAAGAAAAAATTCAAAACGTCTACTTTTTCTTTAAGAGAATTTGGTTCTACAGAACTTGCCCATCGGCTGCTTTTGGTTATATCAATGAGTACTTTGAGAATAGGGTCTTCATAGAGCTCATCTTCTAACTTTTGGTTTGTTGGTAAGAGATTGAAGATTTGCCATGAGTCTTTTTGAAATTTATAAGAATTAAGAATATCCTTAGTTTTTTGAGTAGCAGAATCGTTGTTAAAGAATATCCCAACATAGGCTCCTTTAAATTCTTGAATGCCATTTTGCGACTTAGGTACAGGGAAAACGGTAAAAGGAGCTTTCTGCTTTTTTAGAATGTTATACATCCAAGGCCCAGATATAATGGCCTCGTTTTCTTTCTTTAGGAAAGCTTCCACCGGTTTGTCTTTAAACAGAGCTGGATAAATCTTTTTCAGAGTTGTAAGAAGTTTTATGGTATATAGTAAATTCTGACTGCTAAAGGGAGACGTGCTTATCCAAAATGGAAGTTGATCGTTGAAAAATGCTAAGTAGTTATAGAGTTCGTCAACCGTCCACTGATTAGGAAAGGCCATAAAACGGGTATGATTTTGTAGGAAAAATAAGGTTTCTTGCCAGTTTACAACTGATAAATTCGGATTATCACCCCACACGTATAAAGCTCTTACATCCCAGTAAAGAGGAGCGACGGATTCAAAGTTAGAATAGTATTGGGCAATAAAGGGTAGGTAGGTGTGTCCAGTTAACAGGACATCTGGTAGCTTGTTCTGTGTAATTTTTTTTGTAATTTGGTTAAGAGCAGTATCCCAGTAAAAATAGGTTACATTGGCTTGTGGGAAGTATTTTTTTACCAGTTTTTGGGTAGCCGCTTCTTGTGATTTGTCGATAGTCAGCCACAACTCCAGTGAAAAACTATAAGAAAAGAGAAGGAAAATAATAATAATAATTTTTTTAATCATTACGTCAGCATTATAACTATATTTAGCTTGTCTAGTCAAAATATTTTGAATAATTTTTTTGTAAACCACCAGACTTGTATTTTTTCTAATAGCGTTTGGGGTTGTAGGTCAGTTTGGAGTAAATGACATTTGTCATTTTGGGAAGGATTTCTTCGTAAAAGTTTAAGCGAGATGGGGTGCAGTACAAGTGTTTTGTAAAGGGCAAGTCTTTTTATATAAAGGTAGTCCTCTTGGCTGTAGTCATTGTTCGAGTATAAATTTAGGGGGATGACCCAGATTTTGGCGTTAACAGATTTGCTGAAGGTGTCTAAATCCGCACACTCGGAAAAATAGTCTTTATTGATAAAAAATAGGACTATTTTTTTTTGTGTTTTAGGTAAATGATTCATCATACTTAACAGATTATGAAAGCTATTGCTTCCTACGAATTGGTTATGTTGTTCTGGAATTAAAGAGAAGAAGGGGAATAGCAGAAAATCGGCTTTAATATTGGCTATTTCTTCCGAAATATTTCCATGACATATAATGGCAGTGTTCTGGTTTATTTCTTTAGCTAAGATGTTTATTTTTGATAAATTGTCGGTATTTAGATTGTAGTGACTGAAAATGTTAAGGGAATTGTTTGCGGAATAGGAAAGTATTTTATTTAGGGTATGAAAGGAGGTTTCTAGGGGTAATGTACAGTTTAAACAATTCCAGATACATTTACCGCTAAGGGGAAAATAGCTTAAGTCCACTGCGGGTTAATTAGAGACTGGTAGCAGACAATTAGTTTCTTGGCCATTTTGTTGGCCGACATGGAGGTAGCCTTTTCGTAAGCCTCTTCTTTTTTCTGATTTTGTAAGTTTATGTCTTTAAGTAATTTGATGGTTATTGAAGCAAATTCCTCTTCATTTTCTTCAGAGAGAAAGCCACCAACTCCGTCTTCTAGGATGTTAACTACTCCCATGGCGTTAACGGCAATGGCTGGAACCTTCATGGATAGAGCTTCTAGAATAACCAAACCTTGAGTTTCAGTTTTAGATGCAAAAATGAAAGCAGCAGAAAGTTTTAATAACGGAAATAAAAGAGTACGTTCAATGTAGCCTGTGAAAATTAACATTTCGAAGATGCCCAACTTATGAGCAAGTTTTTCTAAAGATTTGCGCTCAGGGCCGTCCCCCATAATAATGAGTCTTGTTTCAGGCATTTCTTTGTTGATTAGTTTAAAGGACTGAAGTAAGAAGGGGATGTTTTTTTCTTTGCCGAGGCGAGAAATAGTAGAGAGGTAAATGAGTTTATGGTTGAGGTTATATTTTTGAAAAACCTCTTCGGTGCTTATTTTGTGTACGTCGGTAAGATGAATTCCCGTTGGGATAACTTCGATTGGGGATGTAACATTGTAATTCTTCAATTCATCTTTAATCTGATCAGTGGGTGCTATTACTAGGTGATTGGTATTGCAGTAAGATTTACTGGCCCAAATAGCAAAATTCTTTGCGTAGTCAGAAGGAACTGGGAGATAGTGGACGTACTCAGAGAAGAGTGTGTGGTAAGTGTGGACCAAGGGTATGTTGTGTTTCTTGGCTAAAAATAGGGCTAAGAGCCCCATGGAAAAGGGAGTGTGCGAATGGATGATGTCAATTTTTAATTTGGAGAATATGGCCAATTTTCTGGAAAAGGGGAAGGAAATCCTATATTCAGGTTGGAACATAAATTTAGCAGATGAAAAACGAAAAACATTTTCTTCCTTGGCATGATTCCTAACATAGGGGGCAAAAATATAGACGTTATGCCCCTTGATCTCTAGGGCTTCACGAAAAATTTCAATAGAAGTAACGACGCCGTTGATTTGAGGTAGATAAGTGTCTGTAAAAAAGGCGATATTCATTTAATAACCCCCTTTCTGTTAGTAATCATTGAAGAGTATATCGTAAAGAGTATAGTGCTAGGTATAACAAATAAATACTCATTACTCATAATTCATAACTCTTTACCATGTGCTTATGCTGTTTAATTGACGGTTCCTTCTTTTTAGAATTTAATAATCGGTGTGTCTATATAATTACCAATCATCTTATCTATATTAGCGATATTTTGATTGCTAGGCAATATGCCTTCTAATGCCATAAAATTTTTCTTAAAGTTATTAAGGTGCGCAGGGGCTTTTTGTGAGGGTGCATTGTTAAAGTTTAGCAGGGTCTGAAGTAAGAGCTCAAACAGACTTTCGTTAGCCTGATTTTCTTGAATTACACTATGAGTAATGGTTAATGCTTCGTAAGCTAAGGAGAGCTTGTCGATATCTGTAACTAATTCGGGAAAGTGATTTATGTTGAAAGCAGAGGTAAGAATCCCCATTCCTGATTTTTTGCTGTAGGAAAGCGTATTGTGCATAAAGGATTGCAAGTGCCCTTTTTGACTAGTCTTTGATTTTTTCACTCCTTTAGCCATCAGAGCCAAGCGTCCATAATCTTTAGAAAAAGCGATAACTACCAGACTGCTTTCGCTGTAGGGAATGGTTTTTAAAATAATGCTTTCCGACTTGTATAGCATGGATATCATTATGGTAGCACATATAGGCTATAAATAAAAATTTATCCCCCTAAAGTATATTGCACTCATCAGCGTTTCATAGTAAAATTGGGGCTTGGTGTGATAAACGAAAAACCAAAAAGTCTTCTGGGTTTAAAAGACCTTACGCGCTTGGAAATAGAAAATATTCTCCAGCAGGCCACTTTATTTAAAGAAATATTCAACCGTCCCATAAAAAAAGTAGCGACACTTAGCAATAAAGTGGTTGTTTCTCTTTTTTATGAACCCAGTACCCGTACCAAAGCGAGTTTCGACTTAGCCCTGCGTATGTTAGGGGCAGGTTCTTTGGGGTTTACTCCTGCGAGTAGTAGCGTGACAAAAGGCGAAACCCTTATCGACACCGTTAAAAACTTAGAGTCCATGGGCGTAGACGCCATTATTATTCGTCATGGCATGGGTGGGGCCCCGCATTTAGTGGCTAGTAACACGAATATTCCTGTTGTTAATGCGGGTGATGGCTTTAATGAACATCCTACTCAGGCTTTGCTTGATATGTTTACCATGATTGAAGAAAAAGGCTACATTGAAGGTAAAAAAGTGGCAATTATCGGTGATATTATGCACAGTAGAGTTGCTCGCTCCAATATATGGGGGCTTACCAAATGTGGTGCCAAGGTTATTGTCTGTGGGCCTCCTTCACTAATTCCTGTTGGGATTGAGTCTTTGGGAGTTACGGTTACTAATAACGTAGAAGAGGCTATCGAAGACGCTGACTTTATTAATGTACTGCGTGTACAGCTGGAAAGACAGAAGGGTAGTTTTTTCCCGTCTACTAGAGAATATCATCGTGAGTACGGGATTACCGCCCAACGTTTAAAAAAAGCAAAAAGTGATGCCATTATTATGCATCCGGGGCCAATGAATCGTGGCGTAGAAATTAGCACGGAAGTGGCTGATGGTCCGTACAATGTTATTCTAGAGCAAGTTAGAAATGGCGTAGCCGTTCGCATGGCTGTTCTCTATATGCTGTTAATGAGGAGTAAAGAAATATGAATAGCCCCGAAAATCTATTATTAAAAAATGCCACGGTAGTTAATCCAGAAAGCTCTCAGGTGGCGGATGTGTTAATTCAAAACGGAAAAATAACAGAGGTTGCCGCTCATATTGAAAATAGTGAGGCGCATATTATAGATTTAAAAGGAAAATTCATTTTTCCTGGATTTATTGACTTACATGTCCACTTGCGTGAGCCAGGTCAGGAAGAAAAAGAAACCTTGGCTACCGGTCTAGCAGCTGCTGTGCATGGTGGTATTACGGCTGTTTGTTCGATGCCCAACACCAATCCTATTACCGACAACGAATACTTTATTAAATTTCTGGTGGATAAAGCTTGGGAAATAAATAAAGCCAAGTTATATCCTATTGGGGCTATTACCAAGCAATCTAAAGGCGAAGAAATTAGCGAGATCGTATCGATGATTCGTGCGGGAGCTATGGCTTTTAGCGATGATGGTTTGCCTTTAGAAAATATGCTTGTGCTTAGGCGGGCATTGCAATACATTCAGCCCTATAATAAGCCAATAATATTGCATTGCGAGAATAAACATTTAAGTTTGGATGGTTCTATGAATGAAGGTGAGCTTTCCACAATTTTAGGTCTACCGGGAATACATAGAGCTTGTGAAGAGGCCAGTATTGCGCAAAGCATCGAAGTGGCTAAATACTTTGGACGTATTCACATTGCCCACGTTAGTACTAAAGGTTCCGTAGAAATTATCCGTTTAGCGAAGCAAAGAGGCATTGCCGTGACAGCTGAAACTGCGCCGCATTATTTCGCGCTTACGGAGAAAGATGTTAATAATTACAATACCAACGCTAAAATGAATCCACCCTTGCGTACTGAAGAAGATCGTCGAGCGATTATTGAGGGTTTGCGAGATGGCACTTTGGACGCTATTGCCACAGATCATGCACCGCACGCCGTTGATGATAAAAATAAAGAGTTTAATCTAGCCGCTTTTGGAATAATAGGTTTAGAAACCTCTGTGATGGTCACCATGCAAAAATTAGTACAAGAAGAGGGGTTCCCTTTAGAACTTATCGCTAAAATTTGTTCGACCAATCCGGCCAATATTCTGGGTGTGCATAGCGGTCATGTGAAAGCAGGCTATGTGGCCGACTTAACCGTCATCAATAAAGAAGCAAATTGGGAAGTAAAAGATTATCAACTGTATTCAAAGAGTAAAAATACTCCTTTTATTGGTATGCAGGGTAAAGGGAAAGCCTTTATGACAATTGTAAATGGAAAAATAGCTTGGCAGGAGAAAGTATAAAATGGGAAATGTCGCATTATTATTATTGGAAGACGGAACGTTCTTTAAAGGTCAGAGTTTTGGTGCACTGGGAGAAACTTTTGGCGAAGTAGTTTTTAATACCAGTATGTGTGGCTATCAAGAGATACTGACTGACCCGTCATATAAATATCAAATAGTGACAATGACTTATCCCATGATTGGTAATTATGGCATAAATCCTGAAGATATTGAGTCGGATAAGGTGCAAGTAAGTGGTTTTGTGGTTAAAGAATATAGTAAGACCTATTCAAACTATAGAGCTCAGCGTTCTCTGGATCATTATTTAAAGCAATATAATATTATGGGCATTGAAGGGTTAGATACCAGAGCCCTCACCATTCACCTGCGTGATAAAGGTTCCATGAGGGGTATTTTGTCGACTCAGGATTCAGATATAAATAGCTTAAGAAGGAAAGTGTTAGAGTCTCGAGAAATGACTGGAGCTGACTTGGTGAAAGAGGTAACTGTCACAGAGCCTTACGCTTATGTCCAAAAAACAGATGAAAGTTTGCTTGCTTACCCACAAATAAAAAGCAAGGGAAATTTTCGTGTAGCTGTCTACGATTATGGTGTTAAGTCCAATATTTTACGAAAACTTAATGATCGGAATTGTGAATTAAAAATTTATCCCGCAAATACCCCCTATAAAGATATTATTAGCGATTTTAAGCCTGATGGCTTTTTTCTTTCCAACGGACCTGGTGACCCAGCTGCGGTTTCCTATGCCATCGAGAATATCCAAGGAATCTTAGATCTAAATATTCCCACTTTCGGAATTTGTCTTGGGCATCAACTATTGGGGTTAGCTTTTGGCGGGAAAACCTATAAACTTAAGTTTGGACACAGAGGCGGAAACCAACCAGTAAAGAATATAAGTACAGACAAAGTAGAAATTACTTCTCAAAATCATGGCTTTTGCGTGGATGATAAAAGTTTGCCCGAGGATGTGCAGGTTACACACATCAATTTAAACGACAATACGACTGAGGGGCTGCGACATAGAACCAAGCCAGTATTCAGCGTCCAGTATCATCCCGAGTCCTCCCCAGGCCCCCATGACTCCGACTATTTATTCGATGAGTTCATAGAAATAATGAATAAATAGTGGTATAATTTTTATTATGGAAAAAATAATAAAAATAAACAAGAAGGTTGATAGTAAAGGACATATTAAGTTAGATATTCCGACTGACTATTCTGTTGGGCAGCCGGTGGAGATGCTTATCATTATTAACTCTGGTAGAGTTCCCCAAAAGATTAACTTTGCAAATATAATCGGAAAACTTAAATGGGAGGGTGATCCTGTCCAAGAGCAGAATGAAATTAGAAATGAGTGGACATAGATACCTACTTGATACAAATGTGATTGTTTTCTTGTTGCGTGGTGAACTTGAAAACGCTGAAGAGGTAGTGAATGCTTCTTGGCTAGGAATCTCTATTGTAAGTTACTTGGAATTTCTTTCTTTCCCACATTTATCAGCAGATGATATTAAACTCTTTGGTGAGTTTGTAGAGCAATGTGAGGTTGTGAGTTTAGATTTAAATAAACTAGATCTACTAAATTATGTTGTCAATCTCAGAAAACGTTTTAAACTAAAATTGCCCGATGCTATTATTTTAGCTAGTGCGATCAATAGTAAAGCGCAACTGTTAACGTTCGATAAGGAACTGCAAAAAAAGTATATAAGCTTAAATGGTTGAGAGTCACATATTTTCTATAACAGAGTTAACTCGTTTCCTGAAAAACATTATTGATGCGGAAGAGTTTCTCCATAACATTTGGGTCAAAGGTGAAGTTTCGAACCTAAAAAACTACAGTATGGGAAATCAACTCTATTTCACCTTAAAAGATGATTCTTCGCAAATTAGCTGTGTAATATTTGGCGCGAACAAGCTTTCCTTTACCTTGGAAGACAATATGCAGGTCATTGTGCGTGGTAAAGTTTCCATTTACGAGAAGCGTGGGACATATTCCTTGCATGTGCAATATATGGAGCCTGCGGGAATTGGCGCCTTAGCTTTAGCCTTTGAGCAGTTGAAAAAGAAATTAGAAAAAGAAGGGCTCTTTGACCAGCAACACAAAAAACAAATACCGCTCTACCCTAAAAAAGTGGGGTTAATCACCTCTCCGACAGGTGCCGTTTTTCATGATATTGTTTCGACCATCAGGCTGCGTAACCCCTCTGTGCAAATATTTCTTTTGCCAGCTATTGTGCAAGGAAGTGGTGCAGGGCAAAGTATTGCCAAGAACATTGCTCTAGCAAACCAGTGCGTAGACTTAGATGTTTTAGTTTTGGCTAGAGGTGGTGGCAGTATTGAGGAGTTATGGGGGTTTAACGAAGAGGTGGTTGCTCGAGCTATTTTCGCATCGCAGATGCCTATAATAAGTGCTGTAGGGCACGAAGTGGACTTTACAATCGCAGATTTTGTAGCGGATGCCAGAGCTGCTACTCCAACGGCTGCAGCAGTTATGGTTTCTTTACCCAAAGATGAATATCTTCAATACTTTCTTAGTTCTAAAGAAAGGTTGAAAAGTTTGCTAATGGGGAAGTTAAAAGAAAAAAGTATGTTTTTAGCAGAAATTAACCATGAGTTAATTCAAAGCATTCAGAATACCTATAATAATAGGATGCAAAAATTTATTATGCTGCGCTCAAAACTTGAAGCGCTCAACCCTCGTCTCATTAT
>CAIUUT010000108.1 GCA_903902445.1 uncultured Candidatus Marinamargulisbacteria bacterium
AACCAAAAACTTTTCTTCATGTTGTGGCCATGCTTGTTTGTGAATTGAGTACTTATTGCCGATTTTCTCCCAACACTCTTCGGCTAGGTGGGGAGCATAGGGCGCAAGCATTATTAATAAATTTTCAATTAATTTCTTATTAATCGTATCCTCTTTTGTAAGCTCGTTAACATAAATCATAAGAGTACTAATCCCTGTATTAAATTTATAGGATTCTAAATCATCAGTAACTCTTTTTATGGTTTGATGCATTAGCTTTATAAGTTCCTCACTATTATTATAAGAATCACTAATATTCTTATTCAATAATCGCCAAACTTTTTCTAAAAATCTGCGGACGCCTAGGATGCTTTTGGTTGACCAAGGTTTAGACATTTCCAAGGGCCCCATAAACATTTCGTATAGTCGCATGGCGTCAGCACCATGTGCGCTAATTACATCATCAGGATTAACCACATTGCCCAAAGATTTTGACATCTTTTGTCCATCTTCTCCCATTATTAACCCTTGATTAGTAAGTTTAAAATAGGGTTCCGGCGTGGGAACTATCTTAAGATCATATAGAAATTTATGCCAGAAGCGAGAGTAAAGTAAATGGAGTACGGCATGCTCTGCCCCACCAATATATGAATCAACCGGTAACCAGTATTGTAATTTATTGAAGTCGGCAAGTTCATTATTGTTTAAGGGATCAATATAGCGTAAATAGTACCAAGATGAACCGGCCCATTGGGGCATAGTATTTGTTTCTCTTTGCGCTTGGCCACCACAAGTGGGACACGTTGTTTCCACCCAATCTTTGATGTTTACAAGAGGCGATTCACCCGTTCCTGAGGGTTCATATTTTTCAACTTTGGGGAGCACTAAAGGCAGCTGGCTTTCAGGAACAGCAACTAATCCACATTTAGGACAATGAATGATTGGGATGGGTTCCCCCCAATATCGTTGTCTTGAAAATACCCAGTCTCTAAGTTTATAATTTATTTCTTTTTTTCCAAGCTTATTATCCTCTAAGTATTGGATAATTATTTTTTTAAATTCTTCAGTGGGCAATCCATCATATTTTTCTGAATTCATGGCGTAGCCTATTTCGGTAAAAGCAGTTTCTAGAGGCTGAGCTAGTAAGTCCTTGCTTTTGGCCACAACTTGAATTATAGGAATATTGTATTTTAGCGCAAAATCAAAATCTCTTTGGTCATGAGCGGGGACAGCCATAATAGCTCCAGTACCGTAAGAGATAAGAACATAGTCTGCAATCCAAACTGGAATTTCCTTGTCATTAACTGGGTTAATGGCATAAGCACCTGTAAATACTCCAGACTTTTCTTTACTTAAAAATACACGCTCCGTATCAGATTTAAGGGATGCTTCCTTTACATATTTAGTGACCGCTACTTTATTTTCGTTCGTTGTAATTTTTTCCACAAGCGGATGTTCAGGAGAAAGAACCATATAGGTAGCGCCAAACAATGTATCAGGTCTGGTAGTGAATATGTCGATATGCTTACCATAACCTAAGTTTATATCTTCAGTTTCCTTTAGGGTAAAGGTAACCCTGGCACCAACACTTTTTCCGATCCAGTTTCTTTGCATTAATTTTATAGGTTCTGGCCAGTCAAGCGTATCGAGGTCATTGAGTAACTTTTCAGCATAGGCTGTAATTTTAAGCATCCATTGACGTAAATTCTTTTTAGTAACCTGTTCGTTACATCTTTCGCACCTTCCATCAACTACTTCCTCATTAGCTAGACCTGTTTTACAGGAAGGACACCAATTTATAGGAAATTGAGCTTCATAAGCCAATCCCTGATTAAATAATTGTAGAAATATCCATTGCGTCCACTTAAAATACTTAGGGTCGGTTGTGTCAATTTCTCGATCCCAATCGTAGGAAAACCCAATACTTTTTATTTGCCTTTTAAAATTTTTAATATTAGCGGCCGTGGTAATAGAGGGCTGAGTTCCAGTTTTTATAGCATAATTTTCAGCAGG
>CAIUUT010000109.1 GCA_903902445.1 uncultured Candidatus Marinamargulisbacteria bacterium
TGGCGGCGGCGGCTTGGAGCGAATACTAGAAAATACATTAAAAACCCATTTTAATAGATATAAACAGGCTATCGTGCTGTTAGGTGCAAGACAGGTTGGTAAATCGACATTATTGAGGCGATTATTCCCAGATGCTACCTATTTACTATTTGATCTGGAAGAGGTTAGAAAAGTATTTGAAAGTTATAATCTAGAAACATACAAAAGTTTATTGGGTAATAATCGACAAATTATTTTAGATGAAATACATCTATTATCCAACCCGGGTCGAGCTATTAAAATTATATACGACTTACTTCCTGATTTACAAATAATCGCAACAGGATCTTCATCTTTTCACATCAAAAATAAAACGTCTGAAAGTTTGGCAGGACGAAAAATCGAATATCAATTATATCCACTTACTTTTTCAGAATACATTTATCAAAAAGGTTCAGAAAAAGATATCTACACAACACTTGTTGAAAATATTAGTAACAAATATAAAGGAATAAATCGCACATACAATGTTGAAGAGTTGCTATATCAAGTTTTGTCTTATGGATTATATCCAGAACTCTTAAATCTCTCGGAGAAAAAAGAATATTTAACTGATCTTTCGTCAACTGCAGTATTTAAAGATATTATTGAGTTAAACCTCATTGAAAATAAGGCAAAGGGTAGAGATTTATTAAAACTATTAGCTTACCAAATTGGAAACCTTGTAAATTATGAAGAAATTGCAACAAAATTGAGTATGGATCGCAGAACTGTTGAAAGATATATTGAAATCTTTGAGCAGAGTTTTCTTCTTTATAGATTATACCCTTATAGTAGTAATGGTAGAAAAGAAATAGGTAAAACACCCAAAATTTATTTCTGGGACGTTGGATTAAGGAATGCTATTATTAGTAATTTTGACGATGTACATCTTAGACCTGATAGTGGTGCTCTTTTTGAAAATTTCATCATAAGTGAAGTTAAAAAAGAAATACAATATAAAAATCTAAATTATCAAGTGAATTATTGGCGTATAAAAACAGGATCAGAAGTTGATCTTGTTCTGTCAAACAATTCCGACTTAATTGGTTGTGAAGTAAAACTGAATTCAGGAACTATTTCTAATGCGTTCAAAAACAAATATCCACAAGCCCATACACACGTATTAAGTAGTGAAAATTTTTATTAATAAAAAACCCACATTAAGTTATTAGTAGATGCAACCCAACTGTCCATATTTGAAAGACTCAAGTTGTGCCCGATTGTTGGGGTAGATTAAGATATAAATCTGTTGGTTTATACCCAGAGGTGCTTTTTGTTATTGGGACAGCAAATCTTTCGTTTTTGATTCCTAATCCAACTATTACTGCACTCATCGCTTCATCTAAACTGGTCGCATGTTCTTTGTTTATAGTTGGGTGTTGTCCTTTTAAGCTAATTGCAAGTGACTGAACACCAGAAATCGCATTAAATTGCTGATTAAAAGATCGACCTATTTGAGAATAGCCTAAATGACCTTTACCACAATAAGCAAGAACCTTTTCCTTTGGATTTTTTAATGTTTTTTGTAAAGTTGTTGCCCAGAATATGTTTTGCGCATCTATTAGTTCTGCTGTAGAATTACTCTGATTTGTATTATCTGTGTCTAAACCTATTATTCTAATTCTTGAATCTCTTGCCGATCGTGCAAGCATTAAATACTGATCAACAACATCTGCCCCCACAAACTGCCAACGCTGAGTTAAATGTTCAAGTAACTCTGCTTCATTGTCTCCTACTTGAAAATACCTATCTAACTGTTCTTGAAATGTGGCTCTAAACATTTCTAAAGCTAAATGAGTTGCCCCCCCCCTCTTGAAATACAGCCATATTACGAGTAATTTCTGCTTTAGCCAACCCATCAGTATGACTTTCACCA
>CAIUUT010000110.1 GCA_903902445.1 uncultured Candidatus Marinamargulisbacteria bacterium
AGATTAAATTACTAAGTATTTTTTTAGCCTTTCAAGTTTTTTTGGACCAATTCCTTTTACATTATTCAATTCGTCTAACTTACTAAATTCTCCATGTTGAGTTCTGTAAACCACAATTTCTTTGGCCAACTTCTCTCCAACACCGCAGACTGCAGCCAATTCACCAACACTCGCATAATTAACATTAAGGACAATAACTGGGGCTGACTGATTTACTTTCTTCACACTAATAGCTTTTTCTTTTTTAATTCTATTTTTTGTTTCTGGAATAAAGACTTTTTCTCCATCACTTAAAATTTTCGCCATATTTGTTTTACTTAAATCAGCTTCCGGCTTTATACCGCCTGCCAACAGTACCAATTCATAGGCACGCATATTAGCCGAAACCTCATAGACTCCTGGTCTATGCACCGCGCCTTCTATGTGCACCATTATCTTCTGGTTATCCACATTCTGCTGCATTTCAAGTTTGTCGAGGACATTGTAACCATTGGCTCTGCCTCTTTCATAAATAAAAAGACCACTCATGGAAAGGAGTATGATTGCGACAATTAATACTATTTTTTTATTGGCCAATAATTCTATAAACATATTATTCCTCTATTTTATACTATGAAGGGACTGTTGCAAAATGCCATTTTTAGGTAAAACGAAGCGAAAGTTGAATTAGACTAACTTTTTTCTCTTTTTTCTTATTTCGTAAACCATAGCCAAAATGCTAGCTACCTCCGAGTAAAGTTTGGGAGGTATTTCTCCACCAATTTCAGTAGAATTAAACAACTCCCATGCTAGTTCTTTGTTCTCGAGAACCATAACATTATTTTCATACGCAATCTGTTTAATCTGTTCGGCGATCAGCATTTTACCCTTATCCACCACTTGAGGTGCCTGCATAATATCTGTATCATATTTTACCGCCACCGCTATATGTGTAGGATTCGTAACCACCGCATCGGCGGAAGCCGCACTGCCTCTACCCCGGCCACCAGCCATTTGCATTGCCATATCTCGAAGTCTTTGTTTTATTAAGGGATCACCTTCCAACTTTTTATATTCGTCCTTAATCTCTTGCTTCGACATTCTCATTTGCTTCATATACTCATAACGTTGGTAAAAATAGTCCAGCAGGGCAATAAACAGGTAAAACATACCCACACGCGTGGCAATCTTAAACGCCAAGTCTCCCGAAAAAATAATGGCTTGTAATACGGGCATACCTCCCGTTCGCAACAGAGTCGGAAGGTCCTTTATAACGGCACTATACATAATATTAAAAATGATCGCCATTTTGGCAATTGATTTGGCTAACTCCACTAAACCCTTAGGTGAAAATAAGCGCTTAAATCCTTCCAGAGGATTAATCTTGTTTAATTGAGGTTTTAGGCTTTCCCCAGAGAGATTAAAACCCGTTTGCAAAGACTCGACAATAAGGGCCACAAGTACATTCGTCAGCATTAACGGCATTAATAATAAGAGCATGGTCATTACTAAATTACTTAGCAACTTTAAAACCAAAGCCATGGAAATATCAGACGACAACACACTAAACGACAACTTGAAATATTCTTCAATACCCTGCCACATCTTAACCACAGAAGATTTTAAGATGTAATACGAAGCTAAAAAAATCAAGGCTGTTGTTACTTCCTTACTTTTTACAACTTGCCCTTTTTTTCTAGCCTCCCGCAGCTTATGAGGCGTTGGTTCTTCTGTTTTGTCGCCAGCTGAATCGCCCATTACAACACCTTCGCGCTCGCCAGCAGTTTGTATACTTCGTTCATCATATCGCTAACCAAGGAGTTAACTTCACTGGACAACATGGGTAACGTAAAAACAAATATCCATAAACCCAACATGGGCTTTATTTGGAATCCTAAGTTAAAGACATTAACCTGAGGAGCCAATCTCGCCAAGAGTCCCAAGGAAAAGTCTAAAATAAAAATAATGACGAGTAACGGCATAGATAAACTCAAGGCAGTAAGGAATATTTTACTAGAGAGCAATCCTAACTGACTATATAGTCCCTGAAACTCCACCACTTTCACTAAGGGAATAACCTTAAAGCTTTCAAATATCGCCACAAAAAACAAATGATGAGCATTAAAAATAAATATTAGAGCGATGGTAAAGTAAAACATTAGCCGCTCCATTATGGTTGTTTGCCCACCGCTTGAAGGGTCAAAGGAAGCCGCAGCACTGAGTCCCATCTGCATATCCATTAAAGAACCCGCCATTTGCACTCCCACAAATATTATTCGGGTAATAAAACCCATGGTAAACCCAATAAAAAACTCGCCTATAAGCGCCAGTCCGATCTGTAAATTATTACTTAGGCTCAAAACGGGTACATGGATTACAAAAGAGAAAATAATCGTAATCCAAATCGCTAATGATAGCTTAAACATCTGGGGGATTGCTCTATCACTTAAAATCGGGGCTGTAGTAAATAAGCCAATAATTCTGGCCAGTATTAAAAAAAATACTAATAACTGGGCTGGAGAAACAAACATCAGAAGTTGGCTATATTAGCCCACAGAGATGTTGTCCATCCCACTAATGTAGAGACCATCCAAGGAAAAGTCATGGAGACAACCAAAAAAACTATTATCATTTTTGGCACAAATGTTAAGGTTTGTTCTTGGATTTGGGTAACCGCTTGAAACAGGGAAATCAATAAACCGATAGCCAAACCAGCACCTACTGCCGGCATTACTAACAATAAAAGCAAGTTAATTCCCTGCCTAATATAATCGATTGCCATTCCTTCTGTCATATAAATAGTATACTACGATTTCTTTTTTATCGTAATAGTCACTGGGTAATTTGAGCCAGGCAAGGGAAAGGTCTGGATAAACATCAGACGAGGGAAAAAAGCATTGATTTCAGTAATTTTTATGGAATCATTATTGGCATAACCGCTATATATTTTATCATCAATTTTAATAACGTAGCGGGCAGGTCCTCCATTGGCTGTAAAGTAAATATCATATTTGCCCACTTCCTTAATCCTGACCTTGTAATCATGCTGTATTCCGTAGTTTCCAAAAAGCACATCGCTGCCCTTCTGTACCACGGGGTCTTTACCGATAATAATATTGTGAATTTTAGCCCCATCTTCGATAAACAAATCTTTGGCCACAATACTATACGGGTAAGTCTGAACTGAGTAATCATCCGTAATTAGTATATTTAGCGATATGGGAGCGGACTGCGTTGGTTCTCTGATAAATTTTATTTCTACAGCATAAGGAGAGTTCTCTTGCTCAGGATAAACATCCAAAATACCACCAACTATATTGTTTTTTTTTACATAAAAAGTTTTCTCCCAACCATTTCCCCAAACAAAATTGCTTTGCAGATTCTCCCAATAGGCCTTGCCAATTGCCTGCCCCACATACAGTTCCGAAGGGCCTGGCCCTCCAATCCCGCCCATACAGGAAAAAGTACCACTAGCTTCTAGATAATTTACTTTTACCACCAAAAACCCATTTAAATCTGCAATATTTTTGTGAAAAAAAACGATTCGGGAAGCACCAAGGACCTTACTATTTTTATAAACAATGCGATCATCCTTAATACTCTCTGGATGATTACTATAGAGGAGTTGCTTTAGTTCTGGAAAATCTTTTTTACTCATCAGCTCGAAGTTAAACTGATCAATACCCGAAGTATTTCCTTTATAGTAAACAAAATTTGCAGATTTCTTGTAGGAGTCTCTTAAATTTATTATATCTTCTTTATTAAAAGTTACATTAATAGGAAACAAATTCAATAAATGGTGGGTGTTAATTTCCCCAAAGTACTTAATGCTGTAAACTTCAGAAAAAATTAATCCACTGAGGAGTACAATACTAGCGAGTATAACTCTCAACTAAGCCTTTAATGATAATATTAAACCCATCAACCAATACAAAGAAAAGGATTTTAAACGGTAACGAAATCATAACTGGAGAAAGCATCATCATACCTAGTGAAAGAAGAATATTAGACACCAGCAAATCTATTAAAATAAACGGCAAAAACAACACAAAGGAAATCATAAACGCTTTTTTAAGTTCACTGATCATAAAGGCTGGAATCAACACATACGTAGGGACATTGTTTTTATCTTTGAGGCTCTTGATATTTATTTCTGCAAATTGCGCAAAAAGGGATAAATCCTTGTCCGACACCTGCTTAAACATAAAATCTCGTAACGGGTCAAGCGCATTTTTTAGAGCCACATCCTGAGTTATCTGCCCTTTATTATAAGGTTGAATGGCGTTATTATCTATTTTTTTCCATACTGGAGACATAATAAAAATGGTTAAAAACAAGGACAAAGCAATAATAACCATATTGGGAGGTGATTGCTGAGTCCCCATAGCCGTGCGCAGCATCCCCAGTACGATGGTTATTCTTAAAAAAGAGGTAACAGAAATTAGAAAGAAAGGAGCTATACTGAGCAAAGAAAGAAAAAGGATTAAAGAAATCGAGTTACTAAACTGTATGGGGTTCCCAGATAGTACCTGATTTAAGTCTAAACTAATTGGAGCTACTAACAACATCTTTTTCGGTCTTCTTTTTTAGTTCTTCAGAGAAGCTAATTTTCTCTTTCTTTACAATATGAACAATCGTTCGATTCCCTACAGTCACGACATACTCTTCATTATCTATAGCTAATAAATATATGCCCATTTGTGCTTGTAGGCCCAAATAATCAAGTACTTTTATGCGCTGATTACGAAATTTTTTTCCAGGAATAAAATTTAGCAAATAATTACCTGCATAAAATATAATTATGATAATCGCCAGTACAAAAAAAATCTCAACAAAATACATTAAACCAAGCTTCAAAGAATAGGTCCTTTCCATAAAAACAAATTTTTCTTAAATAATCACTACTTGAGCGAATTGACTACTTGTACTACTTTTTACTTTTTATAACTTCTTTTAGCATTATACCATAATGGTTATCAACGGCTACGACTTCACCTAAGGCCACTATTTGCCCGTTGATTCGTAGTTCTAACGGTTCGCCAAATAACTTATCCAGCTCGATAATTGAGCCTTCCGTAAGATCATAAATCTCTTTAAGCGAAATGGTGGTATTTCCTAAAAAAATATCTACTTTTACAGGAATATTGGCAAAAAAATCCAAGTCAAAATTACGCCCTGAGATCTGCTCTTCGAGCTGAGGAAACTCAATGGGCTTAACATTAATTTTCTCCTCAAAATTGTAATTAAATTTTGGCACTTCAGGTTCCAGAATATCTGGTTCCATAATATCTTGCTCTAGAATTTCTGGTTCCATAATATCTGGAAAAATTTGTTTGCGTTCCTCTGGTTCTGGTTCTTTTTCTACTTCTTCTTTGTAATTATCTAGATCAAAATTAATATCTAAATGGTCAAAAGTATTTTCTCCCATAGTTTCATTTTTATCCTCAATTTGCTCAAAATTGTCCAAACTTAAATCTAAATCCATTAATAGATTTTGGTTATTTCTAAACTCTTCTGAGATTCCAGAGGAAACATTGTCGTCGGAATCAAATTTCAAAGCTTCTTCAAATTCCTCCTGCATATCCAAATTGATATCCGTAGCAAATGAAGATTCAGTAGTATCCTTAGTATCGATAGTTTCTGGCAAATCAATATCCAAATCTAATTCAGTTAAGGAAATATCTTCCGACTCTTGCGTTAGCAAGAAATCATTATCCAAACTTTCTTGTATACCCTCACTTGTATCCTCACTGCCATTGAGGTCTCCAAAGGAAAAGTCACCACTACCAAACAAGTTATTCTCTATAAGCTCTTTTAATTCATCTTTATTAACGGCCATTATACTTTCTCCCAATCAAAATCTTTTACTGGTGTATCACTGTCTTCTCTAACTGAAACAAACGCCTCATCAAATACTGGCTCTGACTGAAAGCGATTCATTATCGTCACCTCTCGCTCAACCACAGCTTGAGCTTTTTCGGTTTCATCGATTTCATCACGCTTTTCTTCGTCGCAATCTTCCAGCATATTTACCAACTTCAAAGCAATTCTATTATCCTTCATTCCAAGTTGCGCTTTGAATTGTAATTCATTTCCTATCTCAACGTCTACATATTCTCCCAGATTTTTCTTTAAGAGTAAAACATCTCCAACTTGCATTTTTTGCAATTCTCCAAGATTTACTTGCACTTCACCTAAATAGGCGTCAACTTCTGTGTGGATTTTTTCCATAGCCTGCCTGTTTAAGTGAATCATTGGGAATATGTTTTTATTGATGCTTAATCTCTCAAAGAAAGTTTCGTAATTTTTTTTAGAAAACGCAAACATGATTGAACTAGTTTCCTGCATCGATGATAAAGCTAAGTTGTAATCGAAAACAAAATATCCTTCTAAATCGTTGATTAGTTTACTTTTTTCCTTTTTCCCAAAATCTAACTCACAGGCTTCAGAATTCAGCACTTTTGTTGCAGATAAGACAGGGAAAAGTGTATCCAAATAAAACTGATTAAAAAATATTTTCTCCATTTCAGAAAAAGACAGTTTTCCGGTCTGCTCATGCACGGCAAAAACGTGATCTAAAATAAATTTCAGCAGTTTGTCTTCAATATAGACAGAAAAAAACAAATCCTGCTCTCGTAACATAAAGATAACATACTGCTTATTCGTTTTCTCAAAATCAATGTAAGGCGTTTGGATTACATTCACATTGCTAATTAAAAACGATATTTCAAAATTCTTTTCCAAATTTTCTTTCCACAACAATAGTATTTTTTGTAATTGATTTTGGTACTTAATAATTAAATCTCTAGGTATATAGGCCATATTTTGTCCAGGGAACATTCTTTCCAATAAATCTGGTGAATAGTGCTGCCATTCTTTCATCTCTATGGGGAACTTAATTACGGTCTGAGTGCTCACTTAACTTATGCTCCCAGTTGCTGAATGATATTTTGGATTTGCTGACTTGCAATTTTAACAGCAGTAAGACTGGCTGACATCGCTCTTTGAACTTCCATAGCGTCAACGGTCTCCCCAATAAAAAACACATTAGATTTTTCCACTGACTGAGAAACGGCTTCGGCTCTTCCTGCGTCATTGGGGGCTCCTGGGTTAAAAGGGATCCCCGCAGCAGGGGTTGCCTTATAGGTGGTACCATCATATTGAATTAAAGCGCCTCTATTCGGGAAGTCGGTAACGGCAACTTGATAAGCGGGTCTGGCCTTATCAACATTAGCTGGGTCTTGCTGGGAGGCTGCATAGTCTTCTACCAAGATACCTCTATTTCCCTGGTACTGCCAACCAGCATTGGTCGGATTTAGCATTGTTATCTCTTGTAAATTGGCTGTATCAAACTGACCATTTCCTAAGTATTTAAACCCATATACTTTTCTGCCTGAATTATCAAGCAAGTTACCCGAGCTATTTAGCTTAAAATTGCCCGCTCGTGAATATAGGAACGTCTTGCCGTTATCAGGGGAAACTACAAACATTCCATTCCCTTTTAAAGCTAGGTCTAATTGCCCACCACTTCCAATCTCACCTTGAGAAAAGTCTACAGAAATATTGGCTAAGGCTACACTCGACCCTTCTTGGTGAGGGTTGGTGCCACCACGATCGGTTGTGCCTGCGGAACCAGTATCTAAAACTTTATTAAATATTGTTTTAAAGGAATACTTGAGAGATTTATAGCCAACGGTACTCATATTTCCCATATTCGCAGTTCCAATACGCAGCGAAGTCTCAAAAGCTCGCATTGCATTTTCGCCGTTTTTCATAATATCAAGCATGAGACAATAACCTCCTTAACTAACTTCCGAAACATCACTAAGAGGGATTTTAGCCTCGTTTATTTTAAAATATAAAACCCCAGCATCATTTAATACGCTCTGGATTACACCCACGTTGGACTTTCCATTGACATTATAATGTGCAGTTTTACCAATTATAGCTACAGACTTATTTAAGACATCTATGTTTTGAGAAGAGAAGTAATTGTTCTGTAACATACTCATTTGTGCTAACTGATAGTTGGTATTTGCCGCAAAAGGATCTGATGAGGTGCCATACAAGTCAGAGTCCGAACCGGAGTTACCTAAAGTATTGTCTGACTGACCATCTGTACCTGAAAGGAAGGAACTAAATATGTCGTTAAATTTTTGCGCAAAATACAAAGTGTTCTGCTTAGGGTCTGTTGAACTCGGCGATTGGTAATTAAGAGGGTTTGAGCCTGTATTTTTATACAGATTATACTTAAAGAGGGTCATGTCTTGTCCAAAGAAATCCATAATTAGAAAGTACCATTTATCATTTTTAAAGTCAATTTATTGAGAATTTATTAGCATGCACATCGGCCCTATACTTTTGCAAATTGACCATTATTTTTGGTATATGTTTGTGAGAATGAATTATTGGCATTTATCTCAATAATCATTCCAAATCGTCTCAACCTACAATTTTCAATTTTGTGGACATTTATCTTTTGTAAATTATTACCAATCTCAAAGCGTTTCAGCCCAACTTTAGGCATACAAAACTTTAATACAAACCCAAAACTACCATTTATAAAAAATATACTTAGGGATTCTCTCTAAAAATAACTGGAAAATATTTACGAACTATCTGTGGATAACTCTATATATCGTTTTTTTCTGATACTTTTTTTGTAATTTCAGCCAATAAGGCATCTATGCCCTCACCAGTAGCAGCAGAAATCATATAAACACTATGATTTTTAAATTTCTTTTTCAACTTTTCTAAACGGGACCTATCTTCCACTGCATCTATTTTATTAAAGACTACAATTTGCTCCTTTTTCAGGATATCAGGATTGAATAAAACCAACTCTTGGTTAATCACTTTATAATCTTTCACCACGTCCCGATCATAAAAATCGGCAACATCTAACACATGAACAAGCAAGGTCGTTCTTTCCACATGCCTTAAAAATTGGTGCCCTAACCCTTGTCCCGTGTGCGCATTTTCAATTAATCCAGGCACATCAGCAATTACAAACTGCTTATCGTCTTTATACTTCACCACACCTAAATTTGGCACCAAAGTTGTAAAGGGATAATCGGCAATTTTTGGTCTTGAATTCGTAATTTTAGAGATAATCGAACTTTTCCCTACATTCGGATAACCAATAATACCTACATCAGCAATCAGTTTTAGCTCCATTATTACGTCTCTTTCTTCACCGGCTAAGCCCTTTTGCGCATAATAGGGAGTCTGATTAACACTTGTCGCAAAATGTGAATTCCCCTTTCCGCCTTTACCACCATGAGCCAAAATAAAGATCTCATTATCGACTTGGAAGTCATGGATTATTTCTTCGGTAAGTTTGTCTTTTAGAAGCGTACCCACAGGAACTCGTATCTCCATGTTTTCACCATCTTTACCAAACATATTTCTTCGATCTCCTGGCACCCCATCTTGAGCTTTGTACTTATTTTTATAATTAAAGTCCATTAGGCTGCGCAAATTATGGTCTGATATAAAAACAATGTCACCACCTTTGCCACCATCTCCACCATCAGGACCGCCCTTTGGTACAAATTTTTCACGACGGAAACTAACTGACCCTGGGCCACCATCTCCTGCCTTAACATAAATATGTGCAATATCAATAAACATAATTTTCCTCTATCCTAAATTTAGCCACTGAATAAATAAAAAAAGCGGACATTGAAGCCCGCTCTTTTTTATATTATTTTTTCTAATAAAATACTACTGATTAACGACTACGCTGACTTTTTTCCTGTCATCTTTAACCGTTTCAAACTTAACGACACCATCGATTAATGAAAAAATTGTATAATCTCTTCCTAATCCAACATTAACTCCTGGCTTTATTGTCTCACCACGTTGACGCACAATAATGCTTCCAGCCTTAATTTTTTGACCACCATAGACTTTTACGCCTAAATACTGTGGATTACTATCTCTTCCGTTTGATGTACTACCTTTACCTTTTTTGTGAGCCATATTAGCCTCCTATTACGCTTCGCCTTTTATTAGACTTAGTTATTATTTTCTTCTACTTGCGCCACTACCTTAGCTTCTTTTTTTGCTGGTTTAGCACCAGTTACAATATCTTGAATTTCAAGCAAAGTATATTTGTGTCTGTGACCTTGTTTCTTATGAAAACCAGTTTTGTTTTTATATTTAAAAACAATAACCTTTTTATCTTTAAATTCCTGATTTTTTACTACCGCTTCTACATAAACATTATCAACATATGGCATACCTATTTCCACATCACCTTCATTGCTAAGCAATAAAACTTTATCTAAATTAATTTTAGACTCATTTTCACTTTCCAATCTATCTACATAAACGTTTAATCCTTTAGTAACTTTATATTGTTTTCCTGCTACTTCAACAATTGCATACATCTCTTATTTCTCCTTAATAAAACACTAATTTACAAACAGGTTTAGAACATACCATTTCTAGAAATATGTGTCAACAAAAAATCTCTGAGTTATGGCAATCAAAATGCCCTTATGCCTCCATTTAGAAACAATTCCAAATAGCGCATCAGCCTATTACCAGCAACGATCTCAGGAGACAATCAGCTTTTCAGATATCTTTTGTGCTAAGTAAATACTGGTCAAAGAACATGTTTTGACCTCTAAATTATTTACGCTAACAGTAGGCTTTTTTAGCTGTGCTAAGGGAATTGTACCTACGTCTTTCTTTATGCCGATATCGAACAGATTATATGCACGCGCTTCATTGCTGAGTATTTTCTCAATAAGAGCTTGGTTGTTTTCTGCCTTAACAACTATTCCTATTCCCGCAGCAAGATAGATTCCATATCCTTTTAAACTTAAACCGCTAATGTACAAGGTATCCATCTCTTTAAAGTCACCCACTATTTTATAGCCATTATCGCCGAATAAGATACTCCCCTTTGCTCCAGCCACAAAAACTTCACTGACAAATTCTTTAATTTCATAAATGAGCTGCAATACACCATTAGAGCGGAAATTAACAGTTTGAAAGTTTGTCTTCACAACCCCATTTTCGCTAAACTTGTAATTCTCAGTAGAATTCACATAGGCATTGAGTGCTTGAGGGTAAACAACATCTATTGTGAGTTGCGCTCTATCGACATCTTCATTTGTGATAAATTTTCGCACTTCCTGCTTATCATGCACATCGTTTGGATAGCCATTAATACGCAAATCCAGTTGCGCTCTATTGATTAAATCCTCGATTAAAAAGGCACCACCATAGGCAAACTCTCCCGGAAAATGAGAGTTCATTCCATCATCTATGGCTAGGGTCTGCGAACCCAGAATAAAAGTGTCACTGCTTACATTATAGAGAGGAACATTTTGCAGTTTGGCAGAAAAAGGTTTAATGTGCAGCCCACTAATATTCAAGGATAAAACTACATTTTCTAAAGGTTCGAATACTCCCAAGGCCACAGAGTCCACTTGTTTTGCAGTCTCTTTAATGCCTTTTTCTAACACCATTTTCAATAACTGATTGTACGTTACTCTCATTTCAGGAACTCCATCTCGATGGCCTTTACAGGGCAATATTTCAAACATAAGTCGCAAACCACACATTCACTTTTATTAAAACATACCTCCCAAGTAAGATGATCGATGGTAAGTGCTTCTGTTGGACACAGCCCCACACACAAACCGCAATGGATACACTTATTAAAATTAAGGGTAATTCCTTTTTCCATATCTTCCACTTCAATGTCTTGCTGTCTCAAAAATTCTAACGAATGCTCAATGTCTTTTTTCCTACCAATAACTTCCAAAATAAGGAAAGAGTCCGTCTCTTCCTGAGCTGTAGCTTGCAAGATATTTATGACTAAATTAAAGTCTTTAACCAAATGATAAGCAATCGGTTTATCAGAGTTTGTAGCGGGAAAATGTAGAACCCATTTCTTGCGAATTTTATCGGTCATAATGCACCATTATACACAGAAAGAAAATAGCGGACAATGCTGATTGTCGCCTATTTTCATATGGTGCTATAATCATTGTAAACAATAAATATTATACATTTAACTTTTATTGTTTTTACATAAATAATACTATTAAATAAAAAGAAAGGGGTTTTGTATCATGATCATTGTTACCGGTGGAGCTGGTTTTATTGGCAGTAATATTATTAAAGCATTAAATGATCGGGGCATTACCAAAATCATTGTTGTAGACAGTTTCAAAAACTCTACTAAGCATCTCAACTTAAATAAACTTAAGGTTTCTGACTTTATCGACAAACAAGATTTTTTAAAACACCTTCCCAACTTCAAGAATATTCAAACCATTTTCCATCAAGGAGCCTGCTCTAATACCATGGAAACTGACGGAATCTACATGATGCAAAACAATTTCGAGTATTCTAAAGAGCTTCTTAATTTCTCTTTAGCCAATAATATCGATTTTCTCTATGCTTCTAGCGCCTCGGTTTATGGAAACGGAGACACCGGATTTAGGGAAGAGGCTCCCTGTGAGTACCCCTTAAATATCTACGCCTTCTCCAAGTTATTCTTTGACAACTATGTCAGACAAATCCTGCAAAACAAAAACTTAAGCAGTCAGGTATTAGGCCTACGCTATTTCAATGTCTACGGCTACAACGAGAATCATAAAGGAACTATGGCTTCTGTGGTATACCACATGATGAACCAAATAAAAGATGGCCAACCTATGAAACTCTTCGAGGGCAGCGAAAACTTTATTAGAGATTTTGTTTTTGTAGAGGATGCCGTTAAAGTAAATTTGTTTTGTTTTGATAATAAAACTACTGGCATCTACAACTGTGGTACAGGAAAAGCTGAAAGTTTTGTAGAGATTGCCAACACGCTGCAAAAAGAAAATAAATCAGCACAAATTGAATACATTCCTTTCCCAGATAAATTAAAAGGCAAATACCAAGCCTACACTCAAGCTGATTTAACTAATTTGCGGCAAGAGGGCTATACGGAACCGTTCCATACCTTGGCACAAGGGGTTAGCAAATATTACAAGGTGTTCCAAAAAACGGGTGGATATATCGTTTAATCCTCTGATAGAGTAATCGTTATTCGAAAAAGTTTTTCACGAACTTGGGGATAAGGGGGCCTACAACGCCCCATTCAATTTTGCGATATTTGCTCCAAGCCAACCATTGTTTTAAAAAATCTGGTCTATTGCCCGGTTCTAATTCGTGGAAGCTTCCATCGTACTTACGGACAATTTTCAAGTTATCATCGCCCTTTTCCTTAAAAATCTGGTCATAATTAACCGAAATACTTGCCGTATTTTCGCCACGCAAGGCCTGCACACCACCAACTGGTTTGATTTGTTTCTGTTGCACTGAACGAATAATATAGTGCTTAAAAATTGGGTAATCAAACAAAGTTTTATATCCCACCCCGTAAGGCACAACATTGTGCAGCTGATTTAGATTATAGAAAATATTTTTCTTATTGATAAACTGCCTTACCTCTAAAGCTCCTGGCTGATAGTAAACAACCTGCTCCTGAATTTTTCTCTTTGGATCGTAGGACTGCCTTTGGCTGGTATGCAAGAAGAAATTTAGCCCATGCCAATTTACTCTTTCTGCCTTTACCTTAGCGGCCCTTAGAGCTACGTCATTTGGATTGTCCACCATAATTTCATCACCATGGAGAATAGTAAACCAACCTTCATAACCAAACATTTCTTGCGCCTTTTCTAAGAGGAACTGTCTGGCTCCATCAGCAATTTTTCTTTTAGGGAATAAATCTTGATCTTTCAAAACATACTTCACACAATCATAGCTGCGTAAAATTTCTTCAGTGTTATCACTGGAACCATCCAAGACCAATATTTTATCAAAATACTTTTTATTAACCTCCATCACTTCTTCAATGATGTCGGCTTCATTATAGGTCATTAATAGCCCAATATTTTGCATTTTTTCAGCTTATCATGAGCAAAAATATTAGTAAAGTCTATTCATTTATCTAGGATTTATTCTTAGGAACAGGAGGCGAAACGTTTTCTTTTTTAAAATTTAATTCATACAATTTCTTGTACAAACCACCCTTACTTAAAAGCTCTTCGTGAGGGCCTTCCTCTACAATTTGTCCATTCTCTAGGACAAGGATTCTATCCGCATTTATTACCGTTGATAAACGATGGGCTATTACCAGAGTCGTTCTATTTTCCATGAGTCTGTCCAAGGCCTCTTGCACTAATTTTTCCGACTCATTGTCCAGTGAAGAGGTAGCCTCATCCAAAATAAGAATTCGGGGATCTTTCAATATAGCTCTAGCGATGGCGATTCGCTGTTTCTGACCACCAGACAGTTTTTGCCCACGCTCCCCGACCCGAGACACATAACCATTTTTCATTTTCAGAATAAACTCTTCAGCATTGGCTTTTCTAGCCGCTTCCACGATTTCTTTTCGGGTAGCCCCAATTTTTCCATATGCAATATTACTTTCTATAGAACCACTAAACAAAATAGACTCCTGTGGAACAATTCCGATTTGGCTACGCAAAGAAAACGTTTGCAAATCTCTTAAGTCATGGCCATCCACAGTTATCGAACCAGAGGTCACGTCGTAAAAACGTGGAATAAGGTTAATAAACGTAGTTTTACCAGCTCCACTTGGCCCCACTAAAGCTACTGTCTCACCAGATTTAATTTTCACATTGATATTGTGTAAAACCATCTGTTCCGTGGCATTATACTGAAAAGATACATCTTTAAAACAAATCTCACCCTCTATTTTATCGATAACCAGTGCATGTTTTTTATCTTTCACATCTGGAACCATATCTAGAATTGAAAAAACTCTCTCTGAAGAAGAAAAAGCAGAATTAATTTGCGTATAGACTCTACTCAAGGCTAAAACGGGATCTATTAACAGTAAAATACCAGTAAAAAAAGCAATTAGGTTTGCAATATCCATCTGCCCCAAAACAACCAGCCTACCACCATACCAAAGCACAACTACAATAGAAAGAAACTGCAGAAGCGCAATTACTGGCTCTTGGATAGCACTTACTCTAACATTTTGCATGGATAAACGAAAATTACGCTCATTCTCACGTATAAAGCGCTTTACTTCAAAATTTTCCATAGCAAAAGCTTTTACGATACGCACAGCTGCCAGCGATTCGGCTAACACCGAGGTTATATCCGCATTTTTTCTCTGAATCTTACTGCTTAGTTTCCTTAAACGAGAGGCAAAGCGCTGCACAATAAAAATAAAAACTGGCAAAATAATAAAGGTAATCATGGTGAGCTGCCAATTTAATACCAACAAATAAATCAACACACCGATAAGAGTTAAGGTTTGTGGGATAAAAGAAGTAAAGGTGGAGCGAATAACGTTCTCGATAGCACCTATATCGCTTAGTATCCTACTCATAATGTCGCCCTGCCTATATTTCTCAAAAAAAGTAAGCGAAAGATGCTGTACATGGCGATACAACTCCACGCGAATATCAATGGTTAATCTACTAGAAATATAGGCCATCCAATAGGTCTGGAAATAAGTAGCCACTAAACGCACAATATAAAGACCCACAGTGTCTAAAATATAAATATTAAATAGCACCATATTTTTACTGCCTATTGCCTTGGAAATATCTCGAACTAAGGCAATAAAATAAACATTGGAAACAGAAAAAATTACGGCAAAAAATATGGCAATAATGAGTTTATTGGTGTAGGGTTTTACATACTTAAGGATTCTAAAATACATCGAATTTCCTCCGCTATTTTTTTGGATCCACCCGCAGAACCCATTACTTTTGGTCCGAGCACATTAACATGGTCACAAAACGCCGCAGTTGCTGCTAACTTTTCAATGCGCTTGGCTATTATAGCAGAATCTGTGGAATCAATAAATTGCGTTAATCCCTTCAATAACTTGTTTTGATCTCGGAAGCGTTTTCGGGTAGTCTGGGGGCCAGTTCCAGGGAAACAAAAAACAGGAACGCCTTTACCAATACATTGTTCATTGGCCGTACCCGCTAAACCAATTACCAAATCTGAGCTATTTACTAACTGGGCAAAGCTAACAAAGTCAACCTTTACCGCCAACAAATCAAGCTGCTCCACCCTAATTGTGTCCGGTACTGCACAAATATAGTGCCAATCTCGAGGCAGGTTTTTAACTACCTTCATAATAAGTCTAAAATTGTTGTAGGCTTCAAATCTGCTTCCCGGCAAAATCCCCACAACTGTTCCCTGCTTTTCTATTATTGAATTCGCTTCTGGGACCAGGTCCATCATTACATTACCCAAATATTCATTCATAACCTTGCTAGCACTTAAGTTATCGGCAGTTATTTGATCCCGAGTAATGACTAACGTCTGAAATATTCTAAAGAACAATCGCTCTAGAAAAAAATGAGGTTCAAATAAATCCGACTTAGCCGTGGAAATAAGCACAAGTTTGGAAGGTCGCAAGAAAAGCAAAGCTAAAATATAGGGAAAAAAATCCCCCACCGCTACGACCAATTCATATTTGTGCTTAGTGGCATTTTTAATTTGCCTAAAATGTAGTCCTATTAAACCTGCCCATAGATCATGCCAGAGACTAACTACTGACTTAATAAAACCGCCCGATCTCATCTCTTTTTGCGGGCCAATAATGGACACGTTAGGCAAACTACTCAAAGCCAGCCCCACCCCAACCATGGGTAACCCATAAACGTCCACATCTTGGCTGATTACTTGCAGTTCTTTAATAATTGAAGCAGCTATTACATCCTCGCCATGACCATTCGCAATAAAGAGTACTTTAGGCATATGTTTGTTTGATATATTCTTTCACTTTTTGCAAAGCACGAAAGCGGTGACTGATGCTATTTTTTTCTGAAAATGACATTTGCGCCATTGTTTTAGCAAGAGGTGGATAGAAGAATATTGGATCGTAACCAAACCCATCCGAACCCTGCATCTCCTGAGTAATAAAGCCCTGAACTTTCCCCTCAAAAAACTGCTCCACCTTAAGTTGGGGGTCCACTAATGACATGACTGTCGTAAAACAACAGCTTCTAGCCGCTCCATCGAAGGCTTTCATTTCCGCTAACACTTTCTGGCAAAGCATCATTCCCGTTGAGTTTTCCCCAGCATAACGTGCCGAGTATATTCCAGGATTCCCCTTTAGCGCATCGATTTCCAAGCCCGAGTCATCGGCGATTACCATTTTATTAAAGAAGGCGGCAATGGTTCTAGCTTTTATTAAGGAATTTTCCGAAAAAGTGGCACCGACCTCATCGATCTCATGCAAATAGTTCAAATCTCTCAGTGACCATATTTTAACATCCAAATCTCTAAAGATGTCGCGGACTTCTCCTACTTTATGAAGGTTATGAGAGGCAAAAATAATGTCCATTACAAATACTTCTTTGCTTTCGCAGCAATGTCTGTGCGGTAATACTTACCAGCAAAGTGTATCTGGTCTACGGCTTGATAAGCTTTGGAAATTGCTATATTTAAGTCTTTATCTAAAGCCGTCACCCCTAATACTCGTCCCCCATTAGTCAACACTTTGTCACCACTAAGCATTGTACCAGCGTGAAAGACTATTGCCGAGGGCTCCTCCACCCCTTTAACAAGGGGTAAGCCACTTATCTCTTTGCCCTTTTCATACGTGTTAGGATAGCCCTTGCTAGCCAATACCACACAGACGGCAAAGTCATTGTTCCACTCAATTTTTATTGTATTTAATTTATCATTTACTACAGCTTGCATGATCTGTAGTAAATCTGTTTTAAGCTTTGGAATGACTACTTGGGTTTCAGGGTCACCGAATCGCACATTAAATTCGAGCACCTTGGGCAAACCATCACAAATCATTAACCCAATAAATAGGATTCCTCTAAAAATAATACCATCGTCAATAAATCCCTTTTCTATTTTCTTTACAATAGTTTCTTGAATTTTATCCCAAACCTGAGTATTGACTACAGGTGCCGGTGAGTAGGTTCCCATCCCGCCAGTGTTTGGGCCCTGATCATTATCAAAGATTGTCTTATGGTCTTGAGCAGGAATCATGGGGGTAATCCCGTTGGCATCCACAAAACACAATAAGGAAGCTTCTTCTCCTACTAAAAACTCTTCAATAACTACCCTTAAACCGGCTTGTCCAAAAACTTCATCGTGCATCATAGATTTTAGCGCTTCGGTAGCTTCAGCCAACGAATTGGCAATAACCACACCTTTTCCAGCAGCCAACCCATCAGCCTTTATCACTACAGGGAAACTAGACTTTTCTACATATTTTATGGCACTTTCAAAAGTGGTAAATTCCTGATAATGTGCGGTAGGAATATTATGTTTTTCAAGAAATTGCTTGGTATAACTTTTACTACCTTCAAACCTTGCGGCCATTTTATTTGGGCCAAAAACGGGTATTTTTCGCTCTTGTAAATAATCGGTAATACCTGCGACTAACGGCACTTCTGGCCCCACAACAACTAATTCTATATTTTTTTCTCTAACAACATTTTCGATAAAAGGAAAATCCGTTTCCTTACCAACTATATTCTCCGCTATCTGGGCTGTGCCACCATTTCCGGGCAGAGCGTATATTTTATTTACTAACGGACTTTGTGAGATTTTCCAGATGAGGGTATGTTCCCTACCGCCACTTCCAAGCACTAAGACATTCATAAATGACTCTCCCCCTATAATTTCATGAAACAGAAATGATGTTACAAAGAAAAAATATCATCTTCATAAACTTTCTTTTGATAGTATATATTACCAAGAATACAGGGAAAGAGAAAGACACAGAATTACTTACCTAAGCTAAGTTGAAACTTCATAACCTCATTTTTAGAGAACTCTAATGCCGTTTGGAAACTATTATCTTCTTTAATTTCTACAGGAACATTATTGACACAAATATTATATTTGTTCAGCTTAGATATACCAGAGACAAACGCTCTGTTCCCCACTGTTTTAATTTTCACAAATACCGTCTCTTCCTTTACCACTGCGTTAAATACAGCCGTCGTAGAGTTGCCTTGTATCTCCTGTTTAGAAAAAAACTTTTTATCTGGCCTAATGTCAATTAAATTATCATTTAAGTATATTTGTACTATATCATTAGCCGATCCTTGCAACACAACTTTATCCTTGTTGATAATAAATTCTGCAGCAAAAGATGGATTTAGCTGCTCACTAAGGGTTGCTATATTCTCAATCTTCTTACTTACCTCATTCTCAGTAAGTACAGCATTAACTGCTTTGGCAATATCTACTGTAACAACCTCTTCTTTGACTATGGGTTTAACAACCTCTTCCTTCTTTTCTGGTGTTGAGCCTAAATCAAAGGAATAGCTCATTCCAAAACGGTGTACAGTATCGAGTAGTTCATCTCCTTTAAGGTAGGAGTTAAAAGCATAATCCACATCTATATTTTCAAATTTTACACCAACACCAGCACACAACATATCTTTATTGTAACCCACTCTCATAAAAATAATTTTATTAATATTACCTTCCAGACTGGTGAGGATGTAGGAACCAAACCCTTCATCCTTAAGACCGACATTAGCATATAGGTTGTCGAGAATCTTAACCCCTAGGCCACCGGTATAACCCAACACTGGAGTTTCTGTGCCGGTGCTCCACACATAATCAGTAGCATACAGGTTACTAATCTTAAAAGACGCATTAAGCTTATCATTCACAATATAATTTACACCGAAGTCAAAGGCAAAAGCTGAAGCTTGAACCGTACCCAGATACTTAGTAAAGTTTTTAGCATTCACGCCATAAGATAAGTCTTTGTTAATATTTTGCGCGCAACTAAGCATGAGCATAGAAGCGTAATAGCTGTAAGTCTTGCCAGTTAGGATACCTTCCCCAGCAGCTGGTGAGTAATAAGTAGCATAAATACTATCCGAAGTGTAAGAACTGAAATATGACAGCCCAAACTTACCAGAAGCAATTGGATATGTAGTCGCTACGTAAATTTCGCTGATGCTGTCCCATTTTTTGTTTAACGCCACAGAAACTTGAGTACTCGTTAGGCTACTTATTAAAGCGGGGTTAATGAAAGCACTTTCGGCACTAGGATTGGCAAAGTTGGCTTGTGCCAAAGCTGTAGATTTTGCACCTACGCCATTATCCAAAAAGGCCTCATAGCCAGTGGTGGCGAAAACGTAACCAAAACAACAAAGAGCCATTATTAATTTTTTCATTATTTTACCACCAATAACATAAACTTGCCGGTAGCCTTATTTGAGCCATCGTCAGTTATGAGATACACAATATATAAACCCGTTGCGATCTTACCACCATTGTCTGCCATACCATTCCAAGATACATCATTCTTACCAATCACAGCACCATTGTTGCCTACCTCGCAGCTTATTTCCTTAACTTTGTGACCCGCTACATCAAACACCTTAATAGTAGTGGGCGCAGACTTTGTTAACTCATAAGTAAAGTGTACTGCATCTACGTTAATATTCACAGGGTTGGGACTACCCAAAAACTTCGTAATATTCAGGCCAGTAGCAATGTGGAGCACAAGACTATTGGTGGTTACATTGCTCACTCCGTCGCTAATAACCGTTGTCAGAGTATAGTCACCGGCACTTAGCGCATTGCCCGTAGCTATATCCATTATTAGAGTAGCAGTAGGTACATTATTGAAGCTACCAGAAACAGCCTTACTGTAAGACATATCCGATTTTAGTAGTGATACACTCCAAGTGGCGATACCACTATCTCCTGAGCTTACTTCCGAAGCATTGATGCTAAATACGGGTAGCGCATCGATATTGCTACCATTACTTATCGCTCTGGAGTTGGCTTTTACCCACACAATAGAGGGTGCATAGCTGTCCGAGTAGCTGAACACTGCAAAGATAGTTAGGTGTGACACAGAGAACACAATGTAATGATTTACTACATCCACACTCACAAGACTAACTCCATCATACCTCCAAACTGAAGGTGACACGGTAATATCTAGATACTTAACAGATATTTGTGTAGTAGTAGTACCATTGTAGGGCAACTTAATTAACACAGGTTGAGCAAAATTTACGGTAGTTATTATATCCCCAAAACTATCTACAAGTTTAATATTATACATTTGTCCGTTGATGGTGGCATTTGAAGGCATTACATCGCTAGTTACTAAGTTTACGGTAATGCCAACATCTTGGTCATAAGCACCTGGAGTTAACTGCACTTCCACTACATCTAGGGAGCTGCTACCAAAACTTGCTGTAACAACTTTAGTTGCTACATTCATTACTTTACTAAGCACAGAGGTATTACCAGCTAAGTCTCTAAAAGTAGCATTGATGGTGTTAACTCCAGCATTAAGCGTAATATTTGTGCTGTATACACCGTAAATAGCAACATTAAGCACCCTTACGTCATTTACGGAGATGATAATACTGGCCGCTTCATTGCAAGATATTGCTAGTGAGAAGGACTGTACAAAAGTAGCATCAGGTATATTCATGGTAACCACTGGGGCGGTAAAGTCGTAGTTTAGCGTTACCACAGCTAGGAAGTCTTGTAGGTCCATACCGTTATAGACACCAATAATATCTACCGTTACCAAACCTTCGTTAGCAGAGATTGGGCCAGCGTATTGTAAACGATTTATTGCACCGTAGTATCCAAGCACATCATCATGCTGACCATTTGCATAGTTAAATCTAATGGTAGGTATCACCGAGTTATCAACAATATAGGGTATGTTATTACTAATTATTAC
>CAIUUT010000111.1 GCA_903902445.1 uncultured Candidatus Marinamargulisbacteria bacterium
CGATCTCAAGTATCCGATTTTGAGTGGCTAGGTCCAGCCTTAGATAAGCTGGCGCTCGATATTAAAGATGTTCGTGTGGCAGCGAAGTTACGCAAAGAGTTATATCGACTAATTATATCTAAAACTAAGCGCTTGGTAGTAAATACGCTGGATACTTCAGAATATGAATATAATGGAGGAAATTTCTTTGCCCTTATGCTGGATGGAACATTGGCGGGGTATATTTCCAACTTTTTAGGGCAGGAAAAATTTTCTACGAAGCGTGGTCAAGAGACTTGGGTGCCTGATTTAAACCCCAATGATGTTTATCCACTTGTCTATAGATTTAGTGATTTTCCCTATCAATTGCCCAATCAGTTTCAGATCCCACCCCATGCCAATAGGGGAGCCATAATTATTAATGGAAAGCCAGCCATGAGCATTTTGCGGGTAATGAATCATTGTAATGGTGAGAATGCTGATGAAGAGATTTTTTATACTTGGAGGGTGCAGTCAACGGAAATTCAAAAACGCTTAAATATGACCCTTTATGACGTGGTTTCATATAGTCAGCTAAATTTGATGTTTCGCCAACATAGGGTGCCAGACTCATCCTTGGATATGTATGTCTTTGGTTTTGGGGGTGGAGCCACAGGTAAGTTGGCTGAGATTGGTTCTGGGGTGGGGCTTTCCCTAAATAAAGGAAACTACAAGGGAGTAATTTGTGAGGGAGTGGGCTATGGATTGTTTGGAGACTTTAGCTTGTACGTAGGGCCTTACGTCTCTTTAGGTGGCGGTTATGAGGTGTTTTGGCAGCCTCTGCCACGTGACTACCAGGATAATTCCTGGTTTACTGAGTCTAGGCTTGGTTTGCAATGGCAAATGGATAGACTGGCTTTAAATGTAGGTTATTTGTGGAATAATTCTACAGATCGTTGGTTTAGCGCTATGAGCCTGTTTTTCTAAAATTACCTGTATCTTTTTTCTATTTTTTATTATCTAATAGATATATATGTTGGTAAAAGTAAATTTTTTTGTGGCTTTTTTAGCAGGATTCCTGTCTTTCTTGTCGCCCTGCATGTTGCCTTTATTACCCTTGTATCTAGCCTATTTTTCGGGTGTTTCAATGCAGCAGCTTAATAATCCTACTTTTTCAAAGGCGCAAGTGACTGTAACTTTATGGCGAAACACTTTAGCCTTTATTCTAGGGTTTACCTTGGTTTTTGTTTTGTTAGGAGCTACGGCTACTGTATTAGGGCAAGTTCTTGTCAGTTTCTCGGGATTATTATTAAGTATTGGGTCTGTGCTTCTAATATTTTTAGGATTATATATGTTGGGGTTGATTAAATGGAGTTTCTTTTTGCAAAATTGGAGTCTTCCCGTCCAGACAAAGAAAAATACCTTAGGTGGTGCGTTTCTTTTTGGTGTCGTTTTTAGCTTGGGTTGGACGCCGTGTACTGGACCAATTTTGACGAGTATCCTAATGTTGGCAGGGTCAGAAAAATCGGTAGGGGAGGGCATAAAGTTGCTCCTAGTATATTCAGCTGGCTTAGCCGTGCCATTTATGCTGACGGTGCTTATTTGGGGCAAGGTTATGACTTGGATGAAATGGGCTAAAAAGTATACTATGGTTTTGGAGAAACTTGCAGGAGCAGTGATGGTGGTTATGGGTGTTTATAGGTTAATGAAAGGTGGTCATTTATGAAAATATTCATAGTATCTGTGTTGTTAAGTTCACTAGTTTGGGGGGTAACGGTTCCAAATTTTAAGGTTACAGATCTGAACCATAAAGTAGTGTCGCTTTATCAGTTAACACAGGAAAATGATGTAACCTTGTTTTCTTTGGTAACGCTTTCCTGTCCTTATTGCTTGAAAGAAATTCACGATTATGTTGGGTTGTCCCAAAAATTTGGTATCAGAAAAGTAGGTTTTGTGGCTTTGTTTTTGGAAAGTAATACCAAAAAAATACAAGATTTAATACGTGAAGAAAAGATAGCCTACCCAGTATTGAGGGCTGGAGAGGATATGAGTAAATATTTTATGCTAAGAGGGGTTCCTTTTACTTTTATTGTCGATCGAAAAAATAATATTATCGAAAAAATCCCCGGATATGTTCCTGCAGAAAGTTTAGATGAGTTTATTGGGCAACAGTTAACAAGATAGCCTAAATTTATTAAGCTATCTTGTTAATTTAAATGTTTTAAGCGGCAGCCTTCAGTTTTTCCAGTAGGTCAACGACTACGTGAGAATATTTAACAGCTTCTTGAAACTTGAGCTGTGCTTGATCTTTTTGTCCAGCATTATATAGTTTAACCAGCTCGAGGCCCAGAGAGTGAATTTTCTCGTGAGGAGCCATTAGATTTTGAAAGGTATCCAGATGGCCAAAATCATTTTTCCCAGTGGTATCATACCATTTACCTAAGCGACACGTATGATGTGTGGCAAGAGCGCCATCGGCTATATGCTCCTGTCCGGTCAGAACCTTGCTTAAACGGGCAATGAAGGCCTTATGGTCGTGAATGGCTAGATCGATAATGCTCTTATTAGCAAGTAAGGTATCAAACTTGAAGGTAGAAATAATACCTTTAAGAGTTTCAGCACCTTTGGAAAGGTTTACGGAAGCGTGAGACACCTGGGCAATTGATGCACTGGTTTGTTGCATTGCTGCGGATACTTCTTCACTAGCAGCAGCTGACTCTTCGGCTACAGCACTAACATTGGCTATGGAGGTCTCCATTTGGTCGGCACTGGCCAATTGGTTTTCTGTAGAAGCAGATATTTCCTCCACTTGAGAGGAAACTTCTTCCACTCTCTTGGAAATAATGTCGAGGGCTGCCAAGGCATCATTGACCACTATATTGCTGTGAGTGATACGTGAATATATTTCATCCATATCATTCTTAATGGCTTGGGAAACATCTAAGGTTGCTTTTTTGGTGCTGGTCATTTCGGCTTCGGTTTCCATAGATTTCTTTTGAATTACTTCTATCATGGAATTTATTTGCAAGGTTGCTTCATGGGAGCCTTCTGCTAGCTTACGAACCTCATCGGCAACTACGGCAAAACCCTTACCAGCTTCTCCCGCACGAGCTGCCTCAATGGCTGCATTTAAAGCCAGAAGGTTGGTTTGGCTAGAAATGCTGGAGATAACATCGGTAACCTGAGTGATTTTACTTTGATGCTCAACCAACTCTGTAACTTTAGCTGAGGATTTGGAGATGTAATTCTCAATGGCTTTCATAGAGCCTTCCGCTCTTTCAGAAATAGCCTTTACTGTTTGTTGGATATCGTCCATTTCACTTAAGGTGGCTTTGGCTGCCATGGCACCTTTATCGGCAGCCTCGTGAGCGGCTAAAACTTTGGTGACGGAATCTTGTGCTTCCTGGGCTATTGTTTTAATGGAGTCTGTAATATCATTAACTTCCATCTTGGCTTCAGAGGCTATGGTGCTTAAGGATTGTCCTCCTGCAGCTATTTCCTGAACGGTTTGAGCCACTTGTCCAGCGGCTTCACTTATTTGTAAAGAAAAGGCCTCTATTTCTTGGGCTCCAAGGTAAGTGGCATCTGCATTTTTAGTTACATTAGAGAAGAAGTACTGTAAGTTAGCAAGTAGGTAGCTGAAGGAATAAGCTAAGGTGCCTATTTCGTCTTGGCGCTCTACAAGTCCGGATGGGACAGACGTTCTAAGGTCTCCCGAAGCAATAAGATTTGCTATTCCTTCCAGTTGATGCAGTGGCTCAGCAATTAGTTTTTTCATTGCCTTGGCCAGTACTCGAGCAAAATAGATGCCCAAAACTCCACAAATAATAACTATAAAGAAACAAATAAATATAATAACCATCATGAGGTTGGAGTAAAAATGAATCTTATTTTGGACTTCTTTCTGAAGTAGTTCAAATTGATTATTGGACCCTTCAACTTCTTTATCTAGGGTGGAGAACATGTAGTTATAGAGCGTTTTGTATTTCTCCTCAGAAGGGGTTTTTCTGTAGTCATCAACCAGTTGTAGAAATTGTTTACTATTCTCACATCGAGTGTTTAAGCTATCTTGTAAGTTTTTTATGGAAGCCAATTCTTTTTTGCTTTTGTATAGTTTAGTTATTAATTGAAAGGTTGCTGTTTTGTTCTTTTCTTGTAGTGCTATCTCATTTTGTATAGCAGCAATAGTATCGCTGGGGATATCTTTAACCAACAACATATTTAGTTGGCCATCCATAGCGGTTATTGACTGCTGGAGCGTGGCAATATTTTGAGAGACAGGAATTTCCTTATTAACGATTCCTCCCAGTATGGAGAATAAATATAAAACACCCAAGAGCATAAAAAATACAGCAAATATTATGCCTAGCGTTATTTTTTTGCCTAAATTATCAATTTTTTGATCAATTGTTCCTTGTTGATTATTGTTCATGATGTTTCTCCTTCTCCCATTAAAATATCCAACAATAATTTTACGGATAATACAGGGGCATTGTCAATTGTTTGGCAAATTAAGGCTTATTATTTTTTCAAATATTAAGTAAACTGGGGGTTAGTAGCTGAAAATGTATCCTTATTAGAAAAAGATTCATCTAAGAAAATAGAGATGATATGATCTATAGGGATTAATGACAAATATTTTATATTAAGGAGAACAAATGCATATTGAAACACTAATACAAATTGCAATAGGTTTAGTTTTTTTCTGGGGATTTTACATGTTGAAACAGGCAGGTAAGAAAAGTAAATCGGAGATTCAAGAATTAATTAAAGCAGGTGCCAAGATTATTGATGTTCGCAGTGCTGCGGAGTTTAGTGCTGGTCACTATGAGGGGGCTGTAAATATTTCCTTAGATAGTTTGTCTGGCAAAATGGGGAAACTAGGTAAAAAAGATGCTCCGTATGTGCTCTACTGTGCTTCGGGAGCCAGAAGTTCCGCCGCAGTCATTATGCTGAGAAAAAATGGTTTTACAAACGTTGTAAACGCAGGTGGACTTGGTTCCATGCCGAGGAAGTAACATGATAACAAATATTACTACGGAACAATTTAACACATTAATTACAGCCTCAAGTGAAAATATTATCCTAGATTTCTATTCTAGCGAGTGTCCTCCTTGTGAGGCTTTGGCACCAATATTGGAAGATATGGCCGCTACCTATGGAGAGCATTTAACGGTGTATAAAATCAACAGACAAGAGAATCGAGAGTTAGCCTTACAACTAGATGTCCGCTCTAGCCCAACACTTCTCTTTTATAAAGCGGGCGTGGAAGTGGGTACTCGTCTGTCTGGTGTGATCACTAAGTCTCAATTACTTGACTCGTTATTAACCGTGTTTGGCATTAAGGAAGTTGGCACCTCTCTAAAGTCTGAGTTGCCAGAGACAATCGATGTCCTGATTCTGGGAGCTGGTCCTGCGGGTTTGGCAGCGGCGATATATACGGCTAGGGCAGGAAAAAAGACGGTGGTCTTGAAGGGTAAGGCAACATCTCGATTGGAAATGGCGCATTTGGTAGAGAATTATCCAGGACTACCACCCATAACGGGTAAGGATCTGTTACAGGTTATGGAAAAACAGGCCATAGGTTTTGGTGCTCAAATTATAAAGGGAGATGTCTTAGAGTTGGCATTGGGTTCGGACCCAAAGATGGTTACGACTCGAGGAGATTTCTTTTCCACAAAGACGCTAATTATGGCCATGGGAAAAGGACAAAATCAACAATCAATCGAAAATGAAGAACGTTTTGTGGGCATGGGCGTTTCCTATTGTGCAACGTGTGATGGAGCTTTTTATAGAGGTAAGAATGTGGTGGTTTACGGAAACGACCATGAAGCCTTAGATGATGCGCTTATGCTAAAGCAGTTAGGGTGTAATACAACGCTCATTTCCTATTGTAAGTCCAATCAATGTCCATCTGAACTTATTGAACAAGCGAAAATTAAGGGCGTACATTATATACCAAATGCCAAAATACTTAGCGTACAGGGTGCCTCCATGGTTTCTCAAATTGAAATTCAACTTCCAGAAGGTAAACAAACTTTGGATACAGATGTGGTTTTTATTATCCAAGAAGTTCCCTCACAAGCAGTTTTACAAAAGGCGGGTGTTTCTATTACCAGTAAAGATTGTATCGCGGTGGATAGAGAAATGAAAACTAATCTGCCTGGTGTTTTTGCAGCTGGAGACGTTACCTGCGGAGGACTGCAAATTGCCATTGCCACAGGTGAAGGAGTGAGCGCAGCGCTTAGTGCCTTAAGGTATATCCGCAAGGGCGTTTAATAGAGCAGTTACTATAGAGAGTAAGTAGCTTACGCAAAAAACTGATAGTACCAGCATTGGATAGCCCCATTAAAAAGTTTACGATGCTTATCCGACTTAGCTTTAAATAGTTTTTCAAAATCATCGTGCGGGGTAATTACATAGTACGACCATTCGGCAAACTCTTTCTTAAAGTGCAGCCCCATTTCTTTATACAGCGCTTCGGTTTCTTCTTGGTCATCCATACGTTCTCCATAAGGGGGGTTGGTAATAATTTTCCCAGTAGAAAAGGGGAGGGACGTTTCGTTTAAGTTTAGTTTTTGGTAGTTGAAGTTAGTTAGGCCCGCCAGCCCCGTATTTTTTTGGGCAATTTCCAAGGCTCTCCAGCTTTTGTCGGAACCAAATATTTGGAAATTATTTTCCTTAATAATAGAGTCTTGGGCTTCCTGACGAGCCTTAGCCCAAAGTTCAGGTGGTATAATTTGCCATTGCTCAGATACAAATTGTCTATTTAGCCCCGGAGCGATATTTTTGGCGATAAGTCCAGCTTCAATGAGGATGGTTCCTGAGCCGCACAGTGGATCAAAAAGCACATCTTTATCTGGTCGCCAGCGACTGAGAAGTACCAGGCCCGCAGCCAGAGTTTCACGTAGTGGAGCTAAGTCCATGTGAGAGCGGTAGCCACGCTTATTGAGTCCAGAGCCAGAGGTGTCGAGGCTTAAGGTTACTAAGTCATTTTCAATTTGTAAGCGGATGGCAAAGGGGGCACCCGTTTCTGGCAAGTTGCTTACTTTGTGGTAAGTCTTTAGGCTATCTACTACTGCTTTTTTGATAATCGACTGACAATCGGACTTACTAAAGAGAGTTGATTTACGAGAAGTTACTTTGCTAATGGGGAATTGGGCGGTTTCTTCTATCCATTGTCCCCAAGGGAGGGCGCGTGTTTTTTCGTAGAGTTCGTCAAAGGTGGTGGCTTTAAACTCGCCAACCTTAATGAGTATTCTGCCTGCTGTGCGTAACCATAAATTGGCGCGGCAAATGTCTTCAAGATTTCCTTGGAACTCTATTTTTCCGTTAAAAGATTGGGCTGCCGAGAAACCTAGTTCTTTTATTTCTCTAGCTAAGACAGATTCTAGTCCCATGGCAGTAGTGGCAATTAGAGTGATATTCATTTCGATATTATCGCATGATATAAGAATTAATTAAAATTAAAGGTTAGCCTAAAACTGGAATTGAAAACCGCTGGTGATGGCGCGATATTTATCATAGGTATTGGAGCGCTCAAAATCGTAGCGGTAAAAAGCGCTTAGACTAGAATTGATTGAATAATTGAGCTTAAAAAGGAAGGTCCCAGCGCTATCTAAATAATAGCCCTCCGTTATAATGCTAAAGGGAGAATATTTGATGAGAGTTGTGTAGCCACCAAAGAATTGGGTAGCGTTTTGAAAAACAGAAAGACCGCTTCTAACTTGAATATTTACTATCGATAGCTCGGTGTTAAAAACGGCGCCAACATCGGCCCTTGCGTAATATGCAGTCAGGTAAGTATTGGAATTACTAATAAAATTCAAGTAATAGGATAAGGGGGAATTGGCATAGGCCGACAGTTCGTACCGCTGGCCTTCAGCAAGGCTTTCTCTTAATATATAGATGCGTGGTTTTAGAATAGTGTTATTTACATTTAGAGTGGTTTGTACATCCATCATTTCATGAAAGAAGGAGGAAAAACCGCCAAAAGAAACGTCGACTTGGGTCGAAAAGCAAAGAGAGGCATAAATGAAAACGGCAATGGCAATTTTATTTAGCAATAATTTTCCTTAAGTCAGCGACACCACTAATTGAGGGACACATTAATTATATAGACTAAATAAATAATATTCAATGCGCTCTGTTATCTATTTAGTATATAGGCAATCGGATAAATTATTTTAATCTTTACAGGATATCCCTTGATGATAAATGGTTTAAAGCGCAGATGTTTGGTGCTTTCTAGGGCGCTTTCTTCAAAGCCCAAGCCAGTCTTTGAGCAGTACTTAACGCGAGATAACTGGACATAACCAAATTCGTTGATTAAGAGCTCTAAGATAAGCTTACATTCAATGCCTGCCTTCTTTGCTATTAGTGGATACTTGGGAGAGCTGGATTGCAGAATGATAGCGCTATCTTCGCTATCGCTGATGTCGAAAGCCGTATCAAAGGGGTTGTCCTCGTTGGAGTTTTGTTCTGTGCTCTCTGACATGGCAAGGGAGTTGTCGCTGACTTGTGATTGTGCTGGCTGGTTGGAGAGGCTTGGAGTTTTTGCGACCGCTTTTTTGAGGGTAGATGTTTTGCTAACCGGTCGACTCATAGATTTTGGGGTAACTCTGTTTATTTTTTTTGAGTTTGAGAAGTGAATAGACATTACTCGTGAATATTTTTCTGTTGATTGCTGTGGGTTCTTGAAGATTTTAGCCAGGCTAAGAAGAGCAAGACCGTTAAGTAAGCAAGATAGCACTATTGCCAGAACGGTTCGAATAAGAGGGCTATGGTCAAATTCCGAGATCAAAATTCTATCTTCACCCCGAATATAGGCATAAAGGGGAAATCGTAGGCAAAAACAGCTTTGTTGTTGGTGCTATCCCAAGAATAAGACTTAAAGTTTAAGTGATTAGTAATATTAAAGATTCCATAATACATTTTGCCATTAAGTTTGTAGATAGGGAAAATGTTTAAGAAATAATCGTCGGCAGGTAGAAAAGGTATGGGGCAAACCAGCTCTATTCCTTGCTTTTCTATCCAGACGTCTAAGCGAAAGTAATCTGGTAAACGAGCAGACATATGCTCCTGTGCATAGGGCGTGTAGGGTTTTCCTGTACTGTAAGTCAGAGAGGACAAGATATGGTTTTCGGTACTCATATTGTAGTCCAGATAACCATTAGCCATATGAGTTTTGTCGTATTCTGGACTGTACCAGGCATCATAATCCTTTCTTTGGGTTTTTGAAAAAGTATAGGTGAGCCATCCAGTGTAATCTTTGCCAGATAAGCGATGCAGCATAAGTTCAATTCCGTAGGCGTTGCCAATTCCTTCGTTGGTATACTGATTGGAGTAAATAGTGGTGCTACCAACTGTATAGCTGTTTACGCTCGTGATGGCTAAGTTATCATAGGTTTTATAAAAGATGTCGGCTTTAAGTAGAACCTCGTCAGAAAGATAGGTTTCTACGCCTGTTCCATAATGATAAGCCCTGTCACTTTGGGTATTGGGAAGGCTATAGTTTCCGCTGGTATCTACATTTGTAATACTAAAATGATGTTGGCTATATTTACCGGTATATACTTTTATTTTTGTTTTTTCATCAATATCGAGTGTATAAGAAATACGTGGTAATAACTCAAAATATCTTGATGAAGGCAATATCACATTTTCTCCACGTAAGCCTAAATTAAAGTGTGAGCCAGAAAAAGGGCTCCATTTAACTTGCGAATAAACTGAATTAATTGCTACATTCTGATTTAGAATGTCCATGTGAATATTTTCGGAGTCGGTTCCCAATCCATCGGCTTTTTCGTTTAAATTTATATTGTATAGTTGAAGTCCATTTTCCCAAGATAAATTGTCTGAAAACTTCAGAACCACTTCGTCTGAGAGATAGCTGGAGATGTCCTGATTGCTTTGGATTAGTGGTCGGATGGCGTTTAGTCCAAGGGACAAATCCATAACTGTCTTGCTGTACATCCAAGAAGCTGTGTTGAGAATGTTTTGCGATATTAGTGGTGTTTGCAGCGATCCGACTAGGGTGTAAAAATTATGCTTATACTGAAAATCACCATCATAGCCCGTATAGGTTCCTGGTACTTTCATTCCTTCTTCACCCACTGATAGCTGAAGGTTTATTTTGGAAAGGTCGTCCAGATACCAGGTATACTTACTGTCCATAATCTGGAAATAGGGTAGCTCAAGAGGTGTTTGACTACTGGAAAGGCTATTGCCAATAATGTCATAGTAGGAGCGTCTGAAAGCTAGCCAAATCGTTTGTTTGTCTTTTTCAAGCGGCGTAGTGTAGAGTAAATTAAATTCAGTGATGCTAATGTCCAAAGTTGTAGCACTAGTTTGCTTAGGGCCTTCCTTATAATGAAAGTCAATTATGCCTGAAAGTGCTTGCCCATAGCGCGCGTCAAACCCTCCTGGGTAAAAGTCTACGCTATCAATGATGTGAGCATTAAAGATAGTTAGTTTACCACCCCATAGGTTGGAGAAATAATATGGGATATTGTCGGCCACAGAAAGCACTTCGTATCCAGCGCCTCCGCGGACATAGATGGTTGAGTCGAAACTGCCATTGGAGCCAACCCCAGGTAACATTTGCAGGCTGCTTACAGGGTCACAGAAAAGGCGGCTTCCTGACAATTGTTCAACCTCTTTCTTGTTAACTTTGTAATAGGATATTTTTTCTTTTTCTCTGTCGGCATACACTTTTTGTGTTTGGGCTTCAAAAATTTTGGCTAAATCTAACTCGAAGTGTTGAGGTGTGGATGGTTCTAAAGATATTTTCTGACTTAAACTGTTATATCCCTTCTTTTTTATGGTAACTGTTGATATGTTTTGTTCAAGATTGGTAAGGGTAAATGTGCCATCGCTAGCAGTCTTAGTTTGTCTACCTTGCAGGCTAACCTCTGCTTTTTCCAAAGGAATATTTGTGCCTTGAATGTAAACGCTTCCCGAAAGAACATAAGCGTGACTGAGAGACAGTAACGTTAGCAAAAAACTTAGAAGTGGGAGAAAATGTTTTTTTCTGGAGCGGCTCGGCATTTTGTTCCAAATTTTGCCTTATGGATTTACGTAAATCTAAGTACGCAAAGGCTTAATAGTATAATCTTAGCATAGATTTTACTACCAAGAAAGATAGGTTTGCCAAGAAGGAATCTTATAATACTAAGACTATTCCTGCGATGCTGTATATGTCTGAACCATTCGTTTGTTCCATGTTTTTGTATTGGTAGGTTAGACCTAAATTTTTTGTAAAATATAAGTTGGCTTCTATGGTTGTGGTTCTTATGTTTTTGGCTGTTTGAAACATTACCATGTGTTTGGCATCAATCGTTATAAAATGATGGAACTCAAAATGACCATTTAGCCCTGCAAGGGGGTAGTTTTGTTGGCTATATACAGGTATCGTCATAAGTGGGGCAGGCCCTGATGGATTTAGGACGATGCTGCCTGCTACAGTTTCTGTTCCGTAACCAAGGTAAGGCAGGAAACGTGTGGTTACACCGTAATATTCTCCTGCTGAAAAGTATTTTCCTAAACGTAGGTATACTTCCTTTACATCGTTATCTAATTTAAATAGGTCTAGGCCTGCAATGTGGTTGCCAGCGTCCATATTGATAATAATATTGTCATATCCAAGTCCAATTACCCATTTATCTCCTTGGCCAAAGTACCAATCTGATAAAGCGTGTAACCCTGTAACTTTGCTATAGTTGACATTAGGTGCTTGGTATAAAAATATATTGGTTTGTCCATTTTCAGGGCTAACAAATTGGGCATATATACCATCCATCATTTGGGTGTCTTCCATATTTAGTCCATATTTGGAGTTGGTGTAGGTATTTGAGATGTTGCCATAGTAAGGTGCAATAATAAGTAGATCTTTGGCAAATACAGTTGCAAACAAAGAAAAAAGAATAAATAGTTTTATAGAAATATTTTTATTAACAGACATTTTTCAGATTACCCCCAAATTTTTAGTCATTGAAGTATATAGTTATACATTGTCGACTGTCAACCCAGACGGAAATATATATAAATTAATACAAGTTAGTTGAAATTTAAAAATGATGTGTGCTAAGATAAAAAAGTATAGCTTATATGCATTTATGGAGTGATTTTATTGATAATTATTATAGTAGAGGGAGGGGATAACCAAAAAATATTCTACTTTTAGTCGCAGTTTTGTTTGTAATTTAAATTAATATTAAGAGGAGAAAAAATATTAATTTTTCAAAAATAGTAAAGGTGGGAGTGGCAGTAGGTGCATTTATGATGCTAACTCAAACAGCTTATTCAGTCCCAAATTTTGCTCGCCAAACGGGCCTTTCATGTGCCGATTGTCACAGCAGCGTTCCTAAACTAAATAGTGCTGGTAGAGATTTTTTGTTGAACGGTTATGTAGCTGAAAGTGAAGAAGATGCTGCAGCTTCAAAGAAGAAGAAGAATGTATTATCAAAAGACGCTGTGGGCCTGTTCGCCAGACTTAGACCATTTACGAAGGCCAACACAGCTACGGCGTTTTCTATGCCAGTAGTTAACAGATTAGCTGTAATAGTTGCTGGAACAACAAATGAATCTAAAGCGGGACATATTTCCTATTTCAGTCCTATAGAAATGGATAATAATGGTACTCCAGCTCCTGCGTTCTTTACAATTGGGCTTCATAAATCACCTGAGTTAAATATTTTATTTGGAAACAGAACATTAGCTTCATTAGACCCATTTCAAAGTATTACAAATGAGGGTAGAGGAACTATTGGTGACCGTGAGCAGATTGCTGCATATGGTTCAGATACAAATAAAAACAATATTGCTGTAACGGGTTTAGTTAACAAAACTATCTATTATGGTGTTTCCTATGCCGCTGATAAAAACGATAATGCTGGTGGAACAGATTTAGGTAATTCAATAGCGGCACGTGGTGCGGTTATAATTCCAGGTGGATTTGTTGTTGGCGCTTACTATGAGACTGGAAAAGAATCTAGTAATACGTTTACAAGAACAATGATTGACGGTGTTTATGAAAAAGGACCGCTGGTTATTAATGGAGCTTATACTCTAGATAAAACTAGTGGAGTAGAAAATAATGGTTATTATGTAGAAGGCGCATACACAGCGGGTTCTTTTGTTCCAACTGTAAGATATGACTCCTTTGCTTCTGCTGGAACGATAACTAAGCTTACAGGTTGCTTAGTGTATTTGTATGATGTAAACGTGAAAATATCTGGTGAGTATGCAACGGAACTAACTTCTCCTGTTGCATTAAACAATAAGATGACCGTACAGGTAGGTCTCGGAATATAGTTTTTTTTGGCCCGGAGGGGACTCCCCTCCGGGCCAATGCATGAACTGTTTGTTAGTTCATGCTGGACCAAAAGCAATTTTCACCCACAAGTATTTTTTCTTGAGGACAGTCCAGTTCTAATATTTCTTATGTAAAATGTTAATTAGAAATGTTTTTGAAAAATATTAAGGTTATGGTAGAATAACCAACGATAATTTAGATTATTGTGGCTTCTCTAGTGGGGCTGATTGTTACTCAAGGCTGAAGCCGATGAGCAGTTGGTAGCGCATCAGCATGGCATAACTGTACTCCAGTATTCCCAGACTCAATCACCGTAAGCCTTTTAAGCCTTTCAGGATATTCTAATAAAATAGAACTAAAGTTCTATGTGCATATACAGTAATATATGCAGAGTCCAGCTTCGCTACGTTTGTTCATTTATTGTTCTCCGAAGAGAGTGTTTCCTTTTCCACATATATTAGATATAATTGGATAAAATTGGATATCTAAATGATTAACATTAACAAATTAACTATTACACCAGAAATGCTTTCCATCATCAGTGAGATTGATGAGTTTAAGGGCTCATGGAAGGCATTTAAGGCACTTTCTCGGGAACGGCTAATTGAACTAAAAAAGGTGGCTACCATTGAAAGCATTGGGTCTTCGAATCGTATTGAAGGTAATAAACTTTCAGATAAAGATGTAGAAGCTCTGCTGTCTCGAATCGATCGTACATCTTTTACGTCACGAGATGAGGAAGAGATTGCTGGCTATGCAGCACTCATGGATACGTTATTTGATCATTTTGAAGTCATTCCTTTTACGGAAAACTATATCAAACAACTTCATGGCATTGTCTTAAAATACAGCCACAAAGATGAGTCTCATCGAGGAGAATATAAAAAACTTTCTAATAGCGTAGCGGCTTATAATCCCGATGGCAAACAACTGGGGATCATATTTGAAACAACAACCCCATTTGAGACACCCGCACAAATGCGAGAATGTGTAGACTGGATGAAGGCAACGTTAGCGGATGGAGCTCTTCATCCTATCTTAGCTATCGGAATATTTGTTGTTACTTTTTTGGCGATTCACCCCTTTCAAGATGGTAACGGGAGACTATCTAGAGCATTAACAACGCTACTTTTATTGCAATCTGGGTATGCCTATGTCCCCTTTAGTTCTATTGAAGCCATCGTGGAGAATAACAAGGAGGGCTATTACAGAGCACTTAGACAAACGCAGTCTACCTTTAAGACAGAATTGGATTATGAACCATGGATACTTTTTTTTCTGCGAACGTTGCAAGCACATAAAAGACATTTGGAACAAAAGATTAAAGGGATCAATGACCAATTATCAAGGCTTAGCGCCCTATCAGAACAAATAATGAAATTATTTGATAATAACGAACGGATAACTTTGTCTTTTGTTGCAGCGTCGACTAATGCCAATAGTAACACGATAAAAAAACATATAGCAGAATTAGCCTCACTCGGATATATCACAAAGCATGGCCACACCCGTGGTTCCTGGTATGTGAAGAAGTAACGTTTAAGATAGAAATGTTTTTGAATTTTTTTGAGATTATGGTAAAATATCGGCTGAATCAAAGGATTCATCAGTGAAGGGGATATTATCCCCTTGTAGAATGTAACTTTTTGGTCTCTAGTGGGGGTGATTGCTTCGCAAGGCTAAAGCCGATGCGCAGTTGGTGTTAGTAAAGTAGTTTGTATTTTGAAGTAACGTTAAGTTGCTTTGAAGACGCGGTAAGGTAGATTATAAAATTAAAGTTTGATGAACCTTTTAGCTTGTTAAGGGTTTCCAAAGGGAAGAGAAACCCTTTGGTCTGGCGAAGCCAGAAGAGGTTCAGTGAGCAAAGCGAACGACGAAGGGGATATTATCCCCTTGTAGAATGTAACTTTTTGGTCTCTAGTGGGGGTGTAGCGCAGTTGGTAGCGCATCAGCATGGCATGTTGAGGGTCAGCGGTTCGATCCCGCTCACCTCCACCACTAAATTTTGGTTTATTTCTGCCACTTACTAATCAACGTTAACGGTCATTTAATTAAAAATTAATGAATGACAAGATTAATGAAGTGGGGTCACTACCACATATGGTTGGCAATAATATTTTGGGCGGCGGATTGAATGCTGGTTTTTACGCCCTTTGTTTTCTTTTCTAGTTCTTTGAGTAAATTTTTCATGCGCATTCTGTCTTTACTGGCTAGATCGCATTTGCCACAAGGGCAGGTGACCACGGGAAGCTTTTGCTCTGTGGCAATTTCTCTGATCATTTCTTCTTCGCAGGTAAGCAGAGGGCGAATGAGCTCATGCAGGCCATTTTGAGCCTTAAGTTTGGCGGGCATACCCTTGATTCGCCCATGGTAGAACATATTCATTAGTATTGTTTCTACAAAGTCATCCTTATGGTGACCCAAGGCAATTTTATTAAAGCCTAGGTCTTTGGCGGCTTTGTAAAGAAAAGCTCGGCGCATTCTGGCACACAAGGAACACGTGCTCGTTCCTGGAGTTAGCTTCTCTTCGATGATTTGTTGGATAGGTGCGGTAACAAAATGGTAATCAATGTTTAATTCAGTAAGCTTTGTTCGGATGTCATGAACGGCTTGCTCTGAATATCCCACATCTAATGTGACTGCGGCAATTGTAAACTTAATGGGTGACTTTTCTTGAAACTTACTTAAGAAATAGCAAAGTGTCCAGCTATCCTTACCCCCCGATAATCCAATTAATATTTTGTCGCCCTGCGCGATAAGTTGGCGTTCGACAATTAGTTTGCCTATTAAGTGATTAAGGTGCTTTTCGGTTCGGGAACTCACAAAGATTTAGTCGGTCATAGCGATGTTAACGTAAATAATACCATAGGTAGTTTCTAAAGTGATTAGGATGGCCTCTCCAACAATCATGGAGTCGTAAAGAACTACATCCTTGCCAATAATGAGTGTGGGTGCTGAGATGTCTAGCTTTTTCCCTGAGTTATTAAGATTAGTAATGGCATGTCCGCACAACATGTTGGTAAGCTCATTAATGGCGGAACTAACGTTGGTGTCAAATTGTGTATATGTTTCTTGAGCCATGGCGGAAGCCAAAACTATAGCAACTTCTCTTTCCATGTCTAGGACGACTCGGCCATCAACATCGCCAGTTACGCCGATTAAGGAAGAGCATCCTCTGGTGGAGATGGGTGTCTGAACCTTGGCTAGAGGTAAGCGCTTGATGTTAATGCCAGGAATAACTTCCTGTAATACGTAATTTACAGCTTCTAAAAAGGGATTAATATATTCAGCCTTCATTATTTCACCTATGATTAAAGTATCGCTCCATTACAAAATTAACGTAAGCATTATGCCACTTTAAATTTATTTTAATAATAATAGCATAACTTGTTCTTGATAATATAGCTTAATTTATTTAATTTTTCACCCAGAATGAAAATTTTTCTAAAACCACAAATATTGCTATAATCAGGAAGATATGAAAAACATTTTGCTTATTGTTGTTTTGGTTTCATTAATTTTTGCCCAAGAGCCACCTTCAAGGGTAGGGGTGAATGTATCTTCTAAAAATAGGGATATAGCTTATGTGTTATTTTTACCCTTACCGCAAAATCAAACTTTGGCTATAGAGGGAGCACTAGATTTACAAACTTTGAAAGACGCCTATTTGAATATGAGTTTCTTGCGTAAGGAATTGTGGTTCAATATTTGTGGTAGGATTAATTATCTGGCTTCCAGTTATCAGAAGGTAGAGATTTTGCTGGGCTTACAGTTTGGCAATAAAGACCTAGGCCTTACATTAGGCGTAGGAAGAAATGACGTTTCTACTTTCCCTTACCTTTTACTTTCCTCTACTTTTGGCAAGTTGGAGCCTAGTATAAGCTGGGAACAAGATGTCAAATTTTCTCTTTTCTATCTGTTGGAAAGTGAAGAGGAGATGGTCCAAGAATATTTTACCCTAATTACCCCCTATAAAATTTCAGCTACCTGTTACGATGAAATCCTTTTCAAAGGCTATTATCTCGACAAGGGTAATATTTTTATTAATGGAAGGGAAGCCGCCTTAAGAGCAGATGGGATGTTTATCGAAAAAGTTAAACTACCGGTTATTGGAATTAATGAAGTGCATATTGTTGTTCACGGTAAGAATATCCCTTACTATGAATATGTAGCAAAAGTAACCAGAGACTATCCCTTTTTAGATATAGATGTAAATTTGCAGAAGGATTGGATGCCTCTTTTAGACAAAGTTGGAGGTTTTAAGCAAAGTGTTTTTAATCCAACCCAAAATGTAACCAAAAAAGAATATTACCTTACACTCTGCAAGGCCATTAGTATGGACAAAAAGAAAAACTATACCACAACTAACTTTAAAGATGTAAAAGACCCGGAATTAAAGGATTATTTATCGGCCTTGAATTATAAAGGGTTTTTAAATGGAGATTATAATAATTTTTATCCTGATAATTTTATAGATCGAAAAGAAGCTTTGGTCGTTATGAGTAAATTTATATCAGTTAGTTTAGATGTGCAACAGAATGTGTTTGAGGATTTGCCGACTAATAATTGGGCTTATGAGGATGTTAATAAGTTAGCAAATTCTAAAGTTATCTCAGAGTCTGTTGTCAATCTGGATGAGCCTTTGAATCGACTCGATTTATATATTTATTTATCTAAACTTATTAAGTGTGACTTAAATATTTTGCAAGCTCCAGCTACTGCGGAAGAAAAAGGCGTCAGAAATGATGGTAAAAAGAGAACAGAGGCCATTAAAAATGAGCTGACTAAGACCAATAAGCCTAACGTAATGATGGGGATGGCCAGCAGTATCATCGGAGATGTATTGAACCTTGAGAAAAATAGAAATAAAAATTCCTTAGCCGATGTTGTGATCAATTTTCCGACTTCAGACTCCAGAGTTAATAACAACTTTATCAGAGTTAATGGTACTGCTCCGGCTGGTGTAGAATTAAAGATTAATGATTCAAAACTAGTGGTGGGTAGTAATAAGAAATACAGCAAGATCGTAAATTTAACCCCAGGGGTAAATAACATTTTAATAACTTCTGGTGAGGATAAACGAAAATTTAGTGTTATCTATATTCGCTCTTTTAAAGATATGCCCGCCAATGATTACTTTTCAGTGATTATTGAAAAGATAATGACCTTGGGGTTTATTAATGTTGGAGAATATTTTTATGCGGCTAAAAATGTAACCAATAAAGAGTTGTTTCAGGCTCTAAATAAGATCGGCTATGTGAAAGATGAGCAGCTTCGGAAAAATGCTGATGGTGACAAAGTTGTATCCTATAAAGCGGCTGTGGCCTTAATAAATAAAGTGGCAGGAGTTTCTATTCAGGCAGATGCTGGTGGCGATGGGTTGTTGACCCGCAAAGTGTTTGCGTTATTATTGTACGAGTTGCCTAAGGTAAAGGAAGAATACGCTAAATACTTTCGAGATAATACTTAAATGGCTATTAACTTAGATGAAATGCAAAAATCAAGATTGTTTGTTTGAGGGTTAGGAATTAAAATGCAAACATACAATACTATAACAAAAGTGGGTAAATAAATGTATTATCGTGAGGATACAATTGAAGTTAACGTTGGTAATTTGATTATTGGCGGAAGTAATCAGGTTCTCTTACAGTCAATGACAAACACAAAAACCTCTGATGCTAAGGCAACTATAGAGCAGGTAGGTTTATTGGCTGCTGCTGGTGCTGCGCTTGTTCGAGTTGCGGTGCCCGATAGTCAAGCACTGCAAGCACTGCCTGAGATTGTTTCAAAGTCCACGGTGCCTATTGTGGCGGATATACACTTTGACTATAAGTTGGCCTTGGGTGCCATTGAGGCTGGGGTGGCTAAGTTGCGCATTAATCCTGGGAATATTGGCTCGCAAGAGAGGGTAAAACAAATTATTGCTTTGGCCAAGAAAAAGGGGACGGCGATTAGAGTTGGTGTGAATATGGGCTCCATTGGCGAGGCTGAAAATAAAGTAAAGTATGCCTTACAGGTTTTGGATGAATATATTAGTTTTTTTAAAGAAAATAAATTTCATGCTTTGGTTATTTCTTTAAAGGCTTCCGATGTGACGACCAATCTTGAACTTAATAAAAAGTACGCAAAAAACTATAAATATCCTCTGCATCTTGGTGTAACGGAGGCTGGTTTTGGTACAGATGCCATTGTTCGGTCTTCGGTAGGTATCGGTAGCTTGTTGCTAAAAGGGTTAGGAAATACGGTTCGAGTCTCAGTGGCTGGGAACCCCTTGCAGGAGTTGCCCATTGCTAAGGCTATCTTGCAAAGTGTTGGCCTATTAGAGAATGCTGTAGAGATTATTGCCTGCCCAACGTGTGGTAGAACAAGTCTGGATACGGAAAAAGTGGCCAGAGAAGTGAAGGAAAAAACAAAGGACTTAGGAAGAAAATTAAAAATAGCTGTGATGGGCTGTGAAGTAAATGGCCCAGGAGAAGCTGCGGATGCCGACTATGGTATTTGTGGTTCTAAGAAGCAGGGAATAATTTTTGCCAAAGGTAAGATTGTGAAAAAAGTGCCTATGGAAAATGTGGTGGATGAATTGCTTAAAATGGTGAATGGTGAAGAATAAACAGTAAAGAGTAAAAGGCAAAATGCTTTTTATGATTAATATAGATCACAACCAAATTGGTTTACGGTTTTTTTTAAGACCAACAAACCGGTGGTGAGTATAAGTAAACTAAAAATAAGTGAGGGATGGCAAATGATTGAAAGATATTCGCGTAAGGTAATGAGAGATATTTGGACATTAGATAACAAGTTCGCAAAATGGTTGGCTATAGAAATTGCTGCTTGTGAAGCGCATGTGGAACTTGGAAATGTGCCTGCCGAAGCCGTAGAGGTTATCAAACAGAAAGCCAAATTCTCTGTGGAACGGATTAATGAAATCGAAAGAACGACCAATCATGACGTTATTGCTTTCCTTACCAACGTGGCAGAGTATGTGGGTCCAGAATCCAGATATATTCACTTGGGACTCACGTCTTCAGACGTTGTAGATACTGCTTTTTCCATTCAAATTAAAGAATCAGCAGAGATTATTATTAACGATATTGAGTCCTTGCTAGAAGTTATTAAAGCCAAGGCGATGAAGTATAAAAAATCATTAATGATGGGGCGTACTCATGGCGTTCATGCTGAACCCATGACATTGGGCTTAAAGTTTGCCCTTTGGTATGATGAATTAATTCGAGACAAGGCGAGGCTAGAAATAGCTAAGAAAGACATTAGTATTGGTATTATTTCTGGCGCAGTGGGTACCTATGCTAATATCGACACTTTTGTGGAAGAATATGTTTGTAAGAAGCTTGGGTTGGTGCCCGACAATATTTCTACACAAATTATTCAACGGGATAGACATGCAAACTTTATGGCCGCTTTGGCGGTTTTGGCGGGTTCGTTGGAGAAGTTTACGACCGAAATTAGAGCTTTGCAAAAAACAGAGTTTAACGAATTGGAAGAAGGCTTTAAAAAGGGGCAAAAAGGTTCTTCCGCTATGCCTCACAAGCGTAATCCAATTACCTGCGAACGAATTAGTGGACTGGCCAGAGTTATTCGCGGGAATATGCTTGTGAGTATGGAGAATATCTGTTTGTGGCACGAGCGAGATATTTCGCATTCTTCCACAGAGCGTATTATTTTCCCAGATAGTACAACGTTGATTGATTACATGTTGGTTACATTTCAAGATGTCGTGGAAAATTTGGTAGTGCATGAAGATAATATGCTTAAAAACTTAGATTTATTGGGTGGAGCTGTTTTTTCACAGCAACTGCTCCTCGCACTCATTGATAAGGGGGCAACCAGAGAAGATGCTTATGCTTTGGTTCAGCCTTGTGCCATGGAGGCCAGAGATAAAGGGCTTAAGTTCAGAGAGGTTATTGGTCGCTGTGAACAGATCGGTAACTATCTGAGTAAAATAGAGATTGAGTCTCTTTTTGACTACGATTATCACCTAAAGAATGTAGATAAAATATTTAAACGAGTGTTTAAATAGTTATCTAAAGACTTTAGATAAATAATACTTCAGTTAGATCTATATTTTGAAAGAAATCTTTTTCCTCTTTGGATAGCTCTAGTCTTATTTCATTTTCTTCGTTGTTCATCATTGTATTCATTAGATAATCAAACCTTTCATTTGTTTTTTTTCTCATAATGCCCCCCCTCTATCTCTATATTTAACTTATACCCGCCAAACCTAGTTCTTAAACATAATTTTCACAAGTTTCTTTAGTTTTAAGAACATTTTTGGTTTTACTTCTTCTTCTTTTGATAAAACTATTTTTCTGTATTTACTTGTACTTTTTTGATTAATTTTTGGGTTAGCAATGTATTGTATCTCAAGCATGGTTTCTATTTTCACTCCTTTCTTTCTATATTAAGTATTGTTCCCAATATCTACAGGACTAAACATCGAAAAATATAAATACAAGTTATTTGCCTCAATTGCCGATAATGTGATTATAAAAGGCTTGATTTGTGGCTAATGCTAAATTAGACTTAAAGTTAGGAATGGTGGCAAGAAATGATTGAATTAAATAGTAATAATAATTATGGGAATCTACTGGCGAGTAGCACTACAGCTAAGGGTGCTAATGTTAATCCTTTTGCAGATATCTTGTCTTCTAAATTAGATAAGTTTGATTACAACCTCGGTCAGCCAAGAGAGATGACTGATGATAACGTTAAGGAAATTAAATCAGTTTCTCCAAATACATTGCCTAGTAACTTACAGGTTGAGATTACTCATTTGCCTGGTCTTGATGATAATTTAAAAGATAATGTTCACTCTTATATAACAGACTTGGTGGCAGATTTTAAAATGGACCACAAGTTAGACTCGTCTCAATGTCAGCAGTTGTCTCAGGTGCTGCAACAGGCCGTTGATCTTATCGTTCAGTAGGTTTATTTTTCAATTATCATTCCTCTAATGTAAGTGATATTTCATCGATTGTATTATGGTAAGGATTTGAAATTATGTTTAAAAAAGTAGTTTTAGGGCATAACTAAAATATGTACATATTGAATCCTGATTTCACACAAAAATCTAAAATGCAAAAAGATGCCTATAAAGGTGTACCCCTACAAGAGGGTAATGCTTGCTTTGCTGGTGTGCTAAGTAATGTGTTGCAACATCAGGTCATCGAGTCTTCGGATTCATTACTGGATAAAAATATGCGTAAGAAGAAAAAAGACTCTAAAGAAATTCTGGACGATTATAGTGAAGAAAAAAAAGAACTGCATGATGTTTTGGAAACTGAAAAGAAAATTCGTCAAATTTTCAGAAAGATTAGATTGGATGAGACGGTATGAGTTTAGCTTTGTTGAAATTTATTAGCGAACAACACCCAAGTCTATCAGGGGCAAAGCCTAAAGATAAGTTTGCCGACTTGGAAAATGTTTTACTTAAGATGAATAATGAGAGTAAAATTTGTTTAAGTCCAGATGCACGTAGTAAGAGAGTAGATTTGTCTGAATATTTCAATAAAGAAAAGATAGTGGACCGCAATACATAAATTTTCTATTTGTAGAAGGATTGTATCTTCATATTTTTCTTGATAAAAAAGATTCTCAAAAAATCAAGACTTTTCAAAACGCAGCCAAACGCAGAGTATTAAAATGATTTTTTTTCTTTGCGCTTAACTTGCCTGGGACGTCAAGCGACCACTATATCCCTCTTGTGAAAAATGCATTTTAACTCTCTAGTTAGGCTTTGGCGCTGCTTGGCTGGGTTTACGGACACGTGCATATTAAAACGTGTCAGGAATGACAGCAACTTTGAAATTTACTTGAACTAGTTTGTTATCTGACCTACAATAATTACATGATTACCACGCTTACTATGAATCCCACTTTAGACATGACGTTGACGGTACGTGACTTTGTGCCTGATGACTCCAATAGAGTATTAGCCGTGCAAAAAGACCCTGGTGGAAAAGGGGTCAATGTCTCTCGGATTCTGACAAAACTTGGGTTACGAGTAACTACAATTACTTTACTTGGCGGACATACAGGGGAAGAGGTTAGTGATTTGCTGAGAAAAGAGCGAATACATCCCTTCATTATTCCTTTGCAAAATGAAACGCGCACCAATATCACAATTACCAAACAAGATAATTTTGCGCAAACTCGTTTTAACCAAGAAGGCCCGTTTATCGATGCTGATGAGTATGATAATTTACTTAGCTTAGTTGAACAACTAAGTGTTAACGCAGATGTCTTTGTTATTTCTGGTAGTTTACTACCGGGTGTGCCGGTGACAGCCTATCGTGAAATTATTAATCACCTGAAGATTATTAATCCTAAATTGAAGATTATTTTAGATTCGGATGGTGATGCCTATCAGTATGGTATACAGGCTGGTCCGTATATGGTAAAACCAAATATCCATGAAGCAGAGCGCCTACTGGGACGTTCCCTCAATAGCCAAGAGGAACTTGTTCAGGCTATGAAGGATATCCATGCTTTGGGGGTGGAATTGGTAGTTATGTCTCGAGGTAAAGAGGGGCTAATTGCCTATGATGGCAAACAAATGTTGGCTGTTGATTCTCTGCCAGTTCATGTCAGAAGTACTGTGGGGGCTGGAGATTCACTGATCGCAGGAATTTGCTACATGTTGGAGCGTACAGATAGCCTCAAGGAGATTCTCTCTTTTGCTACTAAGGTTAGTGCCGCAAAGGTAATGCAAACGGGAACCGCGGTTTTTGGTTGGGATGAAATCAAAGCCATTTCCCTAGAGCCAGTGGTTCGGGAATTGTAGTCAAACTGGAATAAACGTCGTTTAATTGAGACCGAAAGCCATAATAAAATATCTTCAAAATATATAGATTCTCAAATTAACAAAGTAACTAGTCTAGTGTTACAATAGTGAGTATGCACATCAATGAATGTTTCGTTAAGGATTTACACGTACTCAGCACTCAGTTGCTGCTTGACTGCGAAACCCCTATTTCTTTATATCAAAAAATTCGCCATTTAAGTGATCATTCTTTTCTATTAGAAAGCGTGGAAGAGGGCAATAGTATTGGCCGCTATTCCATTATTGGTTGGGGCGAGCTGAAATCCTTTGTGGCATATCCTGGTCAGACGAATACTTTTGCCAAACTTAAAGAGTTTTTGGCCGATTATAAACTGCCGTTAGAGGGTTCTTTTAATGGCTGCTTTGGATATTTAGGGTATGAGTCAGTTTATGACATAGAGCCGACAGTTTCAAATAATCCACTTTATGGTGATTTGCCTATTGCCTATTTCTTTTTACCTAAACGGATTGTGGTGTTCGATAAACTTTCGCATCAAGTAAAGTTTATATTCAATATAATTAAAGGAGAGCGTTCTCCAGCAATTGAGTCGGAAATAAGCGCTATTGTTAACACAAAGATTGAAGAAAATTTGCTGAGTAATAACCAAGATGGATTAATCCTAAAGGATTGGAAAAGTAATGTAACCAAGGAACAGTTTGAATCGATCGTAAAAAAGTCGAAAGAATACATTGCCTCTGGAGACGTTTTTCAAGTAGTAATGTCGCAGCGTTTTTCTACAGAATACAAGGAAGACCCACTCCTCATCTATCGTTATTTGTGTTCACTTAATCCTTCACCTTATATGTTTTATTTCAATTTTGCCAATAAGTTTAATTTATTGGGAACTTCCCCAGAAATAATGTTGAAAAAAACAGATAGAGCCTTAACTATTCGACCCATAGCGGGTACTAGATGGAGAGGGAAAACCGCAGTAGAAGATGCCGCAATAGCTGCGCATCTTTTAGCTGATGAGAAGGAAAATGCGGAGCACTTGATGCTCGTGGATCTGGCCAGAAATGATTTAAATCGAATTTGTAAATCTGACACGGTTAAAGTTGAAGCCTATAAAAACATAGAAAAATACTCACATGTAATGCACATTGTTTCTTCCGTAACTGGGCAGATTCAGGAGAATAAAGATACGATTGAAGCCATAAAGGCTTCTTTCCCCGCAGGAACTTTAAGTGGGGCACCAAAGGTAAGAGCCATGCAGATAATTCGAGAACTTGAAAATTTCCCACGCCAAACTTATGGTGGGATGGTAGGCTATTTCGATTTTGCTGGGAATTTTGATTCCTGCATTACCATTAGAAGTGTGTTGGTGAAAGATAAGGTTGCCTTCTTTCAAGCTGGCGCTGGAATAGTGGCCGATTCTGATCCCTCTGCGGAATATGAAGAAAGTGTGAACAAGGCTAAAGCCATGCTCAAGGCCATAACCTTGGCGAGTGGAGGATAAAATGTTACTACTGATCGATAACTATGATTCCTTTGTTTATATTCTCAAACAATATTTTGAAGAATGTGGGCAAGAGGTTTTAGTAAAAAGAAATGATGAAATTACGATTCAAGAGGCTCAGGACCTAAATCCAGAGTATTTGGTTATTTCCCCTGGGCCTGCAACGCCGCATGAAGCAGGTGTATCGATAGAAATGATTAAACACTTTGCTGGCAAACTACCTATATTGGGTGTGTGTTTGGGGCATCAGTGTATTGGTGAGATTTACGGTGGAAAGATTATCCGTAATCCACTGGGCGTAAGACATGGCAAGCGTAGCCCTATTTTACACGAGGGAAAGGGGATTTTTAGCTCTTTGCCGTCGCCTGTAATGGCTACTCGCTACCATTCGCTGGTTATCGAAAAAGAGTCCTTTCCTGAAGAGGAATTGGAAATAACGGCTTGGACAAAAGAGGGCGAAATAATGGGTGTGCGACACAAAAAATATGGTGCGCAGTGCTCCCTTGAGGGTGTGCAGTTTCATCCTGAGTCTTATCTTACTGAAAATGGCATGCAAATGATTAAAAACTTCCTGAGTCGAAAACAGGAAAAGGGTGATCTATTGCATGTGCAAACAGCCCATTCATTTTCTGAGCTAATAAAAAAAGTATGTGCGAAAAATGATTTAACTTTAGACGAAGCCATTTATTGTGCGCAGCAAATTATGGACGGGAACCCTAGTCAAATTCAGGTGTCCGGTTTTCTTATGGCTCTTTCTATAAAAGGAGAGACCTATGAAGAAATTACTGGTTTTGTAAATGTAATGAGAGAAAAAGTAACTCCAATTATTCCACCAGACAATAAATTGGTTATCGATACGTGTGGTACAGGTGGAGACGCTAAACATACTTTTAATGTTTCAACATTAGCGGCTTTGGTGGCGGCAAGTTGTGGTGCAACAGTTGCTAAACATGGTAATCGCTCGGTCTCCAGCCTTTGTGGAAGTGCCGATATTTTAGAAAAATTGGGCGTAAATATCGACCTTACTCCGCAGCGCAGTAGTCAGGTTATGCAAAAAGTGGGAATAGCCTTTTTATTTGCGCAGAAACTGCATACATCTATGAAAAATGTGGCGCCTATTCGTAAAGAGTTAGGTGTGCGCACAATATTTAATATCTTAGGACCGCTGACCAATCCCGCTGGAGCTCAGGCACAGGTCATAGGAGTTTTTGCCAACAAATATGTGGGAATCGTCTCCAAGGCGTTACGTGAGTTGGGAACTAAAGAAGCTTTGGTGTTACATAGTGAAGATGGGTTGGATGAAATATCAGTGAGTGACAAAACCTACTTTGCCCACTTAAAAGATGGCAAGATAACGGAAGGCTATATTGATTCTGTAGAAATAGTGGGAAGAAAGTATTCTTTAGAGGAAATTAAGGGCGGAAGCGCCGAAGATAATGCTGGAATCGCTCGGGCTCTTCTGGAAAATAGGGTTAGTGGCGCATTAAAAGATATCATCCTTATCAACGCAGCAGCGGCCTTATTGGTGGCTGGAATATGTGACACAATAAAAGAGGGTTATCAGCTGGCTAAAGAGGCGTTGGAAAGCGGTAAAACTAAGAAAAAATTAGAAGAGTTGATAGTGGAAAGCAATAAGTAGTGAATAGTGAGTGGTGAAAAGTGAAGAGTAATGAGTAATGAGAGAAGACAAGAACCCCCTAAATCCCCCTCATCAAGGGGACTTAGATTCTCCCCTGATAAGGGGAGATGCCCAAAGGGGCAGAGGGGTTGGAATAGTTGTTAGCCGTTAGCTATTAGATAAAATACCAGATGCAAAATATATGTGGCAATCATCTAAAAGCCGATAACAAAGAACTAATTATTGAGTGATGTAAGTATTCGCAATAAATTAAGAAGTGCGTGAAATGAGGAAATGAATAATTGTCAAATATACTCGAGCAAATAGTAAGTAAGAAGAAACTGCGTATTAAGAATCTGACGGCAACAATAGATAACGACATCGACATAAAACCACAAAAAACATTCCTAACTAAAGGCTCACCTCAAATAATTGCCGAAATTAAGCGTGGTTCGCCCTCTTTAGGATTACTTAAGCCCGACTTAGATATTGAAGCTGTGGCTCAGCATTATAAAAATATTGGGGCGTGTGCCATTTCTGTGCTTACTGAAGAGGACTATTTTTTTGGAAGTATTGAGGATTTAGTTAGAGCCAAGCAAGCTTCTGGTCTGCCTATTCTGCGAAAAGATTTCATATTTAGTGAAGCGCAAATTGTGGAGAGTGCTCAAATTGGTGCGGATGCAATATTGCTGATGGTGTCTGTAATTAAAGAAGCAGGAAGATTGAAACAACTACTGGAACTGGCCCACAAGTTGGGTTTAAGTGTTCTCGTGGAAACGCATGAGCGGCAGGAAATACAAATAGCGCTTGAAGCAGGGGCTAAAATTATAGGTGTAAACAATAGGGACTTGCGAACCTTCCAGACAGATATTAGTTTGTCACTTGATCTGAAAGCGCTTATACCTAGCCATATTATTAGCGTTTCGGAAAGTGGTATAAAAAACAAGGAGCATATCAGTTTGCTGAGCGCGCAAGGGTATGATGCTTTCCTAATCGGCGAAGCATTTTTGCACGATTTAAACTTTTTGTGTTAGTATATGTATTATGAGTGTATTATTAAAACATAATCATAAATTCCATAGACATGATGTTGATGCTTCTATTATTGTAGATTTAATAAATAAATTTAATTTAGAGCATGGTGTAATTAGAGCAGTAATGGATCATCTTGAAAAAGATCCAGAGACAACGCTTTCATTGGTTAAATTCCTAAGTGGCTGTAAGAGAATGGGGATTTCCATTCTGTTTAATGTAAATTCTAAGGAATTTTCGGTCAGTAGAAATGGTGTTAACATAATTGTTAATAAGGATACCCCGTCCTTTTCTGTACGCGAAGCTTTAATTAGTTCACTAGATAATTTGGCAAATGATAAGAGATTTAATCGCTTGGCTAATGTGAATATGCAACAAATAAGAGAAAATGCCTTATCTGATGACACTTTACTAAAGAACAGTATTGAAATGGAAAAGGGTTTAATAATAGATAAGTATAATAATCAAAAACTAGAATATAGCTCAATATTTTCGGTTAATGGAAAAAGTGGTGAGTATTTATTTGATGCCACAAGTAAAGAAGATAATTTAAGATTATTTTTTTCAGAAGATGCTTATAAAACGGAACAAGAGAGCCCACAGGTAATTTATAATTTTGCTGACAACTCAATCAAATCCATAGAAGAAATTTTAAACTCTATTAAAAGTGATACCAAATTTATATACATAAAAGCAAAGAAGCTGGCCGATATGTTTCAGGCAAAAATGACATATACCTTTAAATCTGGCAGGGATAAAATACGCCTCAACTTTTCAGAAACTATTGGTCTAATAGAGGAAAATGAAGAACGATTGCGTGAGCAAGAAGTTAAAATAAAAGAAGAAATGCCTGAAAGTGAGAGCTGTGTGTTAAAAGTTGTGGAAATAAATAATTTTTTTAAATCGATTAAAGATGACATTTTATTATTTATGAATAGTTTATTGATTAAAGGCCTCGGAAAAGACATCGAACAATTTAGGTTGGAGATTGAGGCAATATTAAATGAGGTTAACTTTCTTACAAAATTACTATCAAATCAACAAATTCGCAGAGCCTTGTATAATGTAGACATTCGGTTAAGTATTCTCAAATTAAATTTAATAAGAATTATGGAAGAGAGAGCGACTATTAAGGAAAAAGTAGAGAGCGTAGCGTTCTCGAAGCTAAAAAACAGTATTTGCTCTTTCCTTGATTTGTATTTGGAAGCTTATGCCCAGTATTCTAGATTGATGTTGGAAACAAATGATACTCCTACATGACGCCAAAAGTTAAGATTTGTGGCTTGACGCGGTGGGAAGATATTAACGCTGCGGTGAGTCAGGGGGCTAGTTTTTTAGGGTTTATTAACGCCCAAGAGAGTATGCGTTATTTAGGTCTAAAGCAAATAACCCTCTTTATTTCCAGAATTAAAAAGGAATTTCCTCATATTCAAACGGTAGTTGTCGTTACTCAAAAGGATCCTTCGCACATAGAAGCTATTGCCAAAGCCACCGGCTGTGATTTTTTGCAAATCCATAGCACTATTTCCGTAGAGGAATTTAATAAAATAAACTTTAAGAAAATTAAAGTTTTTAGTGTTAAAAAGAACATTGAAGCAGAGGAGGTGCTTTCCTATCGAGCAGATTATTATCTTTTTGATACCTACAATCCTAGTAAAAGTGGGGGAATCGGGCAGGTTTTTAATTGGGGGTTGGTGCCGGGTGAGCTTATGAGTAAGTCTTTTATAGCTGGTGGTCTGAACCCAGAAAATGTTGGAAAATTGCGCAGCGCTAAGCATCCTATGGGTATCGATATGAATAGTGGCTTGGAGCTACGTCCTGGCGTGAAGAGTAAAGCCAAAATCCAGAAATTGTTTCGCAAATTAGCACATAAATGGTGAATAGTGAATAGTGAATGGTAATCAGTAATCAGTGATGAGTAAATGCAAATGCAAATACTTAATTTGTGAAGGGTGATTAGTTGGGTTTTGGGCCGTAGAGAGAATTTAGTAGGTACTTTGAATTTCTTTCCATTTCATCG
>CAIUUT010000112.1 GCA_903902445.1 uncultured Candidatus Marinamargulisbacteria bacterium
CTCACGAATGATATCATTAACGATTGATAAACCAAGCCCTGTCCCTTTACCTACTTCTTTGGTGGTAAAAAAGGGTTCATAAATTCTATTTAAAATTTCTTTGGGAATACCGATGCCGGTGTCTTGAAAAACGATTCTTAAATAATTACTTTCCTTAAAAATATAGATAAAAATACTGCCCTTTTCTTTTTTACTTTCACAGGCATCCAGTGCATTTTGGAATAAGTTAATGAGAACCTGTTCAATTTTATTGGGATTTATTTTAATTTTTGGCAATTCAGAAGAATATTCAATATTTACAGGAGTGTTGCTAAGCCTAATCCTTTCTGAAAACAGCATCATACAATTATTAATAATGTCAGCGATATTCACTTCGATATTGAGTAAATCGTCTTTTCTCCCGTACATACGTAAGTGGGTAATAATACTCGATATTCTTTCTATTTGGTGCCGACCAAGCTTTATTCTTTCAAATAATAAGTCATAGTTTTTAATCTCTGTTTTATTGAGTAATTGAAACTCAATTAACTGCAATACCATGTCGATATAAGTGAGGGGTTGATTTATTTCATGGGCGATATTCGTTGTAGCTTCCCCCAAAGTAGCCATTTTCGAATAGGTTTGTAAATTAAGCGCGATGTGGCTGAGCTCAATCTCATTTTGTTTTTCTTTAGTAATGTTATGCGCAATGCCTTCTAACCCTATAATGCTATTATTTTCGTCATATATTGGTGACTCATAGAGAGCCAGCCAACAAAAATTCCCTGATTTTGAAAATATTTCTAGATTGTACGAATCTTGAATTATTCCTTGAAGTCCTTGCTTTATTTTAGACTCGCTTTGGTTATTGAGTGGATTAGCCGTTAGAAGCTTAGAAAAATAGGTTTTATATTCTTCAGGACTATAGCCTAAAACGTTAAAAACAGAGTCACTGACAAAACTAACTTCGCCATTAATTGAATATTTATAAAAGAAAAACTCTGCGCTGAAATGCTTTAATGTACTTTCTAAATCTAGGAATTCATTACTTGCGGTAACTTTTGGATAGTTATTGAGTGATTTCATAAGTATATAGTAACTCTAGAGTTAAAATTTTTAAAGAATTCTACGAAAAAATAGGTGAAATATTAGAGCCACCAATATTTATTATATTTCAAGAGTAATTCCGAGTGGGCAATGATCAGAGCCTTTTACCTCGGCTAGAATATAGGCTGAACTTAACTTGCTTTTAAGATTAGAGCTGGTGAAGAAGTAATCAATTCGCCACCCTGTGTTTCTTTCTCGGGCTCCAGTTTTATAGTCCCACCATGTGTACTGACCTTTTTCCTGATTAAAGACCCGCAGTGTATCCACAAACCCGCAACTGAGGAGTTTATCTATCCAAGCACGCTCTGTAGGTAGAAATCCTGATGTTTTCTCGTTTTCTTTGGGTCTGGCAAGATCAAGAGGTGTGTGTGCGGTGTTAACATCACCACAGCAAATTATCTCTTTTCCTTTTTGAATATTATTTAGCATATCTTTTAGGATAGCTTCATAAAAATTCATTTTATACTCTAATCTTTCGGGAGAACTTTTACCATTAGGGAAATAGACGTTGTAGAGCAGTACTTTAGTGGCAATTTCGGCAATTTGTACCCTGCCTTCACTGTCAAAGTGCTCAATTCCGATACATGTCGATATGCTCTGAAGTGGCTTTTTGCTGTAAATCCCTACTCCGCTGTAGCCTTTCTTTTGTGCCGAAGAAAAATAGGAATAGTACCCATTTATTTGCTTAATGTTCTCAGAGAGCTGCTCTTCATTGGCTTTGGTTTCTTGCAGGCAAACAATATCCGCATTTTCGGCCAGTAACCATTCCTTAAATCCTTTTTTTTCTACGGCCCTTAGTCCATTTACATTCCAAGATATTATTTTCATAGAAGCCTTTCCTTTATTTGTGGGTTAAGTAATATTTATTTAAGGGAGTCAGACTGTCATCCAATTCGTAGATTAGTGGTACTCCGGTTGGAATTTCGATACTGGAAATGTCATGTTCTGAAATATTATCGAGTAGCATAACTAAGGCACGTAAACTGTTGCCATGCGCAGAAATAAGCACCCTCTTTCCTGACCTTATAGTCGGGCGAATTGTTTCTTCCCAAAAGGGTAGAAAACGAGCAATGGTGTCCTGCAAGCTTTCGGTGAGCGGCAACTCGCTCTTGGGTATGTCACGGTAGCGAGCATCGTGCCCTGGGTATCTTGGGTCAGTTTCCAGAAGTGTTGGAGGTTGCGTGGCAAAACTTCGGCGCCAAATATGCACTTGCTCCTCGCCGTACTTTTCGGCGGTTTGCGCTTTATTTAAACCTTGCAGTGCTCCGTAGTGGCGCTCGTTGAGCTTCCAGGACTTTATTACTGGAAGCCACATTAAGTCCATAGCATCTTGTACTAACCAAAGTGTGCGAATGGCTCTTTTTAAAAGCGATGTATAAGCAATATCGAAAGAAAATTTTTCCTGTTTTAGTAATTGGCCTGCTACGGTAGCTTCCTTAATTCCTTGGGCACTAAGTTCAACGTCTGTCCAGCCGGTGAAGCGGTTCTCTACGTTCCAGACACTCTCCCCATGTCTTAGTAGAACTAACTTGTGCATACGTCCCCTTTAGTAATTAGATGGCCAGTACTCTAGCCATGTGCATCCAATCATCTTGGATTTTTTTCTTCTTCTCCCAAGTTTCTTTTAGTGGAATATATGAAACTGGTCGGTCTAATCCTTGATAGCCTACCATCACATCGTTTTTACCATTGAGAATGGCTAAAACAGATTCATAGCCTAAGCGACTGGCTACCAAACTATCGGTAGCGGAGGGACTACCCCCTCTTTGAATGTGTCCTAAAATGGAAACTCGAATGTCCCATTCGGGGTGTTGTTTGGAGAGAATGTCCTTAACGGCAAATCCACCGCCAATTTCATCGCCTTCCGCAACAATAATAATAGAGCTCAGCTTCCCTCTTTCTTGCCCTTTTTGAATTCTGTCGCAGACTTCCTGTATGTTTTCAGCCGCTTCAGGGATAAAAACTTCTTCAGCTCCTGAAGCGATGGCAGAGTATATCGCCAAATATCCAGCATGTCGGCCCATAACTTCTACGACGAATATGCGTGAATGGGAGGTGGCGGTGTCTCGAATTTTGTTAATAGCTTCCAAGGCTGTGTTCATGGCAGTGTCAAACCCAATGGTGTATTCGGTGCCATATAAATCGTTATCTATTGTACCGGGTAGCCCGACGCCAATGATACCAAACTCAGAAATGAGTTCGTGCAAGCCATGAAAGGAACCATCGCCACCAATGACCACAAGGGCGTCTAGCTCGTGCTTTTTGAAGTTGGTATAAGCTTCTTTGCGTCCATCATACTCTAAAAAGCGCTTGCAGCGTGCTGTTCGCAGAATGGTTCCGCCACTTCGGATAATTCCACCTACGGAACTTAGGTTCATTTCTTCAATATCATCACTAATAAGCCCATCGTAGCCACGATGAATGCCAAACATTTGGCATTTATTGTAGATGCCCGTTCGCACAACGGCTCTAATGGTGGCATTCATGCCGGGGGCGTCTCCACCGCTGGTAAGTACTCCTATTCGTTTAATCATAACGTATTCCTATTTGTTTGTTTTTTCAAAATTGGCCATAAAATCTACTAATGTTTGCACTCCTTTAGTAGGCATAGCATTGTAGATACTGGCTCTCATGCCGCCTACCAAGCGGTGACCTTTAAGATTGGTTAGGCAAGCTGCTTCGGCTTGTTTAATAAATAGTTTGTCTAAGTCTTCAGTTGGTAAACAAAAGGGAACATTCATTAAGGAGCGATCCGCGACCTTTACTGGTGATTTGAAAAGCTTCGAGCTATCAATGAAATTATAGAGAAGATTAGCTTTTTCTACGTTAATTTTGGCCATTTCTTTTATTCCACCTAACTCGAGTAACCATTTAAAGACTAAGCCCGCAATGTATATGGCAAAGGTTGGCGGTGTGTTAAGCATGGACTTTTCTTCAACAGAGGCTTTATAGCCGTAGAGAACAGGAGTAATAGGCATTTCTTTGCCAAGCAAGTCGTTTCTAACGATCACAATAGCAACACCTGCTGGTCCAATGTTTTTTTGGGCTCCAGCGTAGATTACACCGTAGTCACTGACGTTAATTTCTTCGGAGAGAATGTAGGAGGACATGTCGGAAACAATCGGAAGATTGGTTTTTGGAAGCTTTTTAAAAACTGTACCTTCAATAGTGTTGTTGGAGGTGATGTGCAGGTAATCGGCTGTTTCATCGATACTTAGATTATCTAAGTTGGGGATGTAACTAAAGGCTTTGTCTTCAGACGAAGCAATTACTTTTACTTCGCCATATTTTTTGGCTTCTTTTATGGCTTTTTGTGACCAAACGCCCGTGTTAATGTAGAGGGCTTTTTTCTTAACCATTAAGTTTAGTGGAACAACGGAAAATTGAGCTGTAGCGCCACCCTGCATAAAAAGTATGCTGTAGTTATCGGGAATGTTCATTAACTTTTTAAGGTTGGCTTCAGCTTCTTCGATAACCGCCATATAGGTGCTGGATCTATGTGAAAGTTCCATCACGGACATGCCTGAATTGTTGAAATTTAGCATTTCCTTTTGAGCTATTTTTATTACTTCTTCAGGTAAAGCTGCAGGGCCGGCACTAAAATTAAAAACTCTTTCCATAGTAAACTCCTCCGTTACGTAAAATATAGATACATTATCTGAAAAATAGCCAAATATAGCAAATAATTTATTGGAGTTAAGTAGTATTTATTGTGAATGTTATAGGGTATGACTTATGAAAGATATATGCCCGCCTACGCAAATGCTTTGGCGCTACAGTCTTGGCTTGAATTACCGTAGTTTTGTTATAAGTACAGGATGCAGTTGATTTAATGATTACAGTTGTCGGAAAAGATTGCAGTTTATTAAGGGTTTTCAAAGGGAAGGAAGCCCTTTGGTTCATGTCGTAGACATGAAGGAGGTTCAGTCCCGAGCTAAGCTCGAGGACGCCGAAGGAGGTTTACCTCCTTGGAAAATCTTTGAATAGGAGTTTGAAGTGGTGCCCTCGACCAGAATTGAACTGATGGCCTACGGTTTAGGAAACCGTTGCTCTATCCAGCTGAGCTACGAGGGCACTTGGTGTTCATTATATTATCTTTCTCTGTTTTGATAAAACGATATTTCTGATCAATTTATCTTAAATGTTTTTATTAATAATGTGAACTTACCCCGATATAGTGCAAGGGCTAGGTATTCCAAAAAGCACATTACGAGGCTGGATATATTCTGGAAAAAACACAGACATACCAA
>CAIUUT010000113.1 GCA_903902445.1 uncultured Candidatus Marinamargulisbacteria bacterium
ATTGAAAGCTTGGGCGTTTATTGCCAAACTTAGAAAAGAAGTATTTAGAGATTTAGGCGCTTGCCTAGCACCCCAGAGCGCCTATTTACAGAGTTTAGGTCTAGAAACCCTCTCTTTACGAGTAAAACAAAGTTGTCAAAACACCCAACAAATTGCCTCTTTTCTGGAAAAGCATCCGTTGGTGCGCAAGGTTAACTATCCTGGGCTAGTCTCTTCGCCCTATCATGAGATTGCCCGCAAACAGTTTAAGGGGCTCTTTGGCAGCGTATTATCTTTCGAGCTTCAGGACAAAGCTACCAGCTTTAAGTTTCTTAATAACTTGCAAATATTCAAGCGCGCTACAAACCTTGGCGACAATACCTCGCTAGCCGTTCATCCCGCATCGACTATATTTATTGAATATAGTGCGCAACAAAAGATAGAGATGGGCGTGTCAGAGGGGCTCATACGTTTGTCGGTAGGGATTGAAGATATTGAAGATTTACTGGCAGATTTAACGCAAGCCTTTAATTATTAGCGTTGGAACGTCGTTTTGAGAGATTGATTTTTTATAAAATCGAAACTAATATTAGATATCGTTAGGGCTTAACAAATAGTCGAGAAAGAGGTTAATTTATGTCTATTGATTTTACTGATGAGCAGATTGAACGCTATAGTCGACATATCATTTTAAAGGATATTGGCATTGGGGGGCAGGAAAAACTGCTAGAGTCTAAGGTTCTGGTTATTGGAGCAGGTGGCTTGGGAGCTCCTGTAGCCTTATATCTAGCCGCAGCCGGGGTTGGCACCATCGGCATCGTGGATGGCGACGTAGTTGACCTTTCCAATCTGCAACGCCAAGTGATTCATTTTACCCCCGATTTAGGTAAACCCAAAGTGTTGTCCGCAGCGGAAAAAATGCGCGCCATCAACCCTGACGTAAAGGTGAATACCTATCAAGAGTTGGCGATGGCCTCTAATATTCTTGACCTCATTAAAGATTATGATTTTATTGTCGACGGTACCGATAATTTTGCAGCAAAGTTTCTGATTAACGATGCTTGTGTTATTGGAAAGAAGCCCTTTTCTCATGGTGGAATTCTACGTTTTGACGGGCAAACCATGACCCATACGGCTGGACACGCCTGTTACCGCTGTGTCTTTCAAGCTCCACCACCCAAAGATGCCGTACCCACCTGCTCGCAAGCGGGAGTACTGGGCGCTATTGCAGGTATGCTGGGCACTATTCAGGCCGCCGAAGTGCTAAAGTATATTACAGGCACGGGAACCTTATTAACCAATAGACTGTTGATTTTTGATGCCGCAGCCATGAATTTTCGCACCGTGAAGATTAAGAAAAACCCCAACTGTGCAGTGTGTGGAGACCATCCCACTATTGTTACCTTAACGGATGAGCAGCAAGCGGTTTGCGACTTGAAACCAAGGAACAATAAGTGATTCGATTAACGCCCCAACACGTAGAAAGCATCACGGCTCAAGCACTCAAAGAGTCTCCTTACGAAGCTTGTGGCTATTTGGCAGGGAAAGAAGACGAAGTGTTCGAAGTTTATCCCATGACCAATGTGGACCACAGCGAAGATCACTTCACCCTCGACCCGAAAGAGCAATTTAGCGTAATAAAAAAAGCCCGGCAAGAAGGATACTCGCTACTTGCTGTTTATCACTCGCACCCTGCCTCACCCGCCAGACCTTCACAGGAGGATATTCGCTTAGCCTATGATTCGAGTATTATCTACATTATTATTTCACTAAGCGCTAGCCCCTATGATATAAAAGCCTTTAAGATTGTAGAAGGAACAGTTTTCCAAGAACCAATAATTATCGAGGAGAACACACTATGACTGACAAGCAAGATATGTTAATTTCAGATATTCTAAGAAATCACTAAATTATCCCTGTCAACCCAAAGTAGAAATGTCACCTTTTGTGCAAAGTAGA
>CAIUUT010000114.1 GCA_903902445.1 uncultured Candidatus Marinamargulisbacteria bacterium
CAACTTATGTTATTGAAAAAACAAATTGCTTAATTTATCAAAAAGTGACATTTCTACTTTGCACAAAAGGTGACATTTCTACTTTGGGTTGACAGGGGCTTATTTTTAAGAAATTTGTGATTGACAGAATGCGCTTTGACGATTATATTCTATACTAAGTTTATAGAGTTAGTATTCATGAGCAAAAAATTTAAGGAGGAAATATATTATGAGTGAACGAAAATTAAAGTTTGATACCTTACAAGTGCACGCTGGGCAGAAGCCAGACCCTACTACAGGAGCTAGAGCCGTACCCATTTACCAAACCACTTCTTTTGTATATAAAGATTTTGACCAAGCCATTGCCCTGAGTACCGTGGCCGAGTTTGGCAACACCTACACCCGTGTAGTTAACCCTACCAATGACGTGCTCGAGCAACGTATTGCGGCTTTGGAAGGTGGCTCTGGCGCACTCGCCGTAGCCTCGGGTTCTGCCGCTACCACCTACGCTATTCTGAACATCACCTACGCAGGAGATGAGATTGTAGCTGCGGATACTCTCTATGGTGGCACCTACAACCTGTTTTCCATAACGCTCCCAAAATATGGCATCAACACCGTTTTTGTTGACCCAGAAGATCCTGAAAACTTTAGAAAAGCCATTACGCCAAAAACCAAAGCTATATTTATTGAAACAATTGGCAATCCTGGAACCAACATTATCGACATTAAGAAAGTTGCCGACATTGCCCATGAAAACGGAATCCCGTTAATCATCGACAATACGTTTGGTACGCCTTACCTCATAAGACCTTTCGAACACGGAGCCAATATTATTGTGCATTCCGCTACCAAATATATTGGGGGACACGGAACCTCAATTGGCGGACTAATAGTTGACGGTGGCAACTTTGACTGGTCGAAGAGTGGTAAGTTTCCTGGTTTTACCGAAATAGACCGTTCCTACGGGTTCAGTCATTGGGAAAAATTTGGCAATTATGGTGGGGTGACTAATATTGCCTTCATTATTAAAGCACGTCTACAACTCCTGCGAGACACTGGCGCTTGCCTTAGCCCACAAAATGCTTTTCTTTTCTTGCAAGGGTTAGAAACCTTGTCCCTGCGTGTGGATAAACACGTGTCCAACGCCCTAAAGATTGCCCAATTTTTAGAGAGCCATCCACAAGTAGAATTTGTAAATTATCCTGGATTAAAAACCAATAAATATCACAAGTTAGCCCAAAAATATCTACCCAAAGGGGCTGGTGCTATTTTTACTTTCGACATCAAGGGTGGGTACCAAGCGGCCAGAACCTTTATTGAAAGTCTTAAGATATTCTCCTTTCTGGCCAATGTAGCCGATGCTAAGTCGCTGGTAGTACATCCTGCTACAGTAACTCATGGACAACTTAATGAAGAAGAACAACGCAAAGCAGGCGTGAAACCAGAGCAAATTCGCCTGTCAGTGGGTATTGAAGATGTCGAGGACCTTATTTGGGATCTAGAGCAAGCCTTTAAAACAGTGGCCAGCAAATAACTGTTAAATTAATTCTATTGAGGAGCAAATATAATGGCAGAGAAGAAAGTAAAACAAATAGCAATATACGGAAAAGGCGGAATCGGGAAGTCTACGACAACCTCCAACTTGACAGCAGCCTTGTCTTTAGCGGGTTACAAGGTCATGCAGTTTGGCTGCGACCCCAAAAGTGATTCGACCAATACCTTACGTGGCGGAACCTACATCCCCACAGTCTTGGATTCCTTAAGAGAATCTACCATCGTTAAACCCCATGAAGTTATTTACACAGGTTTTAACGGAGTTTACTGCGTAGAAGCTGGAGGCCCTGCACCTGGTGTTGGTTGTGCTGGTAGAGGAATTATTACCGCCGTAGAGCTACTGAAAAAAGGTAGAATTTTTGAAGAACTGGACCTAGATTACGTTATATACGACGTATTGGGAGACGTGGTTTGTGGCGGCTTTGCTATGCCTATTCGCGAAGGGATTGCCGAGCATGTTTTTACGGTCTCCTCGGCCGACTTTATGGCTGTATATGCCGCCAATAATTTGTTTAAAGGCATACAAAAGTACTCCAACTCAGGTGGAGCCCTGCTTGGTGGCGTGATAGCTAACTCGATCAATGCGCCCTACGCCAAAGATATTATTGATGACTTTGTGGCACAAACGCAAACGCAGGTTATTGAATACATTCCTCGTTCCGTTACAGTTACCCAAAGTGAGTTGCAAGGCAAAACAACCTTAGAAGCTGCACCGAACTCCGCACAAGCTCAAGTCTATAAGCGTTTAGCAGAAAAGATTGCCGCACATACGCAGTCAAAAACGCCCAAACCTTTAGACGTCAAAGAACTCAGAGATTGGGCGGCCAAATGGGGAGACAATCTTCTGGCACTGGAAACAGGTGAGATTCGTTCCGAAGCCGCTGGGATATAGGACGACTATGCAAGCCCATGAGATAAAACATCCTTGCTTAAATCCAGCCGTTAAACATATTTATGGTCGCGTGCATTTGCCTGTAGCACCCAAGTGCAATGTGCAGTGCAATTTTTGCAGCCGTAATTTTGACTGCGTGAACGAAAGTAGACCGGGGGTGACGAGCGCTGTCTTAAAACCAGAGGATGCCCTACTCTACTTGGATAATATTTTGGAAAAAAGGCCTAACATCACCGTAGCTGGTATTGCAGGTCCCGGTGACCCTTTTGCTAATCCCGAGGAAACTCTGGCTACCTTAAGGCTAATCCGTAATAAATATCCAGACCTATTTCTGTGCATTTCAACTAATGGATTGAACATACTTCCTTATATCGAAGAATTGTCGCAATTAAAGGTAGGCAGCGTAACGGTAACCGTGAATGGCATTGATCCAAATATCATTTCCAAAATATATTCTTGGATCAACTACCAAGGCAAAATAATCAAAGGCATAGAAGCTGCGAAAATCATTCACGCTAATCAGTTTGAAGCAATAGCACAGCTAAAGGCTAAAGGTATTTTTGTAAAAGTGAATACCGTTGTAATTCCTACCATCAATGAAGATCATATTGTAGAAATAGCCAAGGCCGTTTCTAAACTGGGAGCAAACTTACTAAATGCTATTGCGCTTATTCCTACCGCCAATACCACTTTTGAAAATTTACTCGAACCCACTAAGGAAAAAATCGGCAGTATTCGTAAAGAGGCAGAAAAGTATTTGTCACAAATGACGCACTGCCAAAGATGTAGAGCCGATGCCGTGGGACTACTGGGCGAAAAATCTTGTAAAGGTGATTTTGAGCTACTGGAGAGTTTTTCCCAAAAAGAGAGCAAAGTGAGTAACGATAAACCCTACTTAGCTATTGCTAGTTTAAGCGGCTTTAAGGTGGATTTGCACCTCGGTGAAGCCTCACAGTTTTTAATATATAAATCTACGCCACAAGGACCACAACTTAGCGAAATTAGGAACGCACCTGACCCAAATCTGGCAGGACGTTGGCAAAAAACGGCTGAGTTATTGGCCGATTGTAGTGCCGTCATTAGTGTAGGCGCTGGTGGTACACCGCAGAGAGTCTTTAACACCTACGGCATAACCTCCTTATTTATGCCCGTAAATATAGAACAAGCGGTAACTGCCGTTTTTGGAAAAGGAAATGTAGACAAACTCGTAGACAAGAAAGCAGGCTGTGGGCCCGATTGTTCTGGTGGGCAACAAGGTTGTAACTAAAGAAAGAGGAGCAAAATTATGGTAGTTAATTTAAAAAGTCATCAAAGTGAAAACAGAGAATCGCGTCTCGGGTCTATTACTGGCTATAACGGCACCTTAAGGGATTTGCATACCCAAAGTGGTTGTGGAGGTCCGCAAAACAAGGAGCGTTGCTTCAGTCAGGCTAGTTTATGTAATGCCGCCTGTGCCTTGGGACTAACTTCCTTTATTGTGGACGCAGTTATTGTACAGCATTCCCCCTCGGGCTGTGCCGTAACCGCTATGACCGTGAGTAATGCCACCGACCAGTTGGCCGCTACTATAAATTTGGACAATTCCAAGTCGGCGTACGTCTGCACAGACATGAACGAGGCCGACACCGTCTTTGGCGCTACCGAAAATTTACGCAAAGTTATTATAGAAATCCACAAGCGTTATCAGCCGAAAGCCGTTTTCATTGGGGCTTCCTGTGTCAGTGGTGTTATCGGGGAAGATCTGGAAAGCATCGCTAGAGAGCTGCACGAAGAGCTCGGCATTCCCATTGCGCCCATCCATTGTGAAGGTTTCAGAACCAAGATTTGGGCCTCGGGGTTTGATGCCGCCTTCCATGCCATAATTAACCATATTGTTAAACCACCGCAAAAGAAAACCAACATCGTTAACGTGATCAATTTCTTCGGCGGCGCCCGCAAAGAAATTACCGAAATATTCAGTCGTTTTGGCGTGGAGCCCTTGTTTATTATCACCAACACTACGGTAGAGCAACTTTCAAAGCTGTCCGAATCTGTAGCAACAATGAGTACCTGCGGCACCTTAGGAACTTACCTGGGCAGCGGGCTAGAAGAAGCGTACGGTGTTCCCTACATTCGTTCGTTGCAACCTCACGGAATGGCAGGGATTGAAAGCTGGTTGGGTGAACTAGGGAAAGTGCTGCATAAAGAGAAAGAAGTTGCCGAATACTTGGCAGAGGAAAAAGAAAAATATCTACCTAAAATTCTGGAAGCCAAAAAGAAACTAACTGGTCTGAAGGCTGTAATTGGCATGGGGCCAGCTTTTAACTTTAATACTACGAGAGCCTTGCAAGAACTGGGTATCGAGATCGAGTATTCCGCCGCTTGGCATTTTGATAAGCAATATGATGATAGTAAAGCTCCAAACGCGTTTCAATATCTGGTGGAAAACTCTCCCAACAACTACAAAATGTCGGTAAGTGATCTACAAAACAACGAATTACTTAACATCCTAAACACCGTGAAACCCGATATATTTTTCGCCCGACATACAGGATCGGCTGTTTGGGCTATGAAGCTTGGGATACCCGCCATCTGCTTGTACGATGAGTATGCCGTCTTCGGCTACAAAGGTTTGTATAACTTTGCCAACGCCATTTTGGACAGCGTAACCAATCGCAGCTTTACGGAAAATTTGGCCAAACGTGTGAAGCTACCTTACACCGACTGGTGGTTCAAACAAAATAGCGACTATTTTTTAAAGAAAGAGGAAGTGAATAATGCCTAAAATATTAGACCAACCAAGATATGTATGTGCGCTGGGAGCCATGCAAACCGTTCAGGGAATACACCGCGGAGTACCTATTTTGCATGCAGGACCAGGATGTGCGCAAAAATTGGCCCAAGGAATAGCTGGAAACAACGGCGACTCTGGCTATATTTCTCCCCAAATTTACCCTAGTACCAATATTACGGAAAAGGAAACCATATTTGGTGGAGAAGATCGCTTAAAAGAGACCATCGAAAATGCCCTAAAGGTTGTAGACGGCGATATCTATGTTGTTCTTTCTGGCTGTACGACTGAAATTGTCGGTGACGACATCGCCCATGTGGTGGGTGAATTCTCCGACAGCGAAAAGCCTGTTGTGTACGTGGAGACCGCGGGCTTTAAAGGCAACAATCTGGAAGGACATCAGTGGGTCGTCAACGCCATCATCGAGCAATATCTTAGCAAAAAACCTGCGAAGAAGAAAATAAAGGGACTGGTTAATATCTGGGGACCTATCCCCTCTTACGACCCCTTCTGGGTGGGAAATATTCGCGAACTGGAAGCACTGGTTGAATCCCTAGGCCTTACGCCCAATACCATCTTCGGCGAGTATCGTGGCATCGACAATATTGATAAAGTTCCCCAAGCAGACTTTAACCTATTGGTTTCACCTTGGCTGGGACTGGACACCGTGAAACTGTTAGAAACCACTTTTGGCACGCCCTATTTACATTTACCAACGATTCCCATTGGGGCGTTTGAAAGCAGTAAATTTTTGCGTGCTGTGGGTAAATATGCGGGTGTTGATGAAAAGTTAATTGCTTCTGTAACCGACAAAAAGGAAAAAGAATATTATTACTACATCGAGAGAAACTCCGATATATTCTTAGAAAACCGCTCAATGTCTCGACGTTTTTCTACGGTCACAAATGCGGCTGATGCTCTTTCTATTTCTAAGTTTCTCGTTAACGACTTTGGGCTGGTTCCTGCCAAACAATATATTACCGACGCTACCCCTGAACAGTATCGGGAGGCCGTAAGCCAATATTTCAAAGAGTTTCAGTATGGCATCGAAGCGCAAGTCTTTTTCTCTACCGATGGGTACTTGATAGATGAAGATATTAAGAAAAATGACTATTTTGGAGCTCCGCTACTGATTGGGAGCATCTTTGAGAAGAAATTGGCCGAAAAGTTGTCGGGCAATTTTCTGGCGGTCAGCGTGCCAATTAAAGAACGCCTAATTCTCGACAGTTCTTATGTGGGCTATCGAGGCGGCTTAAAGCTATTGGAAGATATCTACGGCTACGTTTTAAGAAAATTTAATTAAAGCTAGGGAATTGCCTAAATAGGACGGTTGCAAAACACCTCTTTAGGTAATTCCCGAAGCAAGTTTTCCAGTCCCAGCTACGTTTCTATTTCTGGCCATCTTTATGGCCCCGATAGGTTACTTATTATTCAATAAACATTTCAGATAAAATATTCTTAATTTTACTGAAACAGTTTTTATTTATTTTACCTATTTTTTTTATGATTCTTTGTTTATCAATAGTTCTAATCTGATCTAAGGCAATCCAGCTCTCTTTTCTCATAAATACTGTACTAATTCTAGTAGGAATGTCTAAATGTTCTTTTGTTGTCATCGGCGCAACGATAATAGTATATGCGTAATTATTCATTTCTTTGGGGGTTAATACTACACAAGGTCTCGTTATTTTTATTTCTTTACCAACGGTAGGATCAAGACAGACGAGTACTACATCATATTGTTCGATCATTCTTCTAAACCATCCCAATCTAAGCCAATACTTTCAGGAATTAACATTTCTGGTTTTCCTTTTGAGTAAGCTTCTTTAAACATATTTTCCCACCCATCTCTAGGTTTTCTTGAACTAGCTTTAATTGTAATTTCATTATTTTTTACATCAATTTCAACATCTTCTGTTATGCCACACTGCTCAAGTAACGTTCTAGAAAAACGAAGTCCTTTTGAGTTTCCTATTGTTATTAAATGAGTATGCATATTTTCCTCCTAATAGTAATTACATTGTAATTATACCACAATTTAGAATTACTAAACATTGCTTATTAGCAATATTTTTCGAAATTACTCCTTAATGGCACTGTTACTCGTTACACCCGCCTATGTTAGTGATTTCTGTTACGGACGTACCTAATTTTAATAAGTATATTATTACATAATTACGTTTCTAAAAGCTGTATGGAAATAGGACGAGAAAGGTAACAGATAATGTTATATGTATAACTATAGGTGACTAATTATGGTAGTATAGACTCTCAAATTCAGCAACGCAAAGGAGTATCAATTATGAAAAAAAATATTGGAGCGGTAAACGCACTCTACCCTACAGCTGTGGTCCTTGTGGGTAGCGAGCTTGAAGGCGTTATTAACTACATAAATATCGCCCATGTCGGCGTCATTGATATGCGGACTATATCTATAAGCATGGGGAAAAGTCATCACTCCAATAAGGCCATTAAGCTAAATATGACCTTAAGCATCAATTTTCCCTCAGAAGACATGGTGGTGGAAGCCGATTACATAGGTTTGGTCTCTGGATCTAGAGTAGATAAGTCTAAGGTATTTGAAAGCTTTTACGGAGAGTTAAAAGGGGCACCCATGATTAAAAATGCTCCCGTTTGTATGGAATGCAAGGTTATTAATATTCTGGATATGCCCAATCATGATGTGTTTTTAGTTCAGCCCCTAAATACCTATTGCGAAGAAAAGGTACTATTAAACGGAAAAATCGATTTGGCAGCCGTTAAGCCTCTGCTTTTTGACATGCATCAACGTAAATACTGGAAACTGGGAGAGGGCTTTGCAAATTGCTGGTCTGTCGGAAATTCGTATAAGAAGTAAGGCTATTTCGTAAGCAATATATTTACATTGTCTTACATAGTGGTACAATAGCAATTAAGGGAGGCGATGAAGATTAAAAATCAGAGTATTACAGTGCGTATCGATGAAGACAAATATAAGCGCTTAACAGACTTAGCCAATTCGATGGAACGCAGCAAGTCCTATTTAATAGACAATGCCATCAACAACTATTTAGAGGTTAACGAATGGCAAGTTAACAAAATTAATAAGGCGATAAGTAAAGCCAATGATCCAGAGACTAAATGGGTAGAGGCTCAAAGTGTAAGAAAGATTTGGGAAGAAAGACTTGAACATTAAATATCTACCCGATGCTTTAAATGATTTAGAAAATGTATTTAAGTATGTTTATCAAGATAATGTAAATCAGGCCGTAAATACAATCCTACAAATACAGGATGCAATTGATTATTTAAAGGACAATCCCAGTATTGGACGTATTGGCATAGTGGCCGGGACTAGAGAACTTGTCTTATTGAAATTACCCTTTACTATTCCCTATCGAGTTAGAGAAGGTACTATAGAAATTTTGGCGGTTATGCACCAATCTAGAAGGTGGCCTGATTCTTCTGACTGCACAGAATGAATTGCAGCCTTTGCTACTCTATCCCGCTACTAACTATGGTACTTTCTGCGCAAACGCACTAGCTTTTGTAGTTGGGGCAGCATGTGTAGGATGTTGCCTTCTAGCTCGAGAAGCTCAACGAGTGCTGGGTCAAAAACGGCCCAAGCATGACGGCCAAACTTCTGAGCAATAATCAGCGTACAATCCTGCAAAGCCAAAGCACGAGGCTTTAAACTAAACTCGCTGGGCTCTTGCGGCTCACAGCTACGTTTTTCAAGATATTCGTAACTGTCTGGCAACACCGCGTAGACAAAGAAGTTCTCGGCTCTGCCGAAGTGCGCATCGACACTGGTTCCATCGCTAGAAGCAAAAGCTACCTTAATGGCCATAATTAGCCGAGTGCCTGCTGCAGGTCTTCTAAGAGGTCGGCAATATCCTCGATACCTACTGAAAGTCGGATAAGATTTTGAGCAATGCCTATTCTATCTTTAACCTCTTCAGGAATTCCACCATGAGTCATTAAGTAGGGATAGCACGTTAGCGACTCTACGGCGCCTAAACTCTCTGCAAAAGTAAACACTCGCACTTTGTCGAAAAATTTGTCGGCAGCGGGTCGGCCACCCTTTATTAAAAAGGAAACCATACCTGGAAAGCCTCGCATTTGCTTTTTGGCAACAGCATGTCCCGGATGGTCGGGAAAGCCTACAAAAAAGACCTTTTCTACTTGCGAATGAGTTTGCAAATAATTAGCCACCGCAATAGCGTTGGACTGATGTCGTTCCATGCGCACCGCCAGCGTTTTTAAACCACGCTGCGCCAGATAGCAGTCGAAGGGCGATGGAACTCCACCATTGGCATATTGCTGAAAATAGATCGCATCGGCCAAGGCGGCATTATTGGTTATAACCGCACCGCCAATAATATCACTGTGTCCACCAATATACTTGGTCGTACTGTGCACCACAATATCAGCGCCTAAGTCTAAAGGTGTCTGAAAATAAGGACTAGCGAAGGTGTTATCCACCGCTAGCAGCACACCCGCAGGCTTATTGGCCGCCACCTGAGCAATATCGATGATGTTTAATAGTGGATTGGTGGGTGACTCTATCCAGATTAACTTAGTATCTTTAGTAATGGCAGCGGTAATTTCCAGTGCCGAATGGGTTTCGAGTAATTTTACTTTAATATTGTACTTGGGGAAAATCTTAGTAAAAAGTCGATACGTTCCACCATAAATATCGGCAGTTGCGATAATTTCATCACCTGGGTTTAGGGTGCTGATGATTGCGGAACTTGCGGCTAAGCCTGAGGCAAACGCTCGAGCATACTTGCCGTTTTCAATAGCCGCCAAGGTTTCTTCCAGCGAATTGCGGCTGGGGTTTCCACCTCGAGAATATTCGTACCCATCACGAAAGCCACCTACTCCATCTTGCTTAAAGGTGGAACTGGTGGAAATAGCTACGTTCACACCACCATTTTGCTTGTCTGGCGCTTGTCCTGCATGGATTAGCTTGGTATTGAGTCTCATTTTTTCCTCCTCGAATAAAAATCGATTAAGTCGATACTGGTAAGTATGGATCGAGGAACACCCTCAAAGGAAATGATGACCGCATTATTTCCAGAGAGTAGCACGCGATAGGCTTCGGAAACCTCGGTTTGGGCGTCTAATATAGCCAAGGGTTTTCCCATAACCGCACTTACTTTTTGGTTATTAATATCTACCCCGTCATAAACCAGCTTTAAGAGTGTAGACTCCTGCAAACTGCCTACCGATTTATTTTTCTCAATCACGGGAATTTGCGAAATATTAAAGTCATGCATAAGCTCTAAGGCCTTGCCTAGATTGTCGCTGGGTTCAAGAGTTATAATGGTCTTCCAGTCTGTTTTACTCCCCAACACGTCACTGACAGTGGCTCTAGCGGTTGGCTCATCTTCCCAAAAGCCATTTTCTTGCATCCAACGGTCAGAAAAAATCTTGGTAATATAGTTTCGCCCTGTATCGGGGAGAATGACGACGATGTTTTTATGACTCTCCAGTCTTTGGGCATATTTTAGGGCTGCTGCTAAGGCTGTACCCGCTGACCCACCTGCCAGAATTCCTTCTTCTTTGGCTAAGCGGCGTGCCGCATTAAACGATTCTTTATCGCTGACTCGAACCATCTCATCGATGACCTGACGGTTAAGGGTTTTAGGAATAAAATCTTCACCAATGCCTTCTACTTTGTAGGACTTGGGGGAATCGCCAGAGAGAATAGACCCTTCGGGGTCAGCCCCCACCACCACTACAGCGGATTTCTTTTCCTTGAGAAACTTTCCCGTTCCTGAAATCGTTCCAGCCGTGCCCATGCCTGCCACTAAAACATCGACTTGTCCGTCTGACTGTTCCCAAATCTCGGGGCCAGTCGACAAGTAATGCGCTAGTGGGTTGTAGGGGTTGGCAAACTGGTTCGGACGATAGGCTCCCGGAATTTCCCTGGCCAAGCGCTCGGCTACACCGTTATAGCTTTCAGGAGAATCTGGAGGAACTGACGTCGCCGTAATAACAACTTCTGCTCCGTATGCACGCAGTAAACTTATTTTATCTTCACTCATTTTATCGGGCATAACAAATATACAACGGTAACCCTTGATGGCCGCTACTAACGCCAAACCTACCCCTGTATTGCCAGCGGTAGCTTCGATGATGGTTCCTCCCGGCTTTAGTAAGCCCTCTTTTTCGGCCTGCTCCACCATCTTTATGGCCACACGATCTTTAATACTGCCGCCAGGGTTTAAATATTCTACCTTGGCAAAAATGGTAGCTTTCAAACCTTTGGATATTCTTTGTAATTTTACAAGTGGCGTGTTTCCAATGGCTTCGAGAATATTATTTTTATAGGATGACATGGCTCTTTTCCTTTCCTATTTATATTGTATACTGTTTTGATAGACTAAGTATACTTACAATAAGATTATCATAGCCAGCTGGCTTCGTCAACGAAAAGATGTTGAAATTTGGTTCTGAAGGGCTACAAGCTCTGCATCGCTACGGCGGCGTGGACGCGGGCTATTTACCTCGATGGTCTTATAGATGGTACCGGGCGTGGGGGTAAACAAAAATATTTTGTCAGATAAATACACCGCCTCCGCTACATCGTGGGTGACGAGAACAATCGTCACCTTTGTGGCAGACGCTATATGAAGGAGCAGTTCTTGCAGTTGCTGGCGAGTAAGCTCATCGACGGAAGCAAAGGGTTCGTCGAGAAGCATGATTTTGGGCTGCACGCACAACGCCCTAGCAATGGCTAAGCGCTGTTTCATGCCGCCTGAAAGCTGGGAAGGATATTTGGTTTTCGACGACAGCAACCCCACCTTGTCTAAATAACCCAAAGCAATTTCTTGGCTCTGCTGTTTAGGTACACCGACAATGGATAGGGTAAACGTGACGTTGTCTAAAACGTTCTTCCACGGAAAAACGGCATAGTCCTGAAACACCATGGCAATATCGTGACGGGGGCGATTGTGAAACAAACGGTTGGCCTGAGGAGAAAGAAAACGATGTTGCCTCTGATAGGCCTTTAAGAGTTTCTTATCTGTGGGAATAGGCGTAGCAAAAGGTAATCCCTCCAAGCGTACTTCACCAGTCGTGGGGCTTTGTAGTCCAGCTAATATCTCTAGGAGCGTAGACTTTCCGCAGCCTGTGGGCCCCAGTAACGAAACAATACTTCCCTTAATAATTTGCAGATTAATGTCGTGCAAAGCCGTTACGCTTTGAGCCTGACCTTGAGAGGCTTGTAGGGGAAAAGTCTTGCCTAATTTTAAGACGTCAATCATCCCCTCACCTCTTTCCAAACCGATAGCTTTAGCTCTAGGTACTTAAGTAACTCGATCAGAAACCAACCGATGCCGCCCAGTAACAACATACAGACAACCATCACCGGAATTTGAAAAAACTCCTTAGCCTGCATTAGTAAAAACCCTATGCCACTTCGACCACCGTACATTTCAGCTGCCGTGAGCATGACAAGGCCTAGGGCTATTCCCGTTTTAACACTCATTAATATGGCACCCAGTGCTTGCCAAAAATAGACATGTACCAGCAATGTCCACTCGCTGGCTCCAAAAACTCTGGCAGAGGCCAGATAACGTGGATCGGTGTCTTTCACCGCTTGGTAGGTGTTAAGAAATATAGGGAAAAATGCACCTAAAAATATGAGAAAGACCTTCATGGGTAGCCCGATGCCAAAAAAAATAATGGTAAGTGGTGCCCAAGCTAAGGGGGGAATTGGGGCGAGTAATTGGAAGAAGGGCAAAATGTGCTTACGAAGATACACGTTCCAGCCCACCACAATCCCTAAAGGAACGGCCAAGATAACGGCTAAGAAGATTCCTAAGAAGAAGGTCAGTAGGCTATCGGCCACATATATCAACAAATGTTTGTGTAAGAGTAGATTAAGAAAAGCGAGTACTACATCGCTAAAAGTTGGTATTAAATTACGTGAGACCCAGCCTACTCTTCCCGCTATCTCCCACAGCAACATTAAAGGAAGTGCCAGTTTCAAAAACTCTTTAGTCAGTAGACTTCCAAAAGCAAAGCGTAAAAAGTCTAGACTAGCTATAATACTGGATGCAAGTAGTCCCTTTTTCACTTCTTCTGCTGAGCTTCTTTCGCCTCATCCTCGGCCACTGATACAAACAGCTTCAGTAACGCCGAATCTGCCAAGGAATACTGTGCCAACGGAAGGGATTCTAAAATGGGTAAAGGAATACCTGTTTTTAGGGCTGTAGCTTGTCGCAATTGGGAGTCACTCTCTTTTTGGGTGGAGAGCAGTAAATCGGATAAGTTCTTGGTTTGATCCAATGACTTTTTAGAGGAAATCAGCAAAAATTCAGTCTTAGCGGTAACTGCTGGGCAGCAGGCATCGCCAGCCGTAACATCCCACTGCAAATAGGGAATGCTTAACCCCAGTCTCTTGGCAAATATTCCATAAGCGCTTTTAGTTATAGCAGCATCTACTTTTCCCGCCTCAATGGCAGGGATCATGGCGTCAAAAGGAATGACTACAAACTTGACCTTACTAACATCTACTCCAAATAACTCAAGGTCCTTCTTTAAAGCATGATAAAGTTTGCAGCTGGTTTCGGAAATGGCCACGGTGTGTCCTGCCAGTTCCTGAATTTTTAATGTAAGCCCCTTTTTAACAATGAGAACGGCGCCATAAGTATAGGTGACCTTACCCAACACTTCGATGTTGTTAAACTCGCGAATCTGCTTAATTAGCAAGGCCTTGGAAGGCTCAATAAAGCCTGCATCTAACTTACCAGAGATTAGGGCATATCCTAAATCGGCAGAGGAATCGAAACGTACTAGCTTGTAGTTTTTCTTCCACTCTGGCTTACTCTGCGCCAAATACAAAGAGGACAACAACGGACTACCTGTGTAGCCGATTTTGAAATCTGGGGTTGTAGCTATAGACTTTGGTAAACTTAGATAGACGATAATAATAACAGCTACCAGTGAAACTATCCCTAAAATAATACTAACAGCTCTGCCATTGTCTTTTTTCTTTATGTTCATTATACTCCCTTTCCTACTTCACTGTGTCTGTCCACTTTAAAAGATGGCGTTCAATGCGCCCTGTCCCCCAAGTGATTATAGTTACAATAAGACCAAAGAAAATTAGCCCTGAAATGACTCGAGGATAATCTCCAAAGGCACCAAAATGTCTTATGTACCAGCCTACGCCAACGCTAGAACCAATAAGCTCCGCTGCGACTAACATCAGAAAGGAAAATAAAAGAGATAAGTTAGCCCCCAGACAAATAGAAGGCATGGCTCCCGGTAGTATTACTTTAAAAAACAGAGTGGTGCCACGTAGATTCAGCACCTTGGAAGCATCTATTAAGTTGCGGGGTATATTTAAAACACCATGGATGGTATTGCCAAACACTGGCCAAAAGGCGCCTAAAAATATAACTGCAATAGAGGCTAGTTGAAAGGTCGGTAAAAGAGAAATAGCATATGGGATATAAACAATGGGAGGTATGGGTCCCAAAACACGCATATAGGGATCGGCTACATTTAACAGCCGCTTGTTGGTTCCAATAATAAGCCCAAGGGGTATGGCTACCGCCAAAGCTAAGACATAGCCGTTAGTCAGTAGTATGAGAGTATGTAGCAAATGCTGTAGTAAGTCAGGAAGTTCAGCAAAAAACATTTTAAAAACGACTTCTGGTTCGGGGAAAAGAAGCTTACTGAGGATAATGTAACGAGCACTAAATAGATGCCAGAGGCCAAAAAACAAATATAATATAGCCAACACATCGGCGGTACTTTTGCGCTTTTCTTCATTACTACTAAAAGATTTTATAATTAGTTGCGATATTTTTAAGACAATAGCCAGCAGCGCTAAAAGCCAGTAAATTTTACCACTGGGTAGCGGATAGAGAAATAATCCCAGTAATAGGATTAGTAGAACATTGGAAGTGGTAATATATTTACGCATTTTAGTCTCCTCGCACAATTTTTATAATTTTCTCTGTGCCACTCCATAGAGCAAATTATGGAGTGGCCAGAGAGAAGAAATACCGAAGTTAGAACGTAAAGTTCGCTACAATAACGGGTAGAGTTCCTTGTAGTAACTTAATCGTTGAAGAACCGCCAGTGGAAGAAATACTTCCTAGAACGATAGCAACTCCAAGTTGTAAATTTTCAGCAACTTTATAGGTATAACCTTTAATAAAAGTTAAAGATATTGTAGGATCTCCACCTTTTGTAGAGCTCTTGGCATAACCAAGGTCGATATCCAGTCCACCTGGTATCTCAACACCAGCTGATAAGGTGTAGCTTAGGTCAGTAGTAGAATCTTTTGGAACTACAATATTTCCTAGACCATATCTTAGCGCGTATCCGTTATCTAAAGGCTTAATGATAGTGGCTACTATTGAGTCGTTGCTACCTAGGCTGGTGGCGATAAATTCTGCATGTCCAAGTGTCACAAAAGCTGTGGTGACAAATAGAGCGGTTAATACTAATTTCTTTACGTTTTTCATTTTCTAAACTCCTCTTTATTTTTAATCATTGATACTTTTTATATCTAGCTAAGGCTTCTTTGTAAGTCTTACTGTTTGGGTAACGTTTAATAACTTCATCTAAAGCTTGTTTGTAGATAGCAACGTTTACGCGTTTATCCCAGTCAATCTTTAGGTCAGCAGGTGCATCACCCGCTTTTACAATTAGGCTCCAAATGTCGTTTAATGTACCTTTTAACGGATCTGGATCAGATTCAGCTACTCTGTCGTTGTATGTTTCGTTACGTACAATAGCTTCGTCGATTTTTAGATACTTTGTGTAAATTTTTACAGTTTCATCTTCGTGTGTTTTGTAGTAATCATATGCTCTAAGAATAGCTACTAAAAACTTCTTAAACTTTTCTGGGTTTTCTGCAACCTGTTTGGTAGTTGCAGTTAGACGGCAGCAAGTATATCTGGGCTTATATTCAGCAAAATAATGAGGAATCTTTAGACCATAATTCTTTACGGCTAAAGAGTAGTTTGGTGGCCAGCTAAAACCAACGTCAACCAAACCTTTATTAACAGCTTCTGTAACCGCTGTTGGTGAATCTAGCTCTACCCAAGTAATATCTTTTTTGTAGTCGATCCCTGCTTTAGTTAAAGCATCTTTGAAAATGTATTCAGCTTCAGTAGTATGGATGTAACCAATCTTCTTGCCTTTAAATACTTTCAAATCTTTACTTTTGAAATAGTCATAATTTTCTGGACGAACTAACATGGCTTGTCCTTCAATCATGATTCCACCAAAAATTGTGAAGTCTGCACCTTTAGAAATGTAAAAAAGTGGACCAGTAGAACCAAAGGTTGCTACGTCTAATTTACCTGTGGTTAAGGCATTAAAACCTTCGGCTCCACTTGTAAACTCATATAACTCTGCATTAATACCCTCTTCTTTAAAAAAACCTTTTTCCTTGGCTAGGAAGAATAGACCGTGTGCTGGTTCCGCTACATAGCCGATCTTAACTGTTTGAAGATCTTTAGCGTTTACTATCCCTACTGATAAAAGAAAAATCATAGCAATGAGACAACTTATTCTTTTCATTTAACTTCTCCTCCTTATTTTTGGGACTGTTGCAAAACAATCCCATTATTTCTACTAACCCCAAACATTTATAATTAGATGCCATCACCTCCTGGATAGATATTTTCTCCAGCTTCAAGCTCATAAATGATGCTCTCATTGAGGAGATTTAAGACTGTATCGCGTAGCTCATGAAACTTCTTTTGGCCATGAAGTTGCTTGCGCACTCTAGGTCTGGGCAAGTCGATGGGCACAACCGTCTTAATTTTCCCTGGATTTAGCGTAAAGACCGCAATTTTATCAGCCAGTAACAAGGCTTCATCGACATCGTGAGTTACAAATAGAATTGTTTTCTGACGCTGACCCGCTTGATCCCAAAGATTTAGAAGTAAGTCTTGTAGATGAGCACGTGTTATGGCGTCGAGCGCTCCAAAGGGCTCGTCCATAAGTAGCACCGGAGGATTTATAGCAAAAACTTGGGCAATGGCCGCTCTTTGTCTCATACCCCCCGAAAGTTCCTTAGGTAGCTTATGAAAAGAGCCACTTAACCCCACCAAATCCAAATAATTAGCGGCTATTTCTTTTATCTCTGATTTTGTTTTATCTTTGTAGGCTTGCTTTAAGGCTAAGGTTATGTTTTGCAGTGCTGTTAGCCAAGGGAATAAGGAATAGTCTTGAAAGACCACGCCTCTGTCCAGACCAGCACCAGTAATCTTTTGCCCATTAATCGTAAGCACGCCAGAGCTAGGTGAACTTAAACCTGCAATCAGACGCAATAAGGTGCTTTTTCCACAGCCCGAGGGACCAATAAGACAAATAGATTCACCTGACTGAACCGTCAAATTTACATCTTCCAGAACTTTCTGAGTTCCGTAAGAAAAGTAAACATCTTTAATATCTATTTCGTACATTTGCGTCCCTTTCTTGCTTAATTATTACTTTCTCTATCGACTTAGTATGGATTATATTATTAGCATTTATACTTGTCAATAATAATTATTCCTATTTTTTAAAATTCCGTACTAAAACCTACATAACTTGAATTATTATCTGCACCTGAAAGCGTAAAGGTTGTGGCTGCGTCCACAAAACTATCGGGTAGTATTTCGTAACGAAAACCCACTAGAGCGCTGCTATCAGAGCCCGTTAGCGTAACTTCAGCCACAGGTTCTAGTGGCGAAAGAGTTTTCAATTCACCTGCTAACGAGAAGGTAAGAGCAGCTTCTGGCTCGTAGACAATATTGCTATGAATATTGTAGGCCGTTTCTTCAAGCGCACTAATCCAAATAAGTCCAAGAGTTTGAAGACTGTTATTGTACTTAAGCTTGACTCCATAGTCTAAACCAAGCAGTGACTTTTGCGCCAAATTAAATTCGGCATTTAATACCACCTGATCTCGAGCAAAAGACGTTCCAGTCGGTAGTTCATACTCGGCAGAAAGCTCTACATCTTTAAGTGGCACATGCTTTAGAGCAAAGACTAGCGTCTGGGAGTTATCGTAACCCAGCTCCAAAGCACTCTTTCCCTTTTCGGCGGTGCCATAATCTTCTGTCCCCAACGGACGAGCCGCCAAACTAATAACTCCTAAAATCATAACTACCATAATACAAATACTCTTTCTTCTCATTCTTCTTCTCCTAAATTATATTTTTCTACACTTAACTAATTGCTGCCGCGGCTGCAAAAGCTTGCTCTAAGTCATCAATCAGGTCACGCACATCTTCTAAGCCAATAGACAGACGAATTGTATCTGGAGAAATATCTGAACTTACCCCGATATAGCGGACAGTAAAAAACGAGTATAGTATAGATATAAAAATAAAGGGGTAAGGAAATGATGGAACTAAAAAGATATGACAAAGAATTTAAAGAGCAAGCAGTAAAGCTGGCGATAAGTAGCGA
>CAIUUT010000115.1 GCA_903902445.1 uncultured Candidatus Marinamargulisbacteria bacterium
CTCATTTTTATTGTGTCTATTATGAATGCAAGAGTTAAAAAACATGGTCTTTTCTTTTTCTGTATTTTCTTCTCTTGGCCACAATTTACTAAGAAAAGTTAAAGCGTCCTTAATAGGAAACATGGCATATTGCGTTATTGTTTCAAATAACTGTTCTTTGTACAAAATCACACCCTTCGTGGGGTCTAATATTGAGCATATTTGAGAAGAATATTTATTAATTTGGCTATATGCTTGTATATCACGAATATATTCAGCAAGAAGCTTATCAGAAGCCTTCCTACGTTGATTATTATAATAAAAAGTTAAAACTACTATTAATTCCTCAAAATTTTGAGGTTTAATTTTGGTTATTAATTTTTTCATCTTTTCTGGATAATAGAGATAATATAGGCCGCTGGTATAGCTGGTATTTAAATATTCAAAGACTTTTGAATCATTTAGATTAATGGTTTCTAAGTTGAGCTTTAGTTTGTGTTTTGCGTCAACTCTTTCAATCGCTTCTTTAAAGATATCAACAATGGTATTTCTAAGAAGGTAATACGCAGAAAAACCTAGTTCATGTAAATCATAGTCTGTATAAAGACAAGTTCTTTGTCCCATTAACTCAATAATTGGTAAATTTTCACTAAAACGCTCATCAATCATTACTATATTTGTTTTATGAAAACCATAATACTCAACTGCCATAGCAACTCGAAGTTTTAGAATAGCCTCGTCGTTGGTATCCCGATTCTCTTTTTCTGCTAATATCTTATTTAACTCCTGTTCCGCTTGGGTTTCACCTTTTTCAAAACCATACACTGGATGTACCCCACGCGATGTACTATTCGTAGTCTGCGCTATTTTTAGCATAAACTTGGAATGGTTCTGTGTACTAAAATTGACTCCAATAGGATGGTAAAACTTTTGATCAAAATACATTTCTGCATATAATCTATGAGTTATAGGTTTAATAGTTGTTATTCCTAAGAGATAAGCTAAAAAACTTCCATTTATTCTCCATTCTGCATGGCCTCTAGGTATGCCAAACCTCTTCGCCATTTTTAACAATTCACATAGTTGTATAAAATAGTCTGCTAGATTATTTTCTTTCAGTAACACTAACTCTCTAGCAAGTCTAGATGTGTATAGCTCGCTAGGCTCAGGGAAAAGCTTCTCTAAAGACTCTTTTGCCAATTGTTCTAGCTTCAGATAAGCCTCTGTAATTTGACTATGCTTTAATTTTGCTTTCATAAATTTCATATCTTTAAAGCAAGAGCTACAACGACTAACAATCTCTTCTGTATTAGATATAGCAGTGGGTAACTCTTTAAAAGAAGACCTTAGTGTTTTTTCATCAGTTAAAATAGCTAGAGGCTCTTTGGATATTGGATTATCTTGATTGATGGCATCAAGTAAATTAGTAATATCTCTATCATACCAATGTAAAGTTCGTATCTCACTGCCAACTACCAGTTGAATTCCGGTCATTTGGACAAATTCCTTCCAAGATTCAAGTAGCTCCTCTGTAACTACATCTTGTTCCTGTACTAATACAAATAGATTTTCTTTAAAAACAGCTTTTAAGGTTGTTAATACAAACTCAAATTGTTTCTCGATCTTCTCAAAACAACCAGAGGGTAACAAGGCAATAAGGCCTGTAGTATGGTCGCTAAGGCTATCTGTTGTTAGCTTCAATGGTTCGCTTAAGTTATTACTGTGTTTCTTAAACAAATTGATAACATTGGCGTATCCTTGCGCAGTTTCAATAAGTAAAACTAAAGGGACTTCGCACATCTGCAATTCAGTGTTTTTCTCATCTATACTTTTGAAAATAATTTCTATTCCTACTATGGGGCTAATTCCAACTGCATTTACCTGTGCAACAAAGGACGGTATGCCAGCTAACACCGTATTAGTTAAAGCGATTGCTTTTAGATCAAGTTTTTTGGCTTCTTCAATAAGTTCATATAGTGCAATACAGCTCCGTTTGGGAGTTTCCTGCGTAAGCACGTGAAGATGGGTGATGTGTTTTGTCATATTTTTCCTCCTTTTTCCTTTTATTATAGGAGGTAAGGTGTGACACAATCTGTCGTGGCTAGAGAATTTTATTTTAGTTTAACAATATTCTTATTAATGGATAACTGTAGCCACCAATTCTTTCATGCTGTACTATGTTTAACAAATAATGAGATCTAAATGATAAATAAACTTAACCAGATAAACTTTAACAAACTATTGATTTTGGATACTGATATAGATAGTTATGACTTTAATGTATATAAAAATAATGGGAAACATATCATTAAGGATTTTTGCACAAAATGCGAAGATAAGGGTTGTAATATTTGCCCTACCGATGATAATTTTAGACTTCAAAACATTTCACATGGTGCTACAACTTGGGATTTTCTTACTGCAACCCATCAACAAGACACTGACCTATCTAAATGGAAAGATGCTGGCGTTATATTCCTAATGGAGGGACCAAGTCGTGACTATGGCTTATATGAAGAAATGAACATAAAAGGATTTAATAAGAAACCAACAAAAAAATGGTACTGGGTTGATGACAAATCTGAAAAACTTTCTTATCCACAAGAATTTAAAGGTGGTAGATATGGAACATTGTTTAACAGTATTATTTTTACATTCAAATTAAAAAAGGCATATTTGACCAATTTTATAAAATGCGGAATGAACAGTTCTGATGACAAATACAAAGGAATCGATAATTATGCTGATTCGTGCATAAAAATTTGTATTGAGAATTATCTTTTAAAAGAGATAGATATTATTAATCCTAAAATAATATTTTGCTTTGGTAGTAAAGTTGAGAAAAAATTACTAGACATTTGTCCAGATGCCCCTTTTTTGATTTGTGGACTACCGCATCCTGCTAGACAAAAGGTAGGATTTAAAGACGAATATTATAGACATTTATATTTTACAAGAATACTTGAAGGTCTTTACCGGGCTAAAATAGTTGACATTAATGAAGCAAAGGACAAATTTAAAGACTTTTTAAGCTTAGCACAATGAACTCTTTTTTGTTTGTTTTGTTACATTTCCCCAGCCAAAGTGCTGCCAGAAACTCCACAAAAATCTCCAGCAAAACCTTAGCTTTAAATACACTAAGATCGATTGGGTTTTATTTATGTTTATAGAATATTCTGTGCCGAGAACTTCTTTCCAGCCCCATTCTTTTAACAAAGTTATTTAAAGTGTTATTCATGATAATTGGATATTTTAACTATATCCAATTATATCCATTTAGGAAAGTTTCGGCAATAAAGTAAAAGGATCTGCAATAAAAACCGTCATTCCCGCGAACAGATTGTTGGGATTGATACAGCTTTCTCAAATGGATAACCAAAGGCAAACATCAGTACAATTTTATCGTCCAAAGCTTCCTCTGCATTAAGTGCTATAAGAGTTTTTGTATTATTGTGATCCTCAAAAGCACTCTTAACTATGTTATTAGCTTGTCCAAGCGTTAGCTCATTGCTTCCAAGTATATGAAGTATATTGAGTGTGGGTGGAATCGCTTGTTGAGTAACAGTACGAATGTAGTCATCGGTGATTAGGGGAACATCTTCTTGAAATGTGTCCTTCTTCAATAAAATATCCTGGATAATGAAATATGATACTTCTGAATACAAACTAGCTTCTTTAGACACAGTCTTATACCAACTGTGAACGAAAAGGAGCGAATGAGCTGGACATGGATAGAATTGGTGTTTAACACCATCGTGCTCGTATACTGCATTTATTTCACCCGTTACACATAATCCCCCAGTAACTTCTGTTGGTAAAAGGAATAATGCAAATAGTGATTCTCGGAGAGATAAAGCAAGTGTCTTGACTTGATTGAACTTCTCCTGCTGGGTTGATCCATATGCCATCGAAAGATATTCCCCTGCTGAAGCATATAGAATTACAGGGATGTCCACCCTTTTGAGTTGACTTAGAAACGATGAGAGCTTATTAATGGACATGTCCACTTTCATATCAACAAACATCAGGACACATCGCTTCTCATTGGTCACGACGTCCACATTTGGAATAAATGCTAAATCGTATGATTCTTCATCCCGATCTATCATCAAAAATTCAGCTAATGAAAGTGAATCTGTATGTAATCTCTTTCCTAAATCGTAGGAAAAACTTTTCGCACCCACGACAATAATGTGTAGAAGCCCTGAGCCATAATCAGAAATATATTGAATCGGTGTTTTAGCTCTAAACCATGAATGATTTTTATTTATTCTCATGACACCATCATAACAAGGTAGGGGTGACACAATCTGTCGCGGCTAGGATTTATTTATTTAACAAAATACACTGGCTAACCAAATTAACAAAATCTTCCTTCTTTTTCATCTGGGGATGCGATGTTCTTAAAAACTGACTTGAAGAGCCATTAGTTAATATTAATTTACCCTCACACCAAACTATTTTTCTCAAACCACAATCTACAGTTTTATTTTTTATACAAATAAAACCCTTCAAATATTTATCATAGTAGTGATGTGTAAATAAAACGATGTGGGTTGGGTTAAGAATATCAATCTCTTTCCAAATTACATTGTTCCGTTTGATACAATTTTCTTTTACTTCATGCGGTGTAAAATCCTTCGAGGAACCGTTATTCCGCCCCTCATCTTCTGTAGAATTATTGCATTTAACTAAATTAGTAATAGCCACCCCCTCTGGGTGAATTTCTAATTTATCAGTAATGTCCTTAATATATGACCAAAATGCAAATTTGCGATCTTGACCTGCAAACTGATCTTGAGCAAATTTCTGATAGTCACATGTACCTCTAGCATTTTTTCCTATAAACAGGACTCTTGCTTTGTTTTTTCTATAATTTTCTCCAATGTAGGGTTTAAATTTCTTAGATATACCTTCTTTTTCACAAACTGATTTACAGTTATCACAAATACTTTTATCCAAATTCTGGTGCATATTCTCGATCTCTCTCTTGTATGTATTTACCATCCCAGCGCCTCCTTTGTTTTTCTCTATCTAAACGTTTTTTCTTGTTTTCAAACTCAAGAAATAATATAGTGTTTTATGAATCTAATCCTAGACTACTCTTCACCGCTATCGTTTACAATGTCTTAATCAACTTAGGCCATATCGCGGATAGCCGATCTCTCAGCTTTCTGCCATTGAGGCCAGCCAGTGAGCCATTGCCTTTTCATGGTCTTCCGTTGAACAACCTTCTTTTGCCAATTCCGAAAAGCTATATACCCAGTACTCTTTAATCTTATCTGATAATGTTTCAAGAAATACCGGCAACGGCTCTCGTTGATTTTCACCATCGGCCAGATCGGTTCTGAACAAAAGTTTTCTAAACGCGTCTTTTTCATACCCTTCGTCAATTAATTGCTGTTGAAAATCCAAATAGTTTTGCCACCAATGTTGTCCAATATAGTTTCTGTCCACAATGAGGGCAGAACAGGGTATCCCTATTAGGTCATCAGAATTGCGAACTGATTGATAGAGATAGCAGTTGTGTCGACGACACCATTCTGTACCCATCTCCAACACAATGGGATCATTACTGGCTATTTGAATAGTATTCATTCCCCCAATGAGTTGTTCAAAATCAGGTTCAAAATAATGAGGAAGGTCGTATGTTTTGATCACTTCTCCAACTTCATAAACTCGTGTTGATTGGTCGCAGTTTGGCATTTTATTTTCCTAATCAAGAATTTGAGGTATAGAACATATACCTAGTTTCTTTCTAGTATCTGAATTTAATTTATGAATATTATCGATAATCCAATCAGCAAGTTCATTGCCATCTTTGGTAATAATTTGCAAATCATCTGCTATTTTTCTGGTTTTTTCTTGAATATTGGCACTAGTTACCAAAACAAACGTATGATCTCCATATTCTGGTAGATTTTTTATGGCTGCTAATTGTTTAAGCCCCCAATCATCAGTATATCCGATGTGATGCTTTACTTGGACAAGTACATTGATGTCTTGAAATGGGTCTGGTTTAAATCCTAAAATATCGGCATCAGCGGTTCCTTTGAATGAAGTTTTTGGGAGTATTTTTGCAGAATATCCTTCGCACTCCAATAATTCTTGGACAAGCTGTTCTAGACCAAGACCACCAGCCTTTAGATTTGTTTTACCAATAACGATATTATTTATAAGTTTTACTTTTAATTTCTCTTTCTGCTCCATTTCTTTCTTTATGAATTTGTTGCTCCAAGAATAATTATCTTTATCATTAAATAATTCTTCAATCTCATCTTTAAACTCATATAAATTGGAAACTGTGGAACCCCTTACACGTAGTCTTCTCTGAAGTTCCTCCGAAAGAAAATCACGTGAAATTGCTTTAGATGATCCTAAATAAGTTACTTCTCTTTGATTTGATAAATCTAGACCTTTACTTGATACGTCATATTTTTTTGTTTCCTCAGCTTTAGCTAATCTAATAGCTGAACCATAGGGAATAACAATATAGTCACCTTTTTTTATTTCATGAAATCGCCTAACCTCATTTAATTTTTTACTTATTGTTGGTTGCCATAAACCTTTAGCAGCGTAATAACTTTCTCTTACAGCGTTAACAAGTTCGTCAGATTTTTCTATATTATAGTTTGAAAAATTTATGTCACTCCAACCAACAGCAACAACGCTATTATCTATAAAAACATTTAACTCTGCATCAGTTGACCCCATTGCTCTAACCATATAATAATTCTTTTCCATTCGGTTATTTTTTATAGCCATAACTTATTCCTCCTAAAATATTTTCTTGCCTATCTAAACCTATTTTCTCTGTATTAAACTCACAAAAGAGTTTGTGGAATATCCCTCGAAATGGACTCTAATTTAGATATTATATCAGGAATAATCTTTGCAAAATCTTGAATATCCTGTGTGCTTAATAAATCGAATATAACCTTACATAAAGTCATCGTTTTTCCACCTAATCTTCCAGAGTCAACAATAGGATGTTGCTCTCCAATTACCTCCTTAATTCTTTCCCTAAAATAATCTCTAATCAGTCTTTGGGCTTTGGTGTCTTTACTTTCTAAAGCAATTTTTATACAGAGCTTTCCATCAACCAATTCACAGTATAGATGATGATGTTATCTATTGCTATCGAATATGATGGGGCAAAGTTCAAGATATACTTTTCCCCACCACTATTATTTACAGTATAAATAGAGCAATTTATCGTTAGATTTTCTTGGATTATTCTATAAAGATTGTAATAAAACAGCTTAGGATTTTCCTCTTTTGTTGCAGAGGTAAATTTACTAAGCTGTTCTTGCAAGGCCTTACGATAAGCCAAAGCAAGTTCCTTTACATCTGGGTCTAAGTCCGGGGTTGTCAGTAGATCAGTTAATGCTTGGAGCAACTGGTTGTATCCAATTTTTGCAGATTTCCCCTTAGATATGTTAGTAATATCTTCTGGTTTACGTTCAAACCAAGAAGAACCTAAAAGCAGATGATAACCTTTTGCAGAAATTTCTATTAAATGGTTAGACTGTCTATCTAATTGCTTATCTCCTAGTGGAGACCACATTTTAAGCTCTAAATATATCCGTCCAAAACTGTTTATAAGCGCAAGATCAAAGAGTTGTTTATCGGGTTCCCATTCAACATCAGGCATGTCGTTTATTCCAAATAAATGTTTGGCTAAACATGATTTTCTAAATAACGTAAATAATGTTAATTGATGAGTTATTTCATAATCGATGGCGTTACTTAATAATAAACTAATACCACTCATAAATTCCTCCTATAATATTTTCTCCTTCTATCCACATTCTACTCTTCGCCCATAGCAATTACCACTTTTAGCCCAATTAATAATAGCGACAAATATCGCTATTTGGCAGTGTTTTACTACTCAACAATACCGTCCTCCATGTCCATATCTAAGGGTGGCTCATGGCTACAGCCTACTAGTTTTGCCGTAAAGGTTATCTTTTGCTCTTTATGAAGTTTCTTTAGCATATCCTGACGCAAGGTATCATTTAATTTTAAATTAATCCTAACTGGGGCATTTTCTCCACTTTCTCCGTAGGTACCCATCAACAAATCTATTTGGCCATACGTCCCTACATTTACTACTGTTGCTTGCCCTTGATAGTATTTATGCAAATATTCCTTTTCCCACTCATCCCATAACTGACTGACTTGGTAATCAGTCTTGCCAATTGTTTTTCTCTGATAATTTTGAAGCATTAGCGAAACAGTACTTAAGTTTGTCTTTTCAATAACACGTTGCGAGCTGGTTTTTTGATCAAGCCCCATACATTGGTACAATACAAATAAAATAAAAATACCAAAACCAAGGGATACTATATTTTGTCCTATTGATTTCCTCTTTTTGCCACAATTTGGACATGCTTTAACCGAGGAACTAATCTCTTTTCCACACTCACTACATTTTAATAACACCATATTAACCCTCCTGTTTTATAGAAATAACACTGGATATTTCTTCACTAAAATCGCTAATGTCCAAACTTAGTTGCTCGAAGTTAAGTACTGCTTGAAGTTGGTTGCTCAGCATCTTTTTGGGAAAAGCTTGTTTTTGCCAGGTAACAGGTATTTTGTTAACCATATTTTTCGTTTCTGACACTTTGCCAACCCAGATATAATCATTCAGATTAACCACTAAAGTATCTCCCTCCATAATTGTAGCCAAAGGGTAAAGATCATTGGCAGTTTTGGAAAGCAGCTCTAGTGATGGCTTTCTCTTTAGCTGTGTTTCCAAAAGACCAGTAACCACACCAAAGAAAAAGTTCTTATTGTTGCTAATTATTGAGCTTTTTAGGGTAGCGGCCCAGTTTAATAAACCAAAGTTTTCTCCAAGACATTCAACAACAAGACAATCATCTTCTATTTTTATTCCCTCTTTAGCATTAACCGCCAAGCAGGTAGGTTGGTCTAAAGTACTTTCTTGGAAAGAATACCCAAAGCAAAACATTAATATAAGTTTATCTGTAAGTGGCTCATTGCTTCTACTAGAAATACCAAGCGATGTTCCCTTAGCTAACCGTAACTTATCAGTAATTTCCATAGATTGTTCCTGTGTTAATTCTTCATTTCCTAAAATATGAAGCCGATAAGTGGAAGGTTGATGTATTTGCCTAGTAAGCGTACGCACAAAATCTGCGTTGATCATGGGTAATTGCTCTTTGGTTGTATATAGTTCCGACTGAAACTTTTGAATAATGCAGTAAGCTATATTGGAATATAAATTTGGATAATTTATCACAATATCTTGCCAGTTTTGACCAAAAAGAAGGGTGTTCGCTGGATAGCAAACGTTAGAGTCTTCATCTCCCCAATCAACAATTAATCTTCTAGTAAAATCAAAGGGCATTAGAAATAGTGCAAATAAATCTTTTCGCAAGGATAGCGCCATATCCCTAATATAGTTAAATTCAGCCATATCCGAAGAGCTATAAGCCATAGAAAGAACGGTTCCGACAGAGGCATAAAGAATAACGGGAATAGACATTTCCTTTAACTGACTGATAAAGGTTTTTAGTTTAGCAATAGACATTCGCACGTTCATATCCACAAATAAAAGTACGCAACGTTTTTCATTGGCAATGATTGCTGCGTCTGGTATAAAAGCCAGGTCGTGGGTTTCGTCATCGCACTCCAGTGTGCAAGTACGGCTATTATATAGAAAATCCTCAAAAAGCTTAGCTGCCAGCCTGTAGGAAAAGCTGTTTTCACCCACTGCAATGATTTGCAGTTTATCGGATGGACACCCTTCAATATTTGTCATAATTTACCTCCTTTTAGTAATACTATAACCTAGGAGGCATGACATATTCTGTCGTGGTGGTGGGAAGTTTAGCCAAAGCCCGAAGTCCAAAGCCGATGGTCGTTTGTAGATATTTGCCCGTACGCTACCAATAGTTTTTATTGCAGCAACACTTCTCTATTCTTGGAGACCTTAATTAGTTACTAAAACTTAAACTCTACCGCAGAATAATCTCTGTTTAGTGCCACGCTGATTGGCAACTGCTTAGAAGCGGGTCCCCACAGTTGTCTTGGACCTGGTGAGCAAAAAACATCAGAGTTTACCCAATCTTTACGTCGGGACGCAAAATATTTAAAAGCTGGAGAATCGGTTCTTACTAGCGCTTTCTCAATTACCATTTCGTCATGTCCGTGACGTCTTTCAATATTTAATAGCCCCGTTAATGGTAAAGCCACTGGTTTGCCACCTTTATCCAAGTTGGTAATACAAGCGATATAGCCTGTCTTTCCTGCTAAGATTAATGACCCTACGGTCAGGCCTAAATTGTACGTATAAGCTGCGTCAAATAAGGTCGGAGCCCCACAACGCCCTTCATAACCAAAGAAATGGTTTAAGGTGTTAAACTTTACACTGGGATCGATTTCCTTCACTCTGGTTGCGGTCATGTCGATTAACAGTCTTTCGGTAGGAATTAAGGATACTTGTAAGTTACCATGCGAATCTCTATCGGCCAGAAGCATTTGCTCAATATAGTCGGGTAAAGACGCCATTAGCTGAGCGTGTTTTGCCGTTAATTTAGTATAAATATAGTCCTTCTTTTCATCAAAAGATTTTGCATCTAAGATACTCTTAAACTCAGCCATTCTTTCGTTTAACTCTTTAAGTAAGGCCGTCATTTCGGGGATGAACTCGATGAGCCCTTCAGGAATAACCACCACGCCATGATTTATTCCTCGGCTGGCTCTGTCTACCACGCTCTTGGCGATGCTGTCGACGATTTCATGTAGTGCCAATTTCTTTTCCGCTACCTCTTCGGAAATCAGCGTTATGGCTGGCTTGGTCTGAAGTGCAACCTCTAAGGCTACGTGAGACGCTGCACGCCCCATAAGCTTCACAAAATGCCAATACTTACGAGAAGAAGGTGTGTCTTGCAAAATATTCCCGACCATTTCGGCATAGATTTTGGTAGCAGTGTCAAAACCAAAAGAAATGGGGAGAAAGTCACCAATCTGTAAATCACCATCGATGGTTTTGGGTACGCCAATAACCTGCACACCTGAGCCATCTGGCATCACGTTTGTAAATAGGTATTCGGCCAATACGGCAGCGTTGGTGTTGGAATCATCCCCACCAATCACAACAATAGCGTCTAGCTTATAGTCGTTACAGGTTCTCTTCACTTGAGCAAACTGTTCATCGGTCTTTATTTTTGTTCTGTCGCTGCCTAAGAAGTCGAAGCCTCCGGTATTTACAATACCTTCGACGTCGGAATCGGTAATTTCAAACAGATTGCCCTCGATAAGACCTTTGGGGCCCGCTTTTATTCCGAGAAGTGTATTGTTCTTGCCCAGGATTTTCTTAATGCCCACAATCACGTTGTGTCCACCTGCCGCTGGACCTCCAGAAAAAAGCACAGCAACTCTTTTACCCTTTAGCGGCTTTTCATTTGGAGAATCAGCCTCTAGAGCTTTATTTTTAGAAGCACCATAGGAATGAGGAAAAGCTTTATTTACTTTGGGTGTGTCTTTATTTTCAATTTCGTGGCTAGCCTGCTTAAAGTTAATTGGGGCTAATTTGCCACTTTTTAAAAATGCCTTGCAAGTAGGAATCTCTAGATCTCTAATTGCGTTTTCAAAGATTGACGAACATTTTTCAGACTTATCCAATATTGCTTCAATTTTCATTTTCCTAAAACTCCTCATAAATAATTTAAAATATTTAATCCCCCTTTTGATTCCGCCCCTTATCAAGGGGGGCCAATGCACCTTCCTTGATAAGGGGGGATGTCGCACTAGCGACAAGGGGGATCAAAGTTTATTACAACAACACAGACTCAAGATTTTGCGTCTTTAATTAAGATCAATACATTTCGTATTTCTCTTCACCACTCACTATTCACCATTCACTAATTAGGCTCTGTTGGCGCTGCCTACTACGTTAAGGTTTTTATGCTTAATGAGTTGCACTAATTCATCTCTGGCTGGACCTAAATATTTTCTTGGATCAAATTCACCAGGTTTTTCAAAGAACACCTTGCGAATTGCAGCCGTCATGGCTAAACGTCCGTCACTGTCGATATTGATTTTGCAAACCGCACTGGCTGCCGCTTTTCTAAGCTGTTCTTCTGGGATACCTACCGCCTCATCCATCTTTCCACCATACATATTGATCATTTCAACATACTTGGGGATAACGGAAGAAGCACCATGTAAAACAATTGGGAACCCAGGAATACGTTTTTCAATTTCCTCTAAAATATCAAATCTTAGTGGTGGAGGAACAAGTATTCCATCTGCATTCTTGGTACAATCCTTAGCTTTAAACTTAAAAGCACCATGACTGGTACCAATAGATATAGCTAAACTATCTACATTAGTTTTGGCTACAAAATCTTCAACTTCATTTGGGTCGGTGTAGTTGGAATGTGCATGAGAGACTTCATCTTCTATTCCAGCTAATACACCAAGTTCAGCTTCCACGGAAACATCACGATCATGGGCATACTCTACAACTTTTTTTGTGAGAGCTACGTTTTCTTCGAAAGGAAAATGTGAGGCATCAATCATCACAGAAGAAAACCCGGTATCGATACAAGACTTAGCTAATTCAAAAGTATCTCCGTGATCTAGGTGAAGTGTTATTGGTATGTTGCTACCTAAAGATCTGGCTAACTCTACGGCACCTTTAGCCATATATTGCAGTAAGGTCTGGTTGGCATATTTTCTTGCGCCTGAAGATACTTGTAAAATAACTGGAGAAGACGTTTCCACACAGCCTGTAATGATGGCCTGTAACTGCTCCATATTGTTGAAATTATATGCTGGAATAGCATACTTTCCTTCCATAGCCTTGCGAAACATTTCTTTTGTGTTTGATAATCCTAATTCCTTGTAACTTACTGTCATCTTCTTGCTCCTTTTCATTTTATTAGTGAAAAGTGAGAAGTGAAACGTGAATAGTTAATTTGCATTTATTACTATTCACCACTCACTATTCACCATTCACTTATTAATAATTAATAATGGCTAAAAAGCTGTCGGCTTTTAAGCTGGCTCCACCCACTAAGGCACCATCGATGTCTGGCTGAGACATCAGCTCCGTTACATTGTCGGGCTTCACGCTTCCACCATATTGAATGGTTATTTCTTCTGCCGTTTTCTTGTCGGAAAGTGTTGCTAACAATCCACGAATGTAGGCATGAACTTCTTGAGCCTGAGCTGGACTGGCAGTCTTACCCGTACCAATGGCCCAAACAGGTTCATATGCAATGACAATTTCTTTAAGTTCTTGGGCAGTAAAACCAACCAAACCTTCTTTGATTTGAGCTTCTATGACTTTAAAAGCTTTTCCTGCTTCTCTTTCTTCCAATTTTTCACCCACACAATAAATAGGGGTAATATTGTATTTTAAAGCAGTTTTAATTTTATTATTTAACAGTTCATTGCTTTCTTTAAAGTACTCTCTTCTTTCGGAGTGTCCAATGATCACGAACTTACATCCCACACTTTTTAGCATAGAAGGAGAAATTTCGCCAGTAAAGGCTCCCTTCTCTTCGAAATACATATTCTGCGCACCTAAAAGAATATCCGTATCTTTAATTTTATTGTAAACACTTTCTAAATTTGTAAAAGGAGGACAAACAACTACCTCTATTTTATTCTTGTTTTTATAGGCTGCCTTTAAGTCACTCACCAAACGAAGCGCCTCATCCACATCTGTGAACATTTTCCAATTACCTGCTATTATCGTTTTCCTCATCCTTTTTTCCTCCTTATATAATTATAGGGATAATAATAATGGATATTACTATTATAACTTTTAAAAAATTATTGAGTGATGGCCCAAGCACATCCTTAAGCGGATCACCAAACAAATCACCCAATTTTGCATTTTCATAAGTATTGGTTCCCTTGCCACCACAGTATCCCTTTTCAATCATCTTTTTAGAATTGTCTAAAACAGCTCCCGTATTGGTATAGGAAATAGAAAGAAACATACCACTGAGCATAATACCAATTATCATAGTAGCTAGTAGTTCAATCCCAAAAAATTTACCAATAAGAATGGGGATAAAAAACACAAACAAGGAGGGAAAAAGTAAATCCTTCATAATCTTGATACCACTCTCTTTGATAAATCTTTGCATATCGGGGAAGGCTTTCTTCTCGCGCAGATAAGGAATAACTTGCAGTTGTCTTTGTGACTCTTCTAACATTTGCAGAATCGAATAGGACAGCGCTCTAATTAAGGTAGCCGATAATATATACGGCAATAAACTACCTAAAAACAAAGAAGATAATATAAGCGGATGAAATAAGGGGATCGACTGATAATGTAGCCCTGATAAACGAACAAAAGTAATAAATAAACAAAATACCGTACATAAAACGGCGTAAGAGGCAAAGTTTTTGGCCAGAGCGGTAAGGGTATTTCCAATGCTGCTTAACTGTTCCATATCGTATTCGGAAGTTAGCACCACATTATCCATTTTCAATACACCATTTATATTGTCCGCAAATGGAGCATATAAGGCTGAAGCCAAGATAATGGGAACCATGGCCACAAAACCTGTGGCCAACAAGAAAATCCCATAGTAATCGGCAATTTTAAAACTGATTAAGATGGCTATAGCGCTGAATATTATAGGAATATATAGACTTTTCATACCTACCGCCATGCCGTTTAGCTCGGTTAACGTGCTGCTGTACTCGGCGAAATGAACGGTTTCTTTAACGGCTTTATGCGAATCTGCAGTGTAATAATCGGTGACAATACCAATGATTACCGCTAAAACTAAGCCTAGGAAAATACAAATAAAGGGGCTTAAACTCGAGCTAAGGAAGAAAAAGGGAGCCAGTTTAAAAAAAGGAATAGTGTACCCAAGGCTGAAATAAAATGAAAAAATCGTAATAAAAAACAGTGATAAGTATATGCCATGCAAGGGTTTAAGTGTATTGCCTAGAGTTGTCCTTCTTTTAATAAATAAGAGGATAATGCCCGTTAGAAAACACAGAATAATACTGCCGATAATGATAGAAACTGGATATAACCATAAATGAGAAAAATCATCATAACTAATCTCTTTACCATTCACAAAGGTGTATAAAAATAGAACGATGGAAACCATAATGGCAATAAAGGACTCTACTAAATCTAAATTAAGTGCAAGGCCATTATTAATATAATCTCCAATTTTGTCGGCATAAGAAGAGGTGTTGCGACAATCGTTACAGTTGATACCTTCCTTAGAGGCGTTAGCCATTAACTCGGCTGAAATATCAGCTGACTTAGCAAAAATACCACCCCCAAAGCGCACAAAAAAAGCAACAATACTAAACCCCAACAAATAAAAAAGCGAAGAGCTAATCTTCCAATTATAGATACTAAAAAGTAAGCCAGATAAAGGAATTAGCATCAGTAATAAAGCAATAAGAATCCCTGCGCCAAAATATCGATCAAACAGTTTATTGGGTTTATCTATTAAATTTAGTTCTTTCTTCTTAATTAACCAGAAGGCAAGAGGATAACTGATGTTTAAGTTTACTAGAGCCAGCGCACCACCCAGCCACATGCCAAACAACCAGGCAACATAAAACTTGGCACCATTAATTGTGAAAACTACAAAAATTATTAGTGAGAAAACTGCCAGCAAAGCTACAATGGCAAGCGAGACCTTGCGCAGCAAAAAAGCTAGATTCTCGCGGATAATGTTTAAAATATTCTGTATTCTTTGCGTATTCACCTTGAAATCACTTCCTTTTCACAAATTTACGAAAGGCTTTTATCGGCCCTTTAAATGAAGAACCTTAACGATATTTTTCTCAGTGCTTTTATCTAGAAGTGGTTTCACTGGTACTTACCTCACTTTTGTGTGCAACAGGCACAAGAGAAGAGCTTAAATTTTATGGTGCACCGTGCAGGGTTCGAACCTGCGGCCCACTGATTAAGAGTCAGTTGCTCTACCAACTGAGCTAACGGTGCCTAAATTACATGCAGGAGTCATTATATACTGAGACTTAATGGGTTTGCAACCCATTTTGTCGATATCTAGTTGTAAATTTTGAAAAGGAAATTATGGCGCGCTCGAGACGATTCGAACGTCCGGCCCACGGCTTCGAAGGCCGTTGCTCTATCCAACTGAGCTACGAGCGCCAATAATTAAAATAGTGAACAGTGAATGGTAAATACAAATATAGTGATCCGTAAATACAAATCTATTATCGCCATCCAGTGGCATGATGATAAAGGATGAGATTAAAATTGTCTAGTTATTTGCGCTAACACGAACCAAATCCTTGACTGAAAAGCAGTTTATTATGCTAGAATCATGACTAGCAGTTATGAAACACCTAGTCATGCTATTTTTTATTCTCTCGTTTTCCATTGGTTTGGCGACATTACTTCTGTCTGTTTTTTATTTCTTTAAATATAAAAAAAATGTCATAAAGCTGTTTATCTTCTTTATGCTTTCTTTACTGCTTTTCCATTTTTCGATTACGCTCTATCACTATAACCATCAGATATTGGCAGCACCACTGCCCCATATTTCTCAACTGGTTGCCTTAAGTGAACTATTGGGGGTTCTTATTCATTCGCTTGCCTTACCAAATTTTATTCATCTTTTACTCGGGATTCCATTCCAAGGATTTCGCAAAAAAATTATTATTAGCTTAGTTGCTGTGCAAACGTTACTAATAGTTGCCTTTATATTTTCTCCCTTAAAATATTTGCAAATTTCGGCACAGCTAATTATGTTTAGTATTGATTTATGGTCGATTGTTTTTGTAGCCAAAAATTTTGCTCAAATTGGAAACGCTACAATCCGACAAGTTGTAATCACCTTTTTCACGCTGATTGTTGTTTTTTTCCCTTTTATATTAATC
>CAIUUT010000116.1 GCA_903902445.1 uncultured Candidatus Marinamargulisbacteria bacterium
GTTCTGCCCACTTCGCAATAGACACAATCCAGATTACACGTCTTTGCTGGAACTAAGTCTATTCCAAGAGAATAGCCCAATCTCCGAGACAAAACTGGTCCAAAAGTTATTTTTTTAGCCATTTCTTTAATCTTTCAATTTCTGGCACGGTTAATAAACGACTCATCCCCAATTTTAATTTTCCTAAGGATAATATACCGATACTCAATCTTTTCAACTTAACAACATCGTAGCCTAACATTTCGAACATTTTACGTACTTGCCGATTTCTTCCTTCAAAAATTTCAACATCCAAATGGAGAAAATCGCGGGTAATCACCTCAATATTGGCTGGCAAAGTCATTTTATCTTCTAACATAACACCTTTGGAAAAAGCCATTACATCCTTTTCTTTTATGGGTTTATCGATCTCTACACGGTAGACCTTTCCCACCTTTTTTTTAGGGTGCATCAAGTCCTGAGTAAGCTCTCCATCGTTGGTAAATAGTAGCAATCCTGTCGTATTTCTATCCAGGCGTCCTACAGGGTTTAAGTGGGCATATTCCTTCGGGATTATATCAAAAACGGTTTTTCTTTTTTCAGGGTCATCTTTAGTGGAAATATAGTCTTTGGGTTTATGCAAAATAAGGTATAAAAATTTCTCTTGCGTTACCTTCTTATTTTCAAAAAGAACAATATCTTTTTGTGGGTCCACCTTGGTGCCTAATTCTTTAACCAGCTTGCCGTTAACTTTCACTAAACCACTTTGAATATATTCCTCACATTTGCGACGAGAAGCAATCTTACAATCTGCTAAATATTTTTGTAGACGTATTTCCATTATAGTTTTTGAGTTGCGGACAAATCGGCAGTATATCGGTTATATTTTAACAATGTCTTTTACTTTTTCCAAATTATTTCTGGCTACCACTTTGGCTTTCTGGGTACCAATGTTTATGAGGTCATCTAAATTACTTTTATCTAAAATGTAACGCTCTCTTTTCTCTCTAATGGGAGCAACAAAATCGTTCATTTTCCCTAATAGTTTCTTCTTACAGTCTACACAACCTATTCCTGCCTTATGACACTGCTCGGAAATTTCGGCTGCAAGGTCGGGGTTAAATATTTCCTGAAAGGAAAAAAGCGGACAAATTTCTGGATTTCCCACATCGGTGCGCTTTTGTCTGGCAGGGTCTGTCACCATTTTCATAACTTTATCTTTAATTACTTCTTCGCTATCAGCAAAATATATGGCGTTGCCGTAACTCTTACTCATTTTTCGGCCATCAGTTCCAGGAATCACTAGGAACTGCGTAAATTTCTCTTCGGGCTCTATAAAAAACTCTGTTTTAAAAAGAAAGTTAAAGCGCCTTGCAATCTCCCTAGTGAGTTCTACGTGAGGAGCTTGATCCTTACCCACAGGTACAACATTGGCCTGATATACCATAATATCGGCTGCTTGTAATACTGGATAACCGAGAAACCCATAAGTATTCAAGTCTTTATCTTTAATCTCTTCCCTTTTACTCTTGTAGGTCGGAATTCTTTCTAACCAAGGCAACGGAGTAATCATCGATAATATGAGGTGTAACTCACTATGCTCGGGCAGTTTGGATTGAATAAAAAGTGCCGCCTGATTGGGGTCGATCCCACATGCTAATAAATCAGCAATTACTTCATAACTGTTATTTTTTATACTGATACCATCTTCATAGGCTGTCGTTAACGCGTGTAAGTCTGCAACCATGAAGAATGCCTCATAATCGGCTTGCATCGCGACCCAATTTTTGACGGCACCAAAATAGTTACCTAGATGGATCTTGCCAGTAGCTTGTATACCACTTAATAATCTTTTTTTAGAATTCATAGAGCTATTCTATATAGTAAACAATAAGATGTAAATGCCTTGATTTCATGGTAAAAAATAGTTTAATATACATAAATAGAAATTCGGAAAAAAGAAACAGGTAGAATTAATGTTTTTTATGCGCCGAGGGGGGCATAAGTAGTATATAAGACTTTGTAAAAAAAAATTAAATATCTCACAGGGGGAGAGCGGATGAGTATTGATTTACTTGGAATGCTAACGCAGTTCAAAAAAGTTGATTCAAAAAAAGTTGATAACGATGAAGTACCCGATGGAACCATTAACATTTCATTCATAGAAAACTTCTCTGATAGCAAAATAAATAAAGCCAGGAATACTGAGTTTGACGCCGCTCATAAAATTGTTAGCGAGACCTTTTCTATTAAAAGTTATGGTGTTGTGGAAACTATTCTTAAGTATCTTGATCAACTCGATGGCAAATATGATAAATTAATACAAATTAATAAAGTAGAAAATTTTGTTGTCGCACTTGCTTCTGAAGGCGAAGAGAAAGATATGTTTATATACTACATTCAGTCTGAACTAAAAAAATCCCTAGAGTTTAAAAATGAAATCGATCGACATCAAAATCATAACAAAGAATTTCAAGATGAAATCAGTCAACGCATCACCGATTTAGAAACAGTCCTTGGAAACTTTAAATCTATCGATAATTGTAGTATGCTTTAATGCATGTCTACTCTTTTACATAAACGAGAAAAAGATAGTTAACTTTATCGTTAGTTAAGGATAAATTAATGAACTTTTTCTTCGTAAATAAAAATATCAACCTAAATTGTATCGCGGGTGGAAACTACCCTAAGGATTTAATTGCTCCTCCAGAAGAGACAATTCAATCTAGAATGGTTTCTTCCAAAAATATTTATGTATCTACTGAGTCGCACATTGAGCAATTGTGCGGCCTAGCTAAATTAACAAATAATGCCGGCTGCATTGAATGCTCTCCAGAAAGTAGCAAGAATCAGATTATGAATCATGCTAGTTTTCCACTAAATCTTGGCTACAATAAAATGGTAAATACCCAGCTAATCGCTCTGCAAACAAAAATTGCGCCCCTGCGAATTAAAAAAGAACTAAAAATAGCGGTAATTAATGGGATTGGGAGTGGTACCGGAGATGCTATTGTAGGGCTAAAGGCTCTGGAATATTTCCATAAAATACTCTCGGAAAGTTTTAGCCAAATTTCCGTTGATTTATTCCAAATCAATAGCCTCAAAAATAAAGCTATTTATGAGAAAAATCCCAATATACATGAAATCATTCAATTACCAGTACCCCTTCCTAATCTACTTAATTACGATGCCTACGTTGACTTAAGTGGTTTTATCGCCCGAGAAGAGTTTAATAATCAAGCCTTTATTGATTTCTATTTGGAAGCCTTTTCTATACCCAAGGATTACTATTTGCCACAAGAAAAGAGAACCATCAATTTGAACAATCTGCTCGATAAGTCACTACAAAACCATTTGGATCACACCTTACCGCTCGACAGAAAGTTAATTCTCTTCCACCCAATAGCCTCAACGCCTATCCGCTCACTGCCGCCAGAAAAAAGCAAAAGAATTATTTTAGAAATATTAAACTCCACCAACTTCTGTATTATTTCTACGTCCAAAATTGAAATACAACATGAGCGTTTTATTGATTTATCCAAGCTATCTAATACTTTAGGTAACTTTATCAATATCATTCACAAAATGGATGGCATTATTAGTGTCGATACGTGTACCTATCATATTGCAGACAGCTTTAACATCCCTGCAGTGGCACTTTTTAACACCATCAATCCTGAGTTTCGAACTAAATACTACCCCTATACCGCTGCAATTTGGCCAAAAGGCCAAGAAAACCTGATTAGTGGACAACATCATAACAATAACCAAGACGCTGTTAACTACTCGCAAAAACTATGGGAGGACGTATCGAGTGCTGATATTCTTCAAGAACTGCGAAGGATGCTTAAGATAGCTCCAAAGAAACAAAAAAAAGATATTTCTCCAACTCAGCAAAAGGAATATCTAGAACAGACTCTCAAAAATATTGAGAATTTAAAAGTCGAAATTGGGAAAACCCTACAAGATAATGATCAAAAGACTTCAGGAAATGTAAGCACATTGGATACTAGCCAAGCCATTACAGAAACGAATAGTTTTATTGCCCAAGTAAATGAACTTCTTAACGAGAAGAAACGGGAGGAGTTTGGAGAGAATATATCCTCAAATAGTCAGACAACTGAAATACTAAATAAGTCCTCAAAATTCTTAATTATTTCGGCATATACAGAAAACATTAAGGACTATGGAGAAATCTGCGAAAAATCAATTATTAACTACGTAAAGGAAAATAATTATGCTTGCAAAATATATCACGATGGCTTTGACAAAACTAGGCATCCAGTGTGGAGTAAGATAAAATTTGTATCAAATAACATCAATGAATACGAGTACCTATTATGGATAGATGCTGATGCGATAATAGCTAATCTTGAATTTAAACTAGAGTCCATTCTAGAAAAAGATAAAGAATTATATATCTGTAATGATCGGATGGGGATTAACACTGGGGTCTTTATGATAAAAAGTTCTTCTTTCAGTAGAGATTTAATGGAAACTATTTTCGAGCAACGACACTTTAATGGTATCGCATGGCAAGAACAATCCGCGCTAACCTATCTCTACACAACAAATTACAATAATTTACAAGATAAAACAAAATTTATTAAGCAAAGTCTATTTAATAGCTATATCCATAGACTCTATAACTTTCAATACCCAGAAGGTGAATATACCGAAGGATCTAGCTTTGTGCTTCACTTACCCGCACTCCCAAAAGACTTAAGAGTAAGTATACTGAATAATACCCTGCAGTCATTGCTCGATAAACCAAAATATCCGACTCTAGATACTGGTAATGATTGTGCTTTTGTGAATATCATCGTCGGGGCTTGGAATCGGCTTGACTTTACAAAATCTTGTATCAACAGTATCCGCACCTATTCTGATTTTCCATATAAGCTTACGGTTATTGACAATGGAAGCACAGATCAAACAGCCACCTATCTTAGGAAATTAAAACATGACGGAATAATAAATAATCTAATTATTATTAGAGAAAATATTGGAAGTCAACAGAGCGCAAATTTAGGGCTTCTTCAAGAACCAGAAGCTAATTGGCATCTCTGGCTAGCCAATGATATGAGTTTTCAGAAACCATTTCTTAAGAATTTAGTCACTATTGCAAAGAACCTCTCAAACTCTGGTACAATTGGTTATAACTACGAAGTCCGGTTCAATAAACTTTGCGACTACCCTACGCAACACATAATAGAAGGTATTCCTATTCACATTAAAAATGGAATTATCCCTGGAGGATGTATGTTCGTACCAAAAACTACTATTGATAACATCGGATATATTAATGAAGAATACTCCCCTTATGGTATGGATGATGTTGATTATGGATTACGATCCACTCTTTGCGGATTAAAAAACATCTATATCACGCTTCCTGATGTAGTTCGCGAACTTAAATATCTGGGTGATGATGGTCTCCATATATTATCACCCACCAACCCGACTGATGGGGTTTCAGCAGACTTAGATCGTATGGGCTACGACCATTCAATAAAAGAGCAATCCAATAATATACAAGAATTGTGCAAAAGTAATTTTGCCAAATATCGTAATGGAGAAAAAGCACTCTTCTGTGACACAAAGATGAAGGATCCTGACTATGTGGCTCTGCTTGTAAGTGAGTACGCTTCCACTTGTAATATAGAGTAACCATCTATTTCCCTTAGTATTCTCTTCATATCTCATAACGTGAAATTTTACTAATCTCTATACTATTATATAGACACCCAAGTTTACTTGACTAAAGAAGCATAAGACTCTATAGTTTAACCAGTTGGTTAAACTATAGAGTTAAACCAAGTAGTCAAAGGAAAATAATAATCATTTAATCATGGCCAGACCTAAGAAGATAAAACCACAACCAGAAATTCCAGAGCATATCGGACCTACCACCGAAACTAAAATCTTGCATGCGGCCCTAGAAGTTTTTAGTCACAACGGAAAAGACTCGACAACGATGCAGCAAATTGCCACTTTAGCTGGGGTAAACAAAGCTCTTCTGCACTATTATTTTCGTACTAAAGAAAGTTTATATGAAAAGATTTTCGACATTATCCTCAAGAAAAACATTATTCATATCATTGACAGCCTAGAGGAACAAAAGACCTTTCTGGACACACTAACGGTGTTTGTTTCTAAATATATGGACATTTTTTCACAAAATCCGAGTTTAGTTAGCTTCTTTACTAGAGATGTCCATGCCACTGGAACCATGATCAAAAAGAAAATTAAACAACTGGTGGCTGAGGGGCATATCTCCCCTCCTCAAGCCGTAGCCAAAGCGCTTGAAAACGCGATAAAAAGAGGAGAGGTTACTCATTGCGATCCGTGGGACTTGATGCTCACCATCATTGGAGCCTGTCTGTATCCATTCATGGCACAACCAATTATTGAGGCTTTTGCACCGATTGGCACCGACGTTTTCTCTAAGGAATTTATTGATAAAAGAAAAAAATCCATAGTGGACATGGTCTATTATGGACTAAGAAAGGACTAAAATAATGCACAAAGTAATAGCCACGGTATCTCTTATTTCTCTATTAACCCTAAACGGATGCTTTCACAGCCTTAAGCAAGAGATATATCAAGGACAACTCGAGGCCAAGAAGGTTAAAGTTTCTACACCAGCTTCCGGGAAAATAATTACTATTTATGTCAAGGAAGGTGATGAGGTAAAGGCTGGTCAACATTTAATAAAACTAGAAAGCGATAAGTTAATGACTCAATTTCAACAACGGCAATCGCAAATAAAAAGCATTGAGTGGAACATAGAAGCAGGTAAAGCACAGATTTCACAAATAGAGGCTCAATATAACTTACAAAACGACCTGCTTTCAAAAGTAAATAAATTACTGGCTGATGGTGCCACTACAGTGCAAAATAAAAACGAAGTATCCACCCAAGTTAATATTCTAAAGCTAAAGATGACTGAAGCCAAAGCCAAACTGTTGGCAGCTCAAAATGACAAAGAGCAAGTATCGTCGTCTTTAGAACTCTTGAATCTGCAAATTAATGACACTAAAATTACAGCTCCCATTTCTGGAACCGTAATAAATAAATATTATGAGATGGGCGAGTTGGCCGCACCAGGTACCGTATTACTTGAACTTGCCGACATCCAAAATATGGAAGCCAAAATATATGTCCCGCTAAATAAACTATCCGCCATTAAGATTGGACAAGAAGTCTACGTCCGTATTGACAGTTCAAAAACACCCTTTATTGGGAAAATATCGTGGATTGCTGCAGAAGCTGAATTTACGCCCAAAACCATTCTAACCAAAGAAACCCGAACAACGTTGGTTTATGCCGTTAAAATTCAAATTACCAACAAAGAGGGAGCGCTGAAAATTGGAATGCCGGTAGATGTAATCATCCAATAGCCATGCTTCAAGTTGAAAATATTAGCAAGTCCTACTTAGACGTTAACGCCCTCCGTGGAGTCTCTTTTGAGCTAAATAAAGGGGAAATACTGGGGTTGATTGGCCCAGATGGAGCAGGAAAAACTACGCTACTACGCATTATTGTGACGCTTTTAAAACCCAACAGTGGCAGCATATTCTTAAACGACAGTAATATTATACAAAATAGAACTTTAGCCAGAACTCAGATGGGCTACATGCCCGAAAGATTTAGCCTCTATCAAGATTTAACCATTCAAGAAAATCTCATTTTCTTTGGTGAGCTATTTGGACTTGAGCCAGAAGCCATCCATAATAATATGGAAAAACTCTATGCTTTTTCAAATCTGAAACCCTTCTATAATCGCAAGGCCGGAGCCTTATCTGGGGGAATGAAGCAAAAGTTGGCACTTTCTTGCATGTTGATGCATGAACCAAAAGTATTGATTCTCGATGAACCCTCTACGGGGGTCGACCCCGTTTCTCGGCACGAGTTTTGGAAATTATTACACCTACTTGCCACCGAAGGAACCGCCATTTTGGTATCTACCCCCTATTTAGAGGAAGCACAAGAGTGCGATAGAGTTGCACTCATTAATAATGGACAATTTATGGCGCTTGGAAAGCCGGACGAACTCACCCAGCAATTGGAGGCTGAATTATTTGAAATCACATCCCCCACCATTACCTCCCTATACGAAGAATTCATAGCAGCAGATTATCGGAATAATATCGAACTTTTTGGTTATGCACTCCATTACTCGGATCTGGAAAAAATTGGACTCAAGCAAATTCAACAAAATATAAAAAAAATGAAGAGTCCCATTGAAAGCATTAAAAAAATATCTCCCTCACTAGAAGATGTGTTTTTGCATTATCTGAAGGGAACTCATGAGTAACATCGTTGAAGTTGTGAATCTCACTCGTAGCTTTGGGGATTTCAAGGCTGTTGACACTATTTCCTTCACCGTAAAGAGAGGTGAAATATTCGGATTTCTGGGTGCCAATGGGGCAGGAAAAACCACTACTATTCGTATGCTTTGTGGATTACTACTACCCTCTTCTGGCCAAGCAAATATTATGGGATATAACCTCTATACTGACTATGAAAAAATAAAAGCAACCATTGGATATATGAGCCAAAAATTTAGTCTATACAATGACCTAACGGTCAGAGAAAACATTGAGTTTTATGGTGGTGTCTACGGCTTAACAAGAAAACAAATCAAAGAAAAAACGAAAGAACTCTTGGAGTCCTTAAACTTAGAAAAGCAAGCCAATACTCTTACGGCCGCTCTTCCACTAGGATGGAAACAGCGGCTAGCGCTTAGCACTTCACTACTCCACAATCCAGAAATAATATTTCTCGACGAGCCCACCAGTGGGATTGACCCTGTGTCTCGAAGAAACTTTTGGCTCATTATTTATAAGTTGGCCGAACAAGGAAAAACCGTTTTTGTAACGACCCACTACATGAATGAAGCCGAATACTGCAATACCGTAAGCATCATGAAAGATGGGAAGATTATTGCCTTGGATTCTCCTGCACGCTTAAAGTCCACTTATAAAGCTGACAAAATGCAGGATGTGTTTATGCGAGCCATTGTCTAAATATGACAAGGCAATCAAAAAGGATGAGGAAATGAACAAAGTTATATTGACCATAATAAGAAAAGAATTTTTACATATCAGTAAAGATCGACAAACTTTATTTATTGTACTTATTTGGCCAGTACTTATGCTCATATTTTTTGGCTACGCCATAACCATGGAAATGCGTTCTATACCCACCATTATTTCCGACCAAAGCAAGAGCTATCAAAGCCGCGAACTAATCTCTAAGTTTTCTTCAAGTGGGTTCTTTAAAATAAAAAACCAAGATATTAGTGCTAAAGAAGTGGACACTCTTTTTAAGCATAGAGAAGCTAAATGTATTTTAATAATTCCACCCGACTACTGCAAAAAAACACAAACAACTAAAACTACTATTGCACTCCTGATTGACGCTAGTGACCCAACTGCAGCCATCAATATTCAAAATTATGTCAACAATATCCTAGCCAAATACAATAGAGAAATAAACCCAAACTTGAAAATGCCACTCACTATTTCACTTCGTTTCCTCTACAACGACAATCTAAAATCATCCTATTTCTTCGTACCCGGTTTGGCTGCGGTAATCATGCTTCTCATTAGTACACTGCTCACAAGTATTGCTATTGTTAAAGAAAAAGAACAAGGCACTATGGAGCAAATTCTCGTTAGTCCCATCCGTCCCATAGAAATTGTGCTTGGGAAAGTCGTCCCCTATATCATTGTGGCCTTTACCAGCGGCGTTATAGTAATCTTAGCCGCCATGTTTTGGTTTGGAGTTCCCATGCACGGCTCCTTTCTTTTGGCACTGGCTATGATGTTTTTGTATGTAGTTACAGGAGCCAGTTTAGGAATGCTTATTTCTTCGATTGCCAACACGCAACAAATTGCACTGCTTGTTTCTCTAATCGGGACACTCCTTCCGACTACGCTGCTAAGCGGCTTTATTTTCCCTATTTCTAGCATGCCACTATTTTTTCAATATATTTCCAAAATCATACCCGCTTCGCACTTTGTGGTTATTATTAGAGGTATTATGCTTAAGGGTGTAGGCGTTAAAGAGTTAGCAGGACACATCGTGGCCTTAAGTGCCATTTCCCTTATTTTACTGGTCGTCAGCATTAAAAAAATAAAAGTAAATTTGGAATAAACCATGCAAAGAATTAAATATCTGGTACAAAAAGAATTTAGACAAATCTTTAGGGAAAAAGCCAACTTGGGCATTATTTTTCTGATGCCTTTTGTCCAACTACTTATTTTAGGATTCGCCATAACCACTGATATTAAAAATATAAAACTTATCATTGTTGATAAAGACCGAACAAGTCTTAGCCAACAGGTAGTTGAAAGCTTTTACTCTTCCGACATTTTCCACTTTCAGGGATTAGCATCAAGCGAAAAAGAGGCTATTTTGCAAATGGACAGGGGGCGTAGCCAAACTATTTTAGTAATTCCTTATAACTTTAAGAGAAGCCTGGAGACCAATAACCAAGCTAACGTACAACTTATCCTAGATGGTGTGGACGGGAACTCGGCGGGAATTGCCGCGGGATATGCGAGCCAAATATTAAATACCCTACAACAAAAATGGATTGTCAGCAAACTTGCTAAGACAGGCAATACTAAAATTCCTGTCCATCAAATTATTCTTGAGCCCAGAATGCTATATAACAGCAGCCTAGAGGGAAAACGCAATATTGTTCCAGGAATCGTGGCCATGCTGGTTACCATGATTACGCTTTTCCTTACCGCCATTAATGTTGTTAAAGAAAAAGAACGTGGCACCCTTGAGCAGCTGATGGTCACTCCTCTTAAGGGCTACGAAATCATTATCGGGAAGATGATTCCCTTTGCGATATTGGGCTTTGCACTCTTAAATGTCGGAATATTGGCAGCTGGGGTATTTTTTGGCATTTGGATAAGTGGACACCTTCTTACTCTTTATCTATTAAGTATTATCTACATGGGGACTACCCTCGGACTGGGGATTCTCATTTCTACTCTAGCCAACAATCAGCAACAAGCTATGCTGATGGCTTGGTTCTTTAGCATATTCTCACTACTGTTATCTGGTTTTTTTGTCCCCATAGAAAATATGCCAGACGTAATTCAGCTCATAACCTACCTAAACCCACTTCGCTATTATTTGGAAGTAGTCAGAGGCATATTTCTAAAAGGTTCCGGACTGTTTGATCTCTGGCCAGAACTACTGGCCATGACAACCTTTGGCGTGCTTATTATTTCGCTGGCCAGTGTTCGTTTCCAAAAAAGACTGAAGTAAATTGGTGAATAGTGAGTAATTAATAAATCGTCATCCCGACCGAACAGACATAGTCTGGAAGTGGAGGGATCTTTATCGAAAGTAAACAGAAACTACACGGTCACTTATTACTACACGATTATTTGGGCGGACTCTTTTTCTGATAATTTTACTGTAATTATTTCTTTTACCACTACGGTCTTAGATAGCTTATCGTGCCACGTTTGTAGATTGGGATCATATAAACTCCACACGTAACCCAAGCTAAGGGGCAAGCCACTTATTAGTTTACCTACCCATTCACGAAAAAGCACGGTCACCATATCGGCTTGTTTAGAAGTGGTAACCTTGATGATCCGTAAATGCAAAATATATTTACCAGGCGACTGAGCCTGCAAATAAAATATGAGGGTTAAAAGCGAATAAAATCCTGCTATTAATATCTGCATCATCAGATCTTTTTCAAAATAATCAATGAAGGTTAGCACCGAGAAGAATAGCATCGCCGAAATAATATGAGCCGCCCATCTTTCTAAAAAACTGGCTTTTGAGCCTAAAGCCGGATTGGCCATATATGCCAAGCAATCTGGACAGAAATATAACTCTTCGTTAACCATAGAATTACATCGTGGACATCGCATAGCCTTAATTTAACATTAGTTGACTATGGCGTAAATGCTCAAGCTACCTTTCGTGAGTTTTTTAATAAATATATATTTCACAGATCATAGAGAACGTTTTATAATAAACCCTATGTGGCTGAAGTCTATTTTTAGTGTTATCCAAGTTTTACGTTCCAATGACTCACCGCGTCAGCTGGCTTGGGGCTTTGCTTTTGGTACGGTATTGGGGCTTATCCCCGTTAAAAGCTTGTTCAATATTTTGCCCCTTTTCTTAATTTACATCTTAAACGTCAATATGGGGATTGCCCTAATTGCGGCGGCACTCTACAAAATATTTGGAGTTTTCCTTTCCCGCCTGTTCCACCACGTCGGCTTATACCTCTTAACCCAAGTGCCTGGATTAACGTCCTTTTGGACACACATGTATAACCTGCCCATTGTGCCTTGGACCAAGTTTAATAATACGGTGGTACTCGGTAGTCTGGTGGTTTCCGTCGTGTTTATCATCCCCCACTATTTTGTTATTTCCAAACTTCTAAAACAATATCAAACCAAATGGCGAGATAAACTAGAAAAAGTGATTAGCAAATGGGCTGTTGTAAAGTGGTTTCAAAGGTCTTTCCTTTATAAAACAATAACCGGTTGGCTGGACAAATATAATAGTGTTAGCGAAGTGATTGGCAAGTGAAAATATTTAACAAAAAATACTTTATTCTACTTATTTTGGTCATTGTTTTGACTGTTGTTTTTCGACTTTTCCTTCTCGATTATTTATTAAAAAAAGCCATAGTCAACTCTGGACAAGCCATGTTTGGGGCTAAGGTTAATGCCCAACAGGTTCATTTATCTGTTATTAAAGGGCAACTCACTATTTCCAAGTACGAGGCGGGGGACAAAGTGCACCCGATGCGCAATTTATTTTCCTTTGATAAAGCCGATATAAATATTGGCATGAAGGCACTGCTTTCCAGCCAAATTCATATAGAAAATGCTCAAATTTCTGGTCTTAGATTTGGAAGCGCTCGGCAAACTTCTGCACAACTTATTAAACCAAAACCTAAGAAAAAAACAAAACCTACCAAGTTGGAATTAGCCGCGCAAAAAGAAGTAGCCAAAGCCAAGGATTATTACAGTGTCGCCGACATCAGTAGCCGCTTGCAACTGAGTGAATTAGCAGACTTTAGCTCGTTGGCCCTGTTAAAGAAAATAGATGAAACCATTACGAGTATCAATAATTGGCCCAAGGATATTTCCGATAAGTTGGCCAGTCCCGATATTAATGTAACGCTTGGTAAGCTTAATAATAAATGGCTGGAGTTACAAAAAAACCCTCCCAAAGATTTAAGCGCTATTCCTAATTATTTAAAGGAAATTAGCATGCTCGGCGCACAAGTAAATTCCTTGAATGAACAGCTCAGCACGAAGCAGAAGGTGCTGACTGATGGTTTAAAAATCTGGGACAACTCCCTACTGGGAATACAAAAGCAAAGCCAAGCTGACCTGAAAACCTTGGAAAATAAAATAAAAATGCTAGAAGCCAAGAAAAACAATGGGCTACAGCAAATTATTGGACCAAAATACCTATCCATGCTTGACCAATTAAAAGCCTATTTAAGTACGGCTCAAAAGGTCATGCAGAAACTATTTCCCAAAAAGAATACCGCACTTCCCCGGTGGCAAGAACAATGGCTGGTGAAAGGTACGGACATTACGTTCCCCATTTATGAAAAGAGACCAAAGTTATTAATCGAGAGAATTCATCTTGATGGATTTTGGGGTAAGACCAATCAAGCGTTTGTAGGTGAAATCTTGGAAATTGCTTCAGACCAGAAAATTAGGGGAATACCGCTTACCTTTAAAGCCTTTAATAAAGATTTAAAGAGTCTTGAGGTTATCGGCATAGATGGCATTTTAGACTTACGCAACCGTGCACCATTCTTTAATGTAAATTTCCGCATGGAGAACTTCCCCTTGGCAAAAACCTACTGGGAGGAGAAATCCATACCGCTATATATTAAAAAGGGAAACTATTCGTTGGTTTCCAGGCTTATCATGGATGGCGGTAAACTCACCCTACTCTTAGACAGCACCACTTTGCAAACTGAGTTTGATAAAAGTTCAACCTTTGAGGAAAATAATATTGTGCATAAACTGTTGTGGGGCGTAGCCAAAACCACTCCCGCAGTGAAATTACATGCCGAATACAAGAACGATCAACTGAGTATGGATAGCAATCTGGATGAACAATTGCAAAAAGTTTCCAATGCCATGCTTGACGAGCAAAAAGCGTCACTTATCGCCGCCCTTCAAGCCGAATGGGACAAGCAAGTTACCAGTAAAATTCAGGATCTAAACAAACTCTGTGCTGACAATATGCAAAAGATTAACGCCGAATGGAGCGCAAAACAGCAGGAAGCCAACAAGCAAATCGTCAGCATACAGAAGCAAATAAATGACAAAGAGAAAGAGCTAACGGATAAATTAACCAATCAAATAAATGACGAGAAGAACAAACTTCTACAAGAAGTTGAAAGAAAAAAACTCGAAGAGCAGA
>CAIUUT010000117.1 GCA_903902445.1 uncultured Candidatus Marinamargulisbacteria bacterium
GAGAAATTTACCAGATTGTACACCTACCAAGATAAGTCGGAAGGACTGGGCTTGGGCTTGTCTATTGTCAAAACATTAATAACTCTGCATAATGGAAATATAACAGTGGAAAGTGAAGTAGATAAGGGCACTAAGTTTACGATAATTTTACCTAAAGCATGATAAATTTATTTACATATTTATCTTTTACAAATATTTCAATCGGGCAACTGTACCAATATTTTATTATTGCGTTGTTGTCTATTATTGTATTGTTTTCCACCTATTTTAGCTTAAAAAAGCTTCCGTCAAGTATTCAAATCAAAGAAAATTTCTATCTACTTTTTATTGGGTTCATAACCATTATCTTAAATGTGGGACTATTTTTTGTTTTTTTATATTTGACTAAAAAAAGTTTTTTTACAACATTCCTCTGGTTTCCAGTTTTTAGCTTTATTCTTCATATTGTTGATCTAATTGGGCAAAGCATTCTGGCAAGTACTATTTTAACAAATCGACTATCCCACAGAAATATAATAAAAATTATTTATTCAATTTTTATTTCTTTTTTCTTTATCATGATCGTTTCTATTGCTTTTTTCCTTTTGCCGGTGACCTCAAAAATAGTCTATAAGTATTTATTTCAGTCAAATTACATTATTTTTATTTGTGATATTATTTATATATCACTTACGCTTACTTTCTTTTTTGTTAGCAAATTTAGGGCAAATGGGTTTTTGAAATATGCGGTGCTAAGTTTATTTACTGCCTATTCCTACCATGCTGTAACCATTATTTATCCGTCAACTATAAAATATTTAATTATTTATAACTTGCTTAATATTTTTGGTTATTTATTATTTGAAATATTTATCTTTAATGAAATTATTAAAGAGCTTAGTGCCACCTCAATCAGCATGGAGGCTTTAAATATTGAGCTTGAAAGTAAAATCAAAGATAGAACACAAGAACTTTACAACAGCAATAAGGAGTTGTTCCATACTAATTACATGCTTCATCAGGAAAAGGAAAAACTTAATGCCATAATTGAGAATTTGGAGGAAGGAATTATTGTTAGTAATATTAGCCACACTCTATTAATGATTAATACAAGTACAAGAAATTTATTGTGTTTAGATAAAAATGTGGTGGGTAATCCAATAAGTGAAATCATTCCCGACACACAGTACATTCAAGATCTTAGTCAGGTTATCTTAAAAAAAGTAAGAATGATTTCCAAGGAAATAAAAATCACAAATGCTAAGAAAGAAAAAATTCATGTGCATTTAAGGTCCTCCCTATCTACAGACTCTAAGGGGAATATTATTGGGGTAATAACACTGCTCAGGAATATTACTAAAGAGATAGAAATTGAAGAACTCAAATCTGGTTTTCTGAAGACTATGTCTCATGAGCTCAAGACGCCACTTACAAATATTATTGGTTTTTCTGAGACGCTGTTTGGAGAACGACGAGGAAAGTTGAATGAGAATCAAAAAAGCTATGTTGATATTATCTTGAATGAAAGTTTGCATTTAAACAAATTAATTAATGATTTGCTTGAGTTTTCGTTAATTACCTCTAATAAGATTTCCTTAACTATTGAAGAGGTAAGTTTGAAGGCCATAATAAATGAAATAATCGATAGTTATAGGCCGCAAGCAAGCGTGAAAAATATTGAAATTAGCTATGACGATGCATTTAGTTTGCCTACTATCCAGGCCGATAAGGAAAAGCTATATAAGGCTTTTGCAAACATTATTAATAATGCTCTTAATAACACTGAAAATGGGTTTATTAGGGTTACCTTTAGTACAGATAGAAATAAAATTATTACAAAAACTCAAGATACTGGGGTGGGAATAAGGCCAACTGATTTAGAAAAAATATTTGATAAATTTTCTCAGATCGATAGCGGTACAAAAGGTGCCTATAAAGGTGGCCTAGGTCTTGGTTTGTCTATTGCTAAAGACTTAATAGAGTTGCATGACGGCAGAATTTGGGTGGAAAGCGTATTTGGGGAAGGAAGCTCCTTCTTTGTAGAGCTGCCAATTATTCATGGGTAATCGATTTATTTTTTTATCGATAAAGTAAAAGGGGTTTCTTTTAAATGAACAAAGAAGAGTTGAAATATAGAATACTAAAACTAAAAAAAGAAAAAAATGCCATAATTTTGGCTCATAATTATCAAAAACCAGACATAATGGAAATAGCTGATTTTATCGGAGATTCTCTGGATTTATCGAGAAAAGCTGCCGAAGCTAAAGAAAAACTTATTGTTTTTTGTGGTGTGCGTTTTATGGCTGAAACTGCGAAGATATTGGCCCCAGAAAAAATGGTTCTTTTGCCTGCCCAAGATGCGGGTTGCCCAATGGCCAGCATGATTAATGCTAGACAAGTACTGGAGCTGAAAGCACAATACCCTAATGCAAAAACAGTTTGCTATGTAAACTCAACGGCTGAGGTGAAAGCCGTTGTTGATGTTTGTTGTACTTCCGCTAACGCCCTTAGTATTGTGAAAAATATTGAGGCTGAAGAAATTATATTTGTTCCTGATGAGAATCTGGGAGCATATTGCCAGAGATTTACCCAAAAACGCATTATTCTGTGGAAGGGGCACTGTTATGTCCATAACAACATTAAAAAGTCGCAAATGGAGGAGGCAATTGCCAAATATCCAAAAGCGGTAATTTTAGTTCACCCAGAATGTAAGGCTGAAGTCATTGACATGGCTCATGAGGTTTTGTCGACTAATAATATGTTGAAATTTGTAAAAAAAAGTAAGGAAAAAGATTTTATAGTAGGAACAGAGGTTGGTTTAATATATCGAATGGCCAAAGAAAATCCTGGAAAGAATTTTTTTCCAATAAATGATGATATATTTTGCTACAATATGAAGAAGACGAATTTGATGGATGTTTACTATAGCCTAGAAAAAGAGAAAACAAAAATTGAGTTGTCTTCGGAAATTATTTCTGCGGCTAAGAAATCCTTAGAAGTGATGTTGAAGTATAATTAGCCAATTTTTGTTAGCAAAATGAACTGAATATTTTTTATAACTTTTCGATTTAATCCTTTGTAGCGTGTGCCTTCTATTATGACAATAATTGGTTGTATCTGCTAATTTGCTATAATATCTTTAGCCTAGGGTTAGTTGTAATGATTAGCAGTCAAGCTTGTGTGATTATTTTCTGAATGGGTGATGTTTTTCATGAATCAGGAGATTTATGTGGTTTTCAGGGGGGCATGTGCAAGGAGTGGGTTTTCGGTACACCAACAAAAGACGCTGCTGTTAATTTATTGCTTGTGCTTGGCAATGGTTTGGTTATGTGGAAGAGCATAATCCAAATCTGTTGCAAGAGGTGCTGGGATGAGCTGTATGGTGCACGCTCTGTATGAGTATTAGAGAATATAGGCGTCAATTCTTTCCTGAAAATACTTGTGATTATTGTCTTAGCTTTTCAATATTTCCGTTTTGTGATGATAGTGGTTATGGTTCATTGCCGCATATTATGCATAAGTGCATTATCTTATTATGTAGAATATCGTCACCCTACATATTCTGTCGATTCCTAGTCAATAAAACAACAATTATTGAGCACTTGAAGAATTATAGAAGGTGGGCGTTAGTTTAACAAAGAGAGGGTGTCGATTAGCTCTGCTTCATTAATGGAAATGCCTTTTTTATGGGATTGCTTGAGGGCTTTTGCTGCTGAATTTGACTTGCATAAAATATTAAATAGTGGGCTGAAGAGCTGAAAAATTTTACCGCTTTCAAGGTTAACAATAAAGGTGTTTTGCTTGTTGGTAAGCCAAAATAATTTCCGAGTTTGAATCAGAGATTTGGGGGGTGATGATTTGCTGAATATATTGGTGGCGAAAATTGGATTAAATGAATTAAAATTATGCCACTGAAGCCATTTCTCTGGGTATTGCGAAAAAATAGAGTTAAGAGGTGAGAATATTTTTTCTAGGGTGTGGCTAGCAACGCTTGGTTTTAGATCCATAAGACTAATTGAGTACTTATTGTAGGGTTGAAAGATAAGCTGGTTATTATGAAAGAAGGCAACGAGCGGGATTAGCGGTATATTGAACTGTGCAGCAAGGTTGATGGTTTTAGCTTGAATAGTAAATGTTTGATTAAGAACTTGGATGCTATAGGTTGTTTTGTCCCCCAGAGCGGGTGGTATGTCCATTATCCCAACAAAAACGCCACCCTCCTTAAAGGCGGTATAGTACTTTTCTAAGGACTCAGTTGTAAGGTTGATAATTTTAATATGGGTTAGATTACTCCCAGTTGATTCGAGGCCTTGTATATAAGATGAGAATATTTGATAAGTCTCATTTTCTAAAATTATGAAAAGGTGGTTAGTTTCTTTGCCTAGAAAGAGTCCGATTAGTAGGGAGATAATAAGGGAGGATGCATTTAAAGAATATAAATTCAAATAGATAGAGCTATTACTGTTGGCACTGAGTAGATTTTGCAATTTTTTGGTAGTCAGCGGCAAATAGTTTTCTATTAGCTGCTTGGGTTCTAGGTTGCAGGTAAAAGGGAAATAGTTATTGAAAATTGTCCAAAGATTATTTTCACAGGCTAATCTATGCAGTTTTTTTTTATCAGTTAGTTGATAAAACTTATGTAAATTTATAGCAGCATTGGCAATTTGCTCGCAGGTCTCATAGTCGAAATCATGCACTCTAAACTTATGGAGGGTTGTCCAATGCTTGAGGGTTTTTTTTATTGCCGAAGATTCTTTAGTAGATTCTGTTGAAAAGTTCATATTATAAAATATAATAGATATTGCTAGTGAAGTATAGTTAATTTGTGCAATGCAAATTTCCTTAAAATACTTTAATTAGCGGGTAGGCCCTGAAAAAATATTACAAACTGTGTATAATAGAACTAACACAGACTCGGTTAGCACGTATTTTTATTAAGAGGAAGGTGTAGAATGAAGAGGATTTTTTTATTTTTGGTGATGATTACCTGCTTACTCTTTGCAGCGGATCAAGTTAAGCCCAGCATTCATGTCTCTGGTTTGGGGGAGGTGGCCTTCGCTCCGAATATTGCTTTTCTAACAGTGGGCATGGAGGATGTTTATGCGAATGTGCAAGAAGGGCAAAATGCTGTTAGTGAAAAAATAAATAAATTTCAACAGTCTTTGGAGGGGATAATCACCATAAAAGACATAGAAACGGCTGTTATTAGTATCCAGAGGCGCTATTCTTACAATGCTGGAAAAGAGGAATTTCAGGGATACGCCATAAAACAAACTTTAAAAATAAAAGTTAATAACTTTAAGAATATTGGGCTAGTGGTGGATAAGGCCGTTAGCTGCGGATTGAACAGTTTGGGTTCCTTGGCTTTTAGCCATACGACACCAGCAGCATATAACCAAAAAGCTTTGCAAATAGCCTTGCTAGACGCAAATAAAAAATCGGAAATAATTGGCAAAACAATGGGGTTAGCCAATATTAAAGTGGAGCAAATTTCCGAAAACAGTAGTTTAGCAGGAGTTGCTGAGCAGCCGATGTACCGAGGAATGGCTTTAGCGTCTTTGGTGGATGCTTCTGCTACCCAAGTGGTTCCCGGAGAGTTGAAGGTTACCGTGAGAGTTAATGTAGATTATTCATTTAAGTAAATTAAGACAGGGAGAGAAATATGAAAGATGTTTTAGTAATAATGGGTAGTAGTTCCGATGAGCCAGCTATGGAAGATTGTATGGCGATACTTGTAAAGTTTGGATTAAGTTTTGAAAAAGTGGTGGCTTCTGCTCACCGAAACCCAGAAAAAGTTAGCAAAATAGCAAATGAGGCTGCAAAAAAATACAAGGTTATCATAGCGGCAGCTGGAAAAGCGGCACATTTACCAGGTGTGATTGCTGGGCACACGATACTTCCAGTGATTGGAGTGCCAATGAAGACGTCGGATTTGGGCGGGCTGGATTCCCTGTACTCTATAGTCCAAATGCCAAAGGGTGTTCCAGTGGCTACGGTGGCAATTAATGGCTCTGCTAATGCAGCGATTTTGGCGGCGCAGATAATTGCGGTAGCCGATATCAATATGCAAAAGAAGTTAATTGCTTACAAGGAAGAATTAAAGGGCTGATGGTTAGTATTATCGACATCATTGCGGTATTAGTGCTCGGATATACGCTGTACAAAGGCTATAGGCTGGGGTTAATCACTATTGTTTTTGACTTCTTAGCCTTTTCTTTTTCATTTTATATGGCAGGGCATTATTACAAGCAGCTGGGTAGCTTTTTGCAAAAACACATTCACCTCCGAGTTAGTTGGAGCGATGTAATGACATGGGATAATGTGTTGGTTTGGATATTGGCTTATATATTGTTTTTTATTATATTTAAGTTTATAGGATTTTTAATTACTAAATTATTTAATAACACTTTTCTGAGTGATTGGAATAAATATGTAGGCATGTTGCTCAATGGAA
>CAIUUT010000118.1 GCA_903902445.1 uncultured Candidatus Marinamargulisbacteria bacterium
AAAGATGAGATAATAGTCATCGACTGCGGGATTATGTTTCCTGATAGCGATATGTATGGAATCGATAAAGTAATTCCAGATTTTTCATATCTGGAGAAAAATAAACATAAAATAAAAGGTATTGTCGTTACTCATGGACATGAGGATCATATTGGGGCCATCGCTTTCTTTTTAGAGAAAATAAATGTTCCGGTATATGGGACACGACTGAGCCTTGGTTTGGTGGAGCATAAGCTCATGGAGAAACAAATTACGGGTTATAAGTTAATTACTATTGATGAATCATCCAAAGTCAATTTCCATTTTTTTAAATTATCGTTTATTAGAGTAAGCCACTCAATTCCAGATGGGGTAATGACCATTATCGATACGCCAAAAGGGACAATTGTCCACTCTGGAGATTTTAAGATCGATTATACACCTATAGATAATAAAGCCATGGACTTAAGTCGAATCGCTGAGATCGGAAAAAAGGGTGTGCTTTTGTTTATGAGTGATAGTACGAATGCTATTAAAAACGGACATACGTTATCGGAACGACAGGTGGGAGAATCCTTCGAAAGATATTTCAAGACTATAAAGGGACGAATATTATTGGCTACTTTTTCTAGCAATATTCATCGTATTCAGCAAGCCATAGATGTGGCTACAAAATTTAATCGAAAGATTTGTTTTGCGGGTATAAGTATGGAAAATACGGCCAAAATTGCGAAGAGATTGGGTTACTTAAGTTACGATGATAATGACTTAATTTTTATCGGTGATGTGGACAAATATCCTGATGATAGAATGCTCATCTTAACAACAGGCAGTCAAGGAGAACCCTTGTCGGCACTTACCAGAATTTCAAATGATAATTACCGCTTGTATCAAATTCGACCATCAGATACTGTAGTTATTTCTGCGCTGCCTATACCTGGTAACGAGAAAATGGTTTATTCAACCATTGATAAGCTAGGAAGAAAAGGTGTCAGGGTGATCTATGAAGAAGCTTCAAAGCTTCACGTTTCTGGACATGCTTATGCTGAAGAATTGAAGCTAATGTTAATGCTTATCAAACCTAAGTTCTTTATTCCTGCGCATGGAGAGTATCGACACCTTTCAGCCCATGCGGACTTGGCAAGAGACTTAGGAGTTACCGAAGATATCTTAATCGCAGAGAATGGCGATGTAATCGACCTGTCTGGACGCACTCTACATATTATAGATAAAATCAAGCTAAGGGACATTTATGTGGACAGCAACGAAGTCTGTTTGGAAGATGAAACATTATTGGACGAGAGAAGGACAATGGCTAATGATGGCGTAGTGGTTTTTACTTTTTACATCAACCAAAATGGAGATATGTTAGAGGATGTGAATGTCCTGTCCAAAGGTGTTACCCCTGTGCAAGAGGATTTTATTAAAGGCTTAAAAGATAGTTTAATGGATCGATATAATAACATGCTGAGTAATGGGAAAATTGAGAAAGCTACGCTAACAAAGGATTTAGAAGAAATTGTTAGGAAATATATGAATAAGAAGATTGGAAAGAGCCCTTGTATTATACCCATTGTGATTTATAAGTGAATGATGAATTTGTAAAAGGTAATTAGTAAAGAGTGATGAGTAAATGCTGAATGCGAAAAGCATAATAACCTTGGACGGTAAAATGCAAAAATTGTTACTTCATGTTTGTTGTGCTCCTTGTTCTACAGCAGTAATTGAAAAATTGGCGACTCGATTTCATCTTGTTTTATATTTCTTTAATCCTAATATTCATCCTCAAAAGGAATACTATTATCGTTTGCAGGAGCTTAAGGAATTTGGACAAAAAATTGACTTAGAAGTACATGCTGGTGACTATTCAATAAAGGAATGGTTCGCTTTAGTAAAAGGACATGAGAAAGACCTGGAAAAAAGTGGTAGTAGGTGTGCGCTTTGTATTGGCTCAAGGCTTAGAGCATGCGCCAATAAAGCTAAGGAGCTAAATTGTTCTCACTTTGCGACAACCTTATCCATTAGCCCCCACAAGAATGTTTTTCAAATTAATGAATTGGGGCAAAATATCGCCAGAGCTGAAAAACTGGATTTTTTGGCAGAAGACTATAAGCAGGATAATGGTTTCAGGCGATCGGTCGAACTTTCAAAAGAATATGGCATGTATCGACAGAATTATTGTGGCTGTGTCTTTAGCTATTTGGAGAGAAGACGAATTTCGTAATTCACTGTTTGTTAAAATAGGTATATTATATCTAATAGATGAGTACAAGAATGAATATTATCGATAAAACTGGTGATTTTACCCTAAAAATATTTGACTACGTGGGTAGTTATTGTATTTTTACGGCTCTGGTCATTAGGACCATGTTTACCTCTAAAATTAAGTTTAAGCATGTTCTTGAGCAAATGTATAAAATAGGCACCAAGTCGCTTCCAATTGTGGGTGTGACGTTGATGTTTGTAGGAATGGTTTTTACCAGCCAAGTGGCCAAAGAGTTCACTAAACTGGGGGCTAGTAAAATCATTGGTGGTATTGTGGGTTTTGCGGTTTGGCGAGAGTTAGGGCCTTTATTTGCAGGTGTTGTGGTAGCTGCACGTGTAGGGGCGGCTATTTCTACAGAAATTGGGGCGATGAAAGTTACGGAGCAAATTGATGCTTTGCGTTCTATGGCTATTAACCCTTTCTCGTTTCTCTACGTTCCACGATTCATCGCGCTTATTCTCATGATGCCGATTTTGATTATATTTGCTAATTTTATTGGTTTTATTGCTGGCTTGGGAATATATGTAGCGCTTTTTCATGGAAACCCAGAAGCCTATTTCTCTTCGGCTTCGCAGATGTTGGATGTCTTGGATATCTCTGCGGGGGTATTGTTTAAAGGTCCAGTTTTTGGTTTTATTATTGCAACCATTGCTATGTTTTTAGGGGTAAATACAACCTACGGAGCTGTTGGTATCGGTAAGTCGGCAACTCGAACAGTTGTGGCTATTTTAATTTCTATATTTGTTGTGAATTTCTTTTTGTCATATCTCATTTTTTAGTAGGAAAAGGATAAATCGTGTCTCAAGAGTTGAAGGGTAATTCTAAAGATAGTAAAAATATAATCATTATTAAGGATTTGGTTAAGACTTATGGTGGACAGAAGATTCTTGCAGGAGTCGATTTTAAGGTAAAGCGAAATAATAAAACCACGATTATTGGGGCCAGTGGATGTGGCAAAAGCACCTTATTGCGTCTTATTTTGGGACTCGAAAAATTCCAGGAAGGTGAGATATTCATTGAAGGACAGCCTATTAGCAAGTTGGATGAGGATGAATTAAATATTATTCGACTACGTTTTGGTATGGTTTTCCAATCAGCCGCTTTGTTTGACTCGTTAACTGTAGGTGAAAATGTTGGGTTGATTTTAAAAGAACATACAAAACTTAAGCCTTCTGAAATTGCAAAAAAAGTTAAAGAGAAACTGGATATGGTGGGTTTAGCCGACACATACGCTCAGATGCCAGCGGCTTTAAGTGGCGGTATGAAAAAAAGAGTAGCCTTTGCTCGGGCTATCGTCAACGATCCGTCAGTATTGCTTTTTGATGAGCCAACAACGGGACTTGATCCGATTACCTCGACGACTATTGAAAATCTAATTAAAGACCTAACCGATACTATTCATGCTACCTCTATTGTGGTGACTCATCAGATTAGTACAATCTTAAATACCTCTGAAAAAATAATTATGATCCACGAGGGTAAGGCCATCAAAACAGAAGGTCCCAAAAAGATTATGAAAAGCAAGAATAAAATGGTTTATAAATTTGTTAATGGGCTAGTGGATACTGCCCCAAAGATAGTATAATATATGTATATTTTGAGCGATATTTTATATAAAGAAGGTTTATTGAGTTGAAAATAGAAACAAAAGTGGGTCTATTTGTTATTTTAGGCGCGATTATTCTAATCGCGGGTATTATTTGGAAGAGCAATCTTATGTTGCGTACCAATGGCTATGTCATTGTAGGTTCCTTTAAGACGGTAAATGGACTATTAAAGGGGTCAGAAGTTAGGTACCGTGGTTATCTCATCGGCTCGGTGGCCGAAGTGGATCCAGGGCCAGAGTCCATTAAGGTTTTTATGTATGTCCAAAACGGTATCGAAATAACAGAAGGTTCAAAACTAAGGGTTGATTTTGATGGGCTCATCGGGGAAAAGTATATTAATGTTATCCCCAATATTAATACAAAAATACTAATTTCTAACGGTGCCGTGCTTACTGGATATGCGGCTTCTGGTTTGGTCGATTTTGTGGACGCAGGTACGGACAATCTGATGGAAACCAAAAAAATATTAGAAGTATTGAGAAAGATCATTACAAGTGAAGATAGTCAGAATTCTTTACAAGGATTAATCGTAAATATTAATAAAATATCGGAAAGATTAGATTCGGTTATGACGAAAGTCGATGTTTTGTTTGACCAAAATAATGTAAAAAATATGGCTAATAATTTAAATTCAATTATTTTAGGATTAAATGCCACCGTAGGAAATCTTAATCATTTAATAAAAGGCATTGATGGTTCGGTAGATCAAAAAGATGTTAAATCCATTGTTAATAACCTGAAAACTCTTACCGATAAAATGAATAAGATTTCAGATTCAATATCTAAGGACAAAGATGTTTTGTTGCTGGACATGCAGCCAATCATAAAAGGCACTAAAGAGGTAATAAAAAACACTGAGAGCTTGACGAGCTCTTTAAAAAAATCAACAAATTTCGTCAATGAAACGTCGCTTAATATAAAGGCTTCTGCTTATTCAAATAGCAGTTATGACTTGGGCGGAGATATGTCAGTTGGCTCGCAAGGAATTGAACTGGGTTTTGGTAAAACGCAAACAGACCCCAATGTGAAAATTAGAAATTTAACCTTTGGAACAAAAATGGGGAAAATTAGGACTTCCGTTGGTTTAGTAGAAAGTTACCCTGGGATAAAAGTAGATATTCCCCTTAATGATAAAATGCGAGTAGAAAGTGCGGTTTACACTCCAAGTAATTTGACCTATATGTTGCGAACTGGTTTTGGTGTTTTGCCTAATTTTAAAGCAATTTTTGGTTTGGAGCAAAATCAGCAAAACAGTGCTTTTACTTTTGGGTTTGGCGTAGACTCTGCATATTAAATTAGTAACCCCGTTAATTTAGAATAATTATTTATTAGAGTTAGGGGTTTTATGCGCCTCATGCCCTTAATTATTGCTTTTGGGGCGACTAATGGCTCAAGGTATGGGCGTGACCTCGAAAATTGAAAATAAGGGCTAAATTGAGGGTGCGTTTTTCCGCGATTACAAAATAATATTGTTAAGGAATTCTTTGGCAGAATTTAAGCTTTTATCGAGTTCGATAATGAGGCTAGTTCCAATTATGGCACCATCGGCAATGTTTAGAATGTTTGTTACATCGTTTTTATCTTTAATTCCAAAACCAATGGCGACCGGAATGTCTTTAATTTTTTTCACTTGAGCAATGGTTGATTTTAATGAATCAGATTGCTGTATGTTTTTTCCAGTAGTTCCTAAGTAGGCCACTAAATAGAGGTAAAAATTGGAATTAGATACGATTTTTTTTAGAGAAGCACTTGGTAAATTGTCAGAAATCATCCAGACGTTTTTAATTGAATGATTTTTTCTAGTGAGAACTTTTCTTTCTTCAAAAGGAATATCAGGAACCAAGAGGCCTTTTACATTTGCGGAAGAAAAATTCGTGTAAAAATTGCTAATTCCGTAGATATAGAGAGGATTAGCGTAGGTCATAATGGTAATCTCTAGGTTTATGTTTTGTTTCTTAAGGTCTAATAAAATAGCGAGCAAATTATCGAAATTAAAGTTAATGCAGGCTTTCGTGGCTGCATTTTGAATGACTGGGCCATCGGCTGAAGGGTCGGAAAAAGGTATGCCAAGTTCAACATATTTAATGCCCAGTTTGTGGCAGTGGATTAATAGTTCTTTGGTTGTTTGCAGGTCTGGATAGTTGGCTAGAATGTAGGGAATTATTTCATTTTTCATTTAATTTACGATCCCCAGATCTTTATCTCCTCGGCCAGAAAGATTTACAATTATGATGCTATTTTTCTTAACTGTAGCGGCAAGCTTGAACGTGTAGGCTAGGGCATGTGAGCTTTCTAAAGCAGGAAGAATACCTTCTTCTTTACTCAAGGTATGGAAGGCTGCCAAGGCTTCATCATCGCTAACGGCTACGTACTGTGCTCTTTTACTGTCTTTTAAATAACTATGTTCAGGGCCTACGCCAGGATAGTCAAGTCCAGCGGAAATAGAGTGGGTGGGGGAAATTTGCCCAGTTTCCGTAGATAATAAATATGAGTACGAGCCTTGGAAGATTCCAGGTTTTCCTAAAGATAAGGTGGCGCAATGTTTGCCATAACTAGAGCTGTGGCCTCCCGCCTCAACGCCAATTAAGTGAACCGTTTTGTCTTGCGTGAAAGGCGCAAATATACCAATAGCGTTACTGCCGCCGCCGACACAAGCTATAACGTAGTCAGGCAGTTGGCCTGTTAGTTTTTTGCATTGTTTTCTTGCTTCCTGCCCAATAATCCTTTGGAAATATTTTACTATTTCAGGGTAAGGAGCGGGACCCATTGCTGAACCAAGTAAGTAGTATGTGTCTTTTTGGTTGGCTAACCAGTCCTTAAATGTCTCTGTAACTGCTTCCTTAAGGGTTTTGCAGCCAGTGGTTACCGGCACAACTTTGGCTCCTAATAACTTCATTCTTTGTACATTGGGTTGTTGGCGTTGAGTGTCCTCTTCCCCCATATAGACAACGCATTCCATATTCATGAGCGCTGCAGCTGTAGCGGTGGCGACTCCATGTTGTCCGGCACCAGTTTCGGCAATTATTCTGGTTTTCCCCATACTTTTGGCTAGTATAATTTGTCCTAAAGTATTGTTGATTTTGTGTGACCCAGTGTGATTTAAGTCTTCGCGTTTTAAGAATATTTGTTGGTCAAGTTTTTTGGATAAATTTCTTGCAAAGTAAAGAGGGGAAGGCCTGCCCACATAATTATTTAGTAAGTCTTTATATTCAGCTAGATACTGTTTGTTTTTTTTAAAGAGGTCAAAGGCAGACTTTAGCTCGTCCAGCGCTGGCATTAAAGATTGAGATAAAAATTGACCACCATAAGCTCCATAGTAGTTTTTCTTATATACCATATCGCTAAGTATATCAGGTTAAAAACTAAGCGACAATTAGGTTGGTATCTAAATAATATATACTATTTAAAAAAACTAGGTTAAACTATATGTAATTATGGTTAAAATATTGGTGGTAGATGATGCCTATTTTGTTCGTATTAAGATGCGTGGTTTTCTTGAAGTTAAAGGTTATCAAGTACTTGATGCTGCAAATGGTGAAGAAGCCTTGTCTATATATGAACTAGAGAAACCTGATATTGTTTTTTGTGATATAACTATGCCTGTAATGGATGGGTTGACTACCTTAAAAAGGCTCACTGAAACTCATAAGGGCGCTAAAGTCGTGATGCTTACTAGTGTAGGTGAGCAGGCTGTATTAATGGAGGCCTTATCCTCTGGAGCCAAGAATTTCCTGGTTAAGCCATTTGAAGAAGATAAAGTTTTGGAGATAATACATTCTTTAATGAAATAGGGTGGGTAATTATGAAAAAAGTACTAGTTGTTGATGATAAGTATTATGTGAGAATAAAATTAAGGAATTTATTAGAAAAGGAAAATTTTCATGTTGTTGAGGCTGCGAATGGTCTAGAGGCCATATGTCAGTACGAATTGGAACGGCCAGATATAGTCCTGCTGGATATTATTATGCCAGAAATGGATGGAATTACTGCGTTGCCCAGAATAGTCGCCCTAGATAGTGACGCTAGAGTAGTTATGGTTTCAAGTTTGTCGGAAAAAACGATCGTTGCTGAATGTTTAGAGCAGGGTGCCAAGGAGTACATCACCAAGCCCTTTGAGGATTCTCATATCCTAAACGCTGTTAACCAGTTTGCAAAATAGTTTTTTTCTGGCCGTGAAATAATGGATGCAATTTATCGCTGATGAGTACGATATATATAATATAATAAATACTATTTAGCGACAGGAAAATATAATGCAAAACCCTACGATTATTAACACAAAGACTGATAAAAAAATAATAAATCAGCCTGAATTCTATAAAATACTTAACTGGGAAAGTGAGATAATTATTAAGCGTAATAGTTATCGCAATATACCAGAGGATGAGCTGTTGCTTCGTGCTGCAAAAGCCGATTATTTGGAAAATAAAAAGGTTTCCTATGATACCTTAGAGCGCCTAACGGACAAACTTATTTATTATTATTTTCATTTTTTAACTAATAAGGAACAGAAAATTCGCAATAATTTTTTTAACTGCTTTCTAAAACTTAGAACCGATATCGTAAGATTTAATTTTAGTTTCACTGATTTTGCTTGCACGAAAGAGATTGCTAAG
>CAIUUT010000119.1 GCA_903902445.1 uncultured Candidatus Marinamargulisbacteria bacterium
CATAGAGTGACATTTCTACTTTGCTCAGGGGTGACATTATCACTTTGGGCTAACATTGATATACTGCCCACTGGCACAAACGCTAAAGATTAGTTATAATACTCTACTATGAAAGTATCCTTTAAAGGTGATTACGCACTTAAGATTATTTTAGACCTCTCGTTAATTTACCTTAACGACAAAAATGGTATTACTCAAATTCGTGAAATATCACGTCGTCAGGATATTCCAGAAAAATTTCTAGAGCAAATAGTCTCTATTCTTAAGCAAGCCAATTATCTTCGAACCATTCGTGGTCCAAAGGGAGGCATTGCCCTTTCCAAGGCTCCTACTCAAATCACCGTTGGAGAGATTATCCGTCTTATTGATGGAACTACAGCACCCATTGCCTGTGTAAGCTGTACCCAATACAGTAAGTGTGACTACGAAGAGCGTTGTGTGTTTAAAAGTATCTTTGCGGATATTCGTAGTAAAATTAATGAGATTGTGGACAATACAACTTTTCAAGATCTTTACGATCGCCAGCACCAGCTAGAAGTTTCAACCTATCAAGGCTTCGGTATTTAACTACTCTCCTACCATAGCTTCTTTGGGGCCATGACCTTGCGTAAAGGGGCGTTTAGGCATTAGCCAGATTGGTAGAATTGAGACTACAATTATCCAGAAACCTACCCAAAAGGCATCCTGAAAAGCTTGTACCGCAGCCACATGATAGACGTGCATCGAAAGCATGGTTCTAGCCCCACTCATTGAGGTTCCATAGGTGTACCCTGCATTATGAAAATAGTTAACTAAACCATGAATTGAGTTTTGGGCCGTAGAGGTTACGGAGGTTGTGGCGGTTTGTAGGTTAGACATATGAAATACGGTTCGGTTTTTTAAAATCGTAGAAAGTATGGCAATGCCCACAGCTCCTGCCACTTGTTGAATAATACTCAGAAGCGAAGAAGCCGTGCCTGCTTTATTGTTGGGAACAGAGTTCATGGCAGTTACCATGACGGGTGCCATAAGTAGGCTCATACCCAAGCCTCTAACGAGTGTCGGAAAGATAATATCCCAGTCGGTCATTTGTGCTTGTATGCCCGTGTACATCCACATAAATACGGCAATAAATCCCATCCCCACGAAAGACAATAGTCGGGGGCTTATCTTGTCACTCATACGTCCAGTAAAGGGCAGCATCACGGCCACTATCAAAGCTCCGGGGATAAGAATTAGTCCACTTTCAATTTCGTCTAATCCCTTTATTTGCTGAAGGAAAAGTGGAATAAGAAAGATGCCACCAAATAAGGCAATCGAACGTACAGCTGAAATCAGCATACACACATTAAATACAGGAAATTTAAAAATAGTGTAGTCGATTATGGGGTGTTCTACTAGACTTTCTGTTAAGGAGAACAACACAAAGCTGACACTGGAAATAATAGTGCACCACACAATGTAGCTTGAAGTCCAGCCTTTTTGCTGACCTTTAGAAATAGCCAACATCATAAAAACCAAAAAGAGGGTAAGAAAAATAAAGCCCCAAAAATCGAAAGAGACTTTCTTTAGGGTGTGAGGTTCATCTTTACGCAACAGGGCGCTAGCCAGGAAATATCCCAAAATACCAATGGGTAGATTGATGGTAAAAATTGAACGCCAGCCAAAAAATTTGGTTAAAAAACCACCCAGAGTGGGGCCAAATATCGGGCCTATAATAATTCCGAGGCCAAAAAGCCCCATGGCTTTACCACGTTCCTTGGGCTCAAAGACTTCCGTAATCATCGCCATCGCAGTAGGAGTAATAGCACCACCACCAATGGCTTGTAGAACTCGAGCGACTATAAGAGAGGGTAGGCTCCATGCCATAGCACAAAGTAGTGAGCCTACGGTGAACAGTGCCAAGCTAAAGAGGTACAGCGTCTTGTAGCCAATACGGTCACGAAACCAAGAGGTGAGGGGCATCAGAGCGGCAAAGCTTAACATATAGGCCGTAATGACCCACTGAATATCTTCTACCGAAGCGCCAAAATCGGCCATCATCGCTGGAATAGAAATGTTCACGATGCTGGAATCCAAGACCGACATCAAGATGCCAATCATCACGATCATCATGACGATCCATTTGTAGTGTAGATTTTTGATTTGCACCATGTGTTTTTAGAAAATCCTAATGCGCACACCGACCGATTGTCCACTCCAGAGATTAACACCTGGGTGCGGGTCTAGAGCTATTTTGATTGGAATTCGCTGTACAACTTTTGTAAAGTTCCCGCCAGAATTTTCTATCGGGATTAGGGCAAATTGAGCGGAAGTAGCTTGTCTAATATTAATTACGGAACCCTTCAGCGTCCCCCCTGAGTCTAGCTTTATGCTTACTGCTTGTCCTACTTTCAGACGTTTAATGCTGGTTTCTTCGATATTGGCTTCTACCCAAGCATTATCAATATCGGAAATGATAAAGGCAATTTGGCTTGGATCCAGTAAGTTACCAACTTCGGCACTTTTTTGAATAACGATGCCATTTACAGGACTTTTCAGAAAGGTGTTGTCGTAGGAGATTTCTGCTAGGCGCATGTCGCCTTCGGCCATCAGGAAATTGGTTTCCACATTTTCTAAATCTTTCTCTGAAACCAAGTTTTGCAGTTTATTCAACTGTCTTGTTCTATTTACGTCATGAGTTACTAGGCTATATTTAGCCTTGGCTTTCATAAGTTGGGCAACGGCAGTTTGGTGATCTAATTCTAGTAAAGTAGTTCCACTTTTTACGATATCGCCTTCTTTTACAAATATTTTATCTATTCTGCCACTTGCAGCATTGGGGGCAATACGAATAAGTTTGGTCACAATACGGGCATCATCCGTTGAAACGAAGGGGCGAAAGTGGTACCACCAAATGAGAGTGCCAGATAGAGCACATAGAATAAGCGCGGAAAGTGTTACGTGAGTTCTACGACGTTTCCAAATTGACCCTTTTGCTGTGTGCTTGGTAGCCTTTATTTCATCGGGAATCTTGTTGTTTATATTATTTATTTTATCTGACATTTGTACACTCCTTAGGTATATGAACCTTGTTCACAAAACAAGTGTATTCTACTGGAAGGGCGAGGTTTCTGTCTATATTATATTAAGGGAAAACCTTTCGCCAGGTTTCCCCTTAATAATCCCATCCCGGCAAGTCTCTCCCGCATTGGAGCCTTATAAAAATTTAACATCGAACATTACTCGTCTCAATAAGTATTATTTAAGCTCTATAGCGTATAAGCGTAACTTAAGTGCTTAACCACCCCCCAAGCAACCCTCGCCCAATTTTGGGAGAGGGTGACACGCCAAAGCGTGTCGGGTGAGGGAATTGAAGAAGCTTAAAGTAGGCGAAATCTACAATATGAAATGAAACTACTTAATTGACTTTTCAGCTGTTTGAAGCAAACTACAAATCGTTACGTCTGCGTCTAAAATAGCACGTGTCCCGTTAAATAGAGTCGAAGGCTCTATTTAATCGAGGACCAAGAGTGTGGACGAGGGAAGCGTAGTGTTTTAGCCCAGATGTTAGATTTGGCGATGCAAGATCTGAAAAGTCTTGATTTTTTGCGAATCTTTTTTATCAAGAAAAAAGATTCATGGGGTTGCAGCTATTGGCAAAGAAAAGTAAATTGAATTTTACTTAAGCTTTTTAAAAAGCTGATCCGAGCTATCAAGATGCTAAGTAGCATTTTAATAAAATATAGTGGTAAAATAGAATATATGGTTGGAATATTCGAATATGGAGGGAATAAATGAATAAGGCTCAAATACTAGAATTGATTACAAAATTGCCAAGTAACATTAACGAAGAAGATGTAATGGAAAATCTTTTTTTTAAATCACATGTACAAGCTGGTCTGAATGCTTTAGCTGAAGGTAACTCTCTGACTCATGAACAAGTAAAGAAAAAATTCAAATTAAATGTATAAAGTTCATTGGTCTACGGTAGCCGTATCAGATTTAGATAGTATCTACAATTACATTGGTCAGTATTCAGCCGCCTATGCAAGTATTTTTATAAGTAAAATATTTCAGGCTATAGAAACCCTTATTAAGTTCCCACTATCGGGTAGAGTTGTCCCAGAGTTTGATTTGGATAGGATGAGAGAAGTTTTAATATTTAAAAATTATCGATTAATTTACCAAATAACAGATAAGAAAATAGAAATAATTGCCATTCATCATCAGAGTCGCAAAATTGTCTAGATGAGAAATGCCCAAAAGCCCCTCCCCACATGCTATAATCCCAACTTATGTCAAAAAATGAAGAATTAACCAACAGGCAACCTGTTCTCGGTCAAGCTTGGTGCAGCGAAGTAGAGCCCGAATTGGGTATTGGCATAGTTACTAAGCTTGGTTTTAAGCAACTGGAAGTAACCTTCAAACAGATTGTTCGCTGCTACTCTATGGTAAATGCACCGCTGAGTCGCCTCAGCTTAAAAGTAGGAGATAGCATAAAAATAAAGGACGGGAGAACCTTGTGCATCGATGCTCTTGTCCTAAAAGAGGGGCTACGTTACTGCCAAGGCGCGCAAACACTGGTTGTCGAGTCCGACATCATTTCCATGGTTTCTACCAAGACAACGGTGGAGGATGCCTTATGGCGCGCTGATTTCTCTCCGACTGAGTTAGGGCAGTTGCGTGTCGATACTCTCTACACAAAGAGACACGCCCAGATCTCAGCATCCAGCGGCTGGGCAGGTGGCCGAGTCTCACTAATTGCCCACCAGCTTAACACCGCTAAAGCAATTGTAGAGTCTATGCCAGGTAGATTCTGGTTGGCCGATGAAGTTGGTTTGGGTAAAACGATTACAGCTGGCCTAGCCTTACACCAGCTGTGCCTTACTGAGCGCCTTGAACACGTGCTCATTCTTGTACCGGATGCCCTTATTATTCAGTGGTTTATTGAGCTTTATCGTAAATTTAACTTACCGTTCTCGTTACTCAATGACTATTTCACGGAAGATGAGCCGCCAGCGCAGTTTTGGGACAAACATAAGTTTTGCCTCAGCTCCCACGAATTTGTAGCGTCTTCCAGCATTCTGCAAAACTCCTTACTGCAAACCAAGTGGGATTTATTAATCTTCGATGAAGTACATCATCTACCCACCATGGCAAACTATAGTTCCTTTTACTTGCCGTTGGTAGACAAAACCGCTTCCTGCTTTTTTCTAAGTGCGGGGGTGGATGAATTGCCAGCACCATTAATGGGAGATTCGTCTCGTACCTTTCGCAACACACGTGACCAGATTCCTCTTTTCCCCAAACGTGTTCCTCATATCGTGGCCTTAGAATGCGTGGATTCTCGAGAAAAATTAGCGCAAGAGTTCTTGGCGGATGTGAACTTGCAAGCAGATCATCAAGAGTATTATTTTAGAAAAGACTCAAGAATATTGTGGCTTATCGATATATTGCGACAAAAGGTGTCAGAGAAGTTCTTGTTAATAACACACACTAAAACCAAGGCTATAGCACTGCAGAATGCCTTGCGTGAAAACGCCAATATTAAGACGGCACTTTTCCATGAAGGCATGACGTTGGTCGCTAGAGACCGTATGGCCGCTTACTTTGCCGAATCTGAGCAGGCCCAGTTATTAATTTGCTCCGAAATAGGCAGTGAGGGGCGCAACTTTCAGTTTTGTCATAACCTGATTTTGTTTGACTATCCACTCAGCTTAGATTTACTCGAGCAGCGTATTGGTCGTATTGATAGAATAGGGCAAACAACCGATATCAATATATATTTGCCTTATGTGGTTGGCACGCCACAGGAGTTTGTGGTTCGTTGGTTAGCCGAGGGAATTGGGTTATTTCTGGCTCCGTGCCGTTTAGGTGATCATTTTCTAGCTTTGTTTCGCACTAAATTATTGGGCATAGCGGCTGAGTTAAATGACACAAAACTTGAAGATCTTATCCAGCAAACATGGCAAGCCAAAGAGAAAGCCTTAACCGAGAAGAAGACTGTTGTGTTTCAAGTGGCACTACCTGCCGAGGAGTTGCTGGGCGCGATACAACGAGCCGACAAATCGTTAAAGCTGGAACAGTGGTTAACCGAATTGTTAGAGTATTTTCAAGTCGAAATTGAAGACGTAGCCCCTCGCACCTTGCTTCTGCGCAGCGGACATAGCCTCTTCGAGGCGTTACCCGATGCTAATGCGCTACTGCATCCGTTTACGTTTTCCAGACAGCAAGCACTTTATAGAGAGGATTATCATTTCTTAACCGTAGACCACCCCTTATTGGAAAACGCCTTTACCTTACTTCTTTCCTCTAGCGAAGGAAGGTGCAGCGCCAGCTATTGGCCAGACAAAAAGTTGCCCCACTCTACGTTATACCTTGAAGCGACCTATATTGTAGAGAGTGAGGAGGCTTCAACGGGTGCTGTAGTGCGCGTAATCGTCGATGAAAGGTGCTCCGTACGAAGGATTCCACTAACAACGCTCAAGAAAAATCTTGTCGAGGGACCGCTCGATACTTTTCGCCAATTAGTTAAAACCAACAAAAATATATTACTTAAAATGCTCTGCAAGACCAAACAAGAGGCCGAAAAAATTCCCCAACAAGACAATAAGCTTGTAAACTTGCAACTGGATATGGTCAGGTTGATTATTCGAGCCTAGAGTAACATAATTTTGTATTTCTATGGTTATTTAGAAAATCTCTATGTATTATGTATATTATGGTAAGTCAGATCGATCAAAATAAGCCCTTCATTAAAATTGAGATTAACGGGAGTATGTCTGTGCTAACTCCCTCCGAATTGTTTAAGTATTTTCAAGTGAATTATACGGCCATAAACTTTGTCTCGGAGTCTCATCGCCAAAAACTTTCGATCCAATTTCAAAGAGCGCGTCTTTTTTATGAGGAAAGCGTTCCTATTTCGCCCAAAATAGGTCGATCAAAAAATATAAAGAAGATTTCACGCATTCCACAAGCAGGTATTGAGGTCGTTCCTGATTATATTTTTCTCAAACCAATAACCATAAATAGCGTCCCACAACTAGGGTTGTTTGCCTTGCGTAAACTTAGCGTAGGTACTTGGATTGGAGTGTATTCGGGAGAGATATTTCCCATGGATTATCCCACTCGTTCCTTGCATGCGGCTGGCATTGTGGATCGCTATGCAAAGACCGAGATGATTATTGATGGCAAGGACTGGGGAAATCATACACGGTTTTGCAATCATTCCTATAACCCAAATGTAAAACGAGAGATTGTTTTTTATGAAGGGATGTATCATATCATTCTTTACACAACGCATGTTGTAAAGCCAAACCAACAATTGCTTTATGACTACGGTGAAGCCTATTGGCAAGCTCTTGGTATAGAGCCGTTTCCGCTATAATTCGCTAAAACACCTCTTTTTCCATTGGAAAAAAGAAGCAACTGAGCAGAAGAAGTGGTTGATAGAATTTTACATTTGCCTTAAAATACTGCTTATGAACATTGTGTTAGATGCTTTTAATACTTACTCCTCCTTAATTATTTCCATTGCTATTTACTTAGTGTTCGCTATTTTTCTTGGTATTTTTTTTGATAAGATTGCCTTGCAACGCTTACAGAAATTTGCAGCCAAAACCAAGTTTGCAGGTGACGATATTGTTATTGAGGAACTAAAAGGCAAGAGCATGCCTTTTTTCATCATTGCAGCCTTGTATTGGGCCATTATTTCTTCAGGTTTAGAAGAGCAGTATATTCCTCTTATTAAGAAGGTTTTTATTGTTATTGCCGTTATTCTTCTAACGTTTATTGCCGCCAAGATTATCAGCCGTATGGTACGTGTATTAAATCAGGAAAACAACAGCTTACTGCCTACGTCTTCGATTATTACCAATATTGCCAACATTATCGTGATTATTATTGGGTTACTGGTTGTGTTGCAAACTCTGGGTATTTCAATCGCTCCTTTACTTACAGCTTTGGGCGTGGGCGGTTTGGCTGTGGCCTTGGCCTTACAGGATACTCTGTCTAACCTCTTTTCAGGGATTCAAATTATTATTTCTAAAAAGATTAACCCTGGAGATTATATCAAGCTAGATAACGGTGACGCTGGTTACGTAACCGATATTACATGGCGTAACACCACTATCCGAGCTTTGCAGAACAATGTGATGGTAGTTCCCAACTCCAAGGTAGCATCGTCCATCATCACGAACTACGCTTTGCCAGAAAAAGAAATGGCTTTTTCCGTAGATGTAGGAGTGAGCTACGACAGTGATTTAGAAAAGGTGGAGAAAGTGGCTTTAGAAACAGCGCTGGAAGTCATGAAGACTGTGGCCGGTGGTGTACCAGATTGCGAGCCAAGTGTACGGTTTCATAGTTTCTCTGACTACAGCATTGTCTTTTCCGTGGGGATGAGAGGTCAGGAATTTACAGACCAATATCTTCTTAAGCATGAGTTTATTAAAAAGTTACATAAACGTTTCCAAAAAGAAAAAATTGAAATTCCTTTTCCCATTAGTACGGTTAATCTCAAGAAGTCCTAGCCAAATTTGCATAGCCAAGAGCTCTGTCCCTGTGGAAGTAATTTAACCTACGCAGCGTGTTGTGGTGTCTACCACCAAAGCCAAACCTTTCCCCCGACAGCCGAAAAGTTAATGCACTCCCGTTACACCGCCTATTGCCTGAAAAATATTGAATATTTATGGCTTACCACACACCCCTGCACTCGCAGACCAAACTTGAAAAATGAGATTAGTATTTGGGCAAACTCGGTAGATAAATGGCTAAATCTTACAATTATTAAAGTATTACAGGGTGGGGCAGAAGATAAAATAGGTAAGGTAGAGTTCCGTGCAACGTATCTTACCCATGATGAGCAGCATTCCTTACATGAGCTTTCTAGGTTCGTCAGACATTCTGGGCACTGGACTTATAAGGATGGAATAATTGGTGAATAGTGAATGGTGCTGAGTGAAGAGATGGTGGAATTATTTGTCATTCCGAGCATCGTCGAGGAATCTGTGGGTACAGAGCCGCTTAGACGATTTCAATATCATATTTTGCCAAGAGACCGCTAATTCCTGTTATGGAGAACTTGGCTTTTTTTAGGTTATTTAGCTCGGGGTCAAGGGTGTAGTTATAGGCGGTACTAAGGTTGGCTTTGCTCAGGTTTGTTTTTTCAAAGCGAGCCTTTAGTAGGTCACAGTTGGCTAGGTGCGCTTTACTTAAGTTGGCTTGTGTAAAGTCTACTTCTTGTAAATTGCAGTTGCTAAACTTTGCGTCCAATAGCGACATTGCGTGAAAAGAGGCTAAGGTTAAGTCGCAGTCCGTAAAGTTGGCTTCGAACATAAACGGCGCACATTTCTCAAAGGAAATGCCGAGTAGTTTACAACCTTTAAAAGTTACGTCTTTCAGGGACGTTTTGTTTAGCTTGGACATGCTCAGGTTGCATCCGGTGAACGTACATTCAATAAAAGTTATGGCCGATAGGTCACTATTTGAGAAGTTGCAATCGGTAAACGCACAGCCTTCATATTCGCCTATAGGAAGATTTTTAGCCGTATAATCTGCTTTATTAAAAGTCTTACCTTCAACATATATTTCTTTGTCACTCATGCTTTAATTAGATCCTTTTTATCATAGAGCTTAATGCCCCTTTAACAGGTTATCATAAATAGGGCTATCGAGAAAAGCATTAGTATGAATCCATACATTAATACCCAGAAATATGTCCATATTCTAAGTATGGAACAGTAACCTACAGAATAGGTATGTTAAGAGTCAGGGAGGAATTAGTATTAGCGCACAAAGCATTACATCTGAACGTATACTAAATACTAGTAGACAACCTGTTTTGGGAAGCGGCATTGCCGATAAAATAGCAAAGTATAAAAATGACCTATACAGTGGGTCACTTACTCCAAAACTTAAGACCAATACAAAGAATTCTATTATTGCTGATTTAAACAATTTAGGAGAGTTTAAGCAAATTGGCACCAACGTTGTTAATAGCAAATCATCCGAAAGATTCTCGCTCACTTCTCTTAACAATGTAGACATAAGTTTCAATAATGGGCATTTTGAAGCAATCGAAGTAAATAAAAAAACCAAGGATGAAGTTGCCAACTCAGTTAGTGCCAACGATATAAACTTCACTGAGGAGATGGGAGTTCCACCCAATAAATCTCTAGACGACATTGCGCCGTACAAAAATCAACAAAAAGATATAATTAGTAAATTTCCAGATGATATGAAAGCTGATATTCAACATTTATTTAATGTCCGCAATAGCAATCTTAGTAAATTATCAGGTACAGATAGAGTGCTTTTAGCCAAAGCAATTAATGAGTACCAAACTGAAATTAAGGATTTTGACAAGCTATTATCTACAGAATTCACTCCTGTAAAATTAATGCAATTGGGAGGAGCGAGTGAACAAGAAATTAATAATGCCAAAGCCCAATTCACCAATAGACGAGACAATACATTAAAGAAAATCATTGAGGTGAAATGTAATATTGCCAATGGAAATTTGCAGCAAAATGGTCTGTCTATTAAGTTTAATGGAGAGATAGGTACAACCGTCTTAGGGAAGAATGATACCTTTGTAGCTATTAATCAACAAACGGGTAAATTCTACTCCTACGGCAAAGATAATGATACTCAGCCTGCCTTTAACAACGAATATGCAAGCAAATACTGTTATATGCTCAAAGGCAATATTGAGAACACGCAAACACTGCAAACTGCCATTGAAGAAACAACTACAAAGAATTTATTAAATGGCATAAAACTTAGTAAAAATGATTTAGTTACTTATGCCACTAAAACTAAATGATTTGGTTATCTTAATGCAGATGAATTAAAACAGTTTCTAAACAGTATTCCGCAGAATGCTAAACTAGAAATTATCCCCTATAACTTTATCAGCAGTATGAAACCAGACGTAAGATTTAACCAAATCCTAATCGGTGCTATAACTGATAACGGTTATGCTATTTTCAATCCTTTAGCCAAGAAAGGTGAATCAGTTGCTCAAGATACAGATAAGAACTCAGCCTTGGCTAAGCTGAATAATATTGGATTTGGCGCTGGCCGACTATTTGTCGCCAATGGAGATAATCTGGATAAAATTACAACTCAGCATACTGTCGATGAACGGGTTGATCAACTTGAGCAAGTAATGAATAGTCCCGCGTTTGTAGGCAGTACACTAGCTATTTCTGTTTTGTCAGTGGGGGCTGGTGGCATAGCTCTTGAGGGAAGTAGTGTTGCACTCAGGACACTTGCTGTTGGTCTGAAAGTTGCTTCTTTTGCCTCAAGTGGCACCAGAATAGCTTATGGTGCGTTGGCTGGAGCTGATCTGGCTATATCCTTTCAGCAAGGTAATGCTTCTTTTGAGAATACAGTTTCCGATTTGTCTGTTTTGGCCTTAACTATGTTACCAGTCAAAGGTAGTGGGGTGGCAGATAAATTACTAGGTCTAAGGATTGGTGGGGCGGCGTTTCTAAACACCGAAGCAATCATAAATATATCAAATATTGCCAATGATCCAAACATACCTGGAAATGAGAAGTTCCTAAAGATTTCTACCGCCATTACAATGCAAGCCTTCTTTAACATGGCATTGAACTCTAGCCTAAAGCAAAACGGTCAAACTCAAGAATTGGCAAAGAATCAGCTAGTAAAAGCAGAACTAGGTAAACATAAAGTATCACCTGAGCAGGTTATGACAATGAAGCCTGAAGATATAAGAGCAATTTAGGGGAAAGTATTAAATACTCAAATAAACGAGCAAGGAGTGCATGAGGTTAAAAAAAATACTGAAATTTCAACAACAAAGCAACAAATTAAGCCACAAGTTATTGATGTTACTAAAATGACTATCCCAGATAATAAGCAGTTATTAGGAGGACAACCAAATAATTCAGCAACAGCCGCTGAAATTAGGGCTAAACAATGGCTGACGTTCCATGTACAAAATGTTAGGACCTCAAGTTTAGATGAGCCCCAAATACTAGAGAATTTAATAACTAAAGTTTCAAATGAAGCATTAAGAAAATCAATTTTGCAAACGAGCGAGGATGGAAGGATAAATTCAATAAAGGAACTCTTGATAAAATCAAAGTCTACAAATACCCCTTCCTCAGAAGAACTAGATGTGAATAATTATATAAAAACCACGAAAGAAAGTTTGTTTAGTTCATTTGAAGATTTTAATTTATGTAGATTTATTAAACCTTCATCAATTGAAGATAAAGAAGTTCGCGAAAAATTTATTAACGAAATGATGCAAATTAGAGAATTACATAATATTAAACCAGGTGAACATATGGTGAAATGTTTTCTTGCTACATCTGAGTCAGATGCAAACCAAATAATTAACGATGTTAATTCTGGAATAAAGACCGTTAATGGATATAATTTTAGAAAATCTGATGTTGAATATTTGTTTCAAGAAAACAATGCTGCATTCGATAAACTTTATAAAGATGCTAGTTTAGAGCATATAGAAGAAAACAAGAAAGCAAAATATCTAGTAGTAATTGAGTATAGTTCTGATACTGATAAATTTACAAGTATCCCCTATGGCAAAGAATATGGAGGCGAAAAAGATTTTGATTTTCCAAATTTAGGCAATGGATATACTGCATCTCTGGAACTTAAACCAGAATTTTATGATAAAAAACATCCAATAACAATTCATGATATATTCAAAATACAGAAAAAATGATTAAATTAATTATATAAGGAATCAGCATGAGTAATGAAAATGAAATAACAATAGAAGAATTAGCGGAAATGGAAAACATTTCCTTAGGATACGATTATAAAACAACTATTGCTGGTGAAGCTAAAGATTATTATTTAATAAATGTTTTAACCGATACTAGCCAAGGAGAATCTGAATTAAAGAAAAAAAATGAATTAAAACATATTGAACGAGGACTATTTGAGTTACGTTTGCCAAAGGATGATAGATTGTTAATAAAACATAATCCTAAATTAAGACAACTTGTTAGGTATAAAGATTCTTTGATTAGGTTTACAAAGCAGACTGAGAGTCATTATTTGCTAGTTATTGATAATACTGTTTTAGGAAAAGAGTTAGGATTGAAAAGATTCTCAGATGAATCGTTTTTTTGTATCGGCTGGGTTCCAAAATATGAAGTTGAAGAAATTAATCTTCCAAAGTAATTTAAGCCTCTAGTAATCTAATTTCAGTTTCGTATCTCAACTTAATTTTTTTGTGATGAAGTAAATTTTTTACCTATATTAGCAACAATTCAAAAAATAATATTTATGCCTTATAATATTTATGGCTATAAATATACGCAATAAATTTATATGGGAGGATATTATGGGAAAAATAGATGTGAAAAAGATGCTAAAACAGTTTTACAACCCGTCAGCCAAAGAGGTGAGTGTCGTAGACCTTCCAGCCATGAATTATTTAATGATCGACGGAAAGGGTGATCCTAATAATAGTCAAAGTTTTAAAGAGGCGGTTGAGGCATTATTTACTCTGTCGTACAACTTGAAGTTTGCCATCAAAAAGCAAACAGAAATCGACTACTCGGTAATGCCTTTAGAGGGGTTATGGTGGGGCGATGATATGAGCAAGTTTATGGATCATAAAGACAACTGGTTTTGGACGGTGATGATTATGCAGCCAGAGCCAGTGACTGCGCAGTGGGTTGCAACGGCCAAGGAACTCGTGGCCAAGAAAAAACCTCAGATTGACTTAAATAAAATTAGATTTGAGTCTTATACCGAAGGAAGTTGTGTGCAGATCATGCATATTGGCACCTTTTCGGAGGAAGGGCCAACGGTGGCTCGCCTGCACGATTATATAGATAAAAATGGTTATCAAAAATCGCTCAAACATCATGAAATTTACCTTTCAGATTTCCATAAAGTTAATCCTGCCAAAATGAAGACAGTCGTGCGACAGCCGTTTGCTGTAACTTAGTGCTAATATGCAATGCTCCTGCGGTGTTAAGCCAATCAAGCCAAAGTGAAACTTGTCCTCTTTGTGCCAACGAGGGGCATTTCTACATCGAGAATTTCTTTAAGTGTACTGAGTGTAGCGGTATTTTTCGCTCATCACAGCAACATTTGCAGCCAGCTGCTGAAAAGCAAAGGTACGAGAAACATCAAAATGACGTATATAATGCGCAATATCGACAATTTGTATCGCCCATAACTGATGCTATACTAAACGTTCACACTCCCGTGCAGAAAGGGCTAGATTTTGGTGCAGGAACCGGGCCTGTTATTTCCAAAGTCTTGGAGGAAAGGGGGTATAATATCGTGCCCTATGATCCCTATTTTCATGATTATCCTCAGCGACTAAACACAAAATATGATTACATTGCTTGCTGTGAAGTTATAGAACACTTTTACCATCCTGCCCAAGAATTTAAGCTCTTGCAAGCGCTTCTAGAGCCAAAGGGTTGCCTGTATTGCATGACCCGTATTTATAATGACACCATTTCCTTTGAAGATTGGTTTTACAAAAATGACCCCACCCATGTATTTTTTTACCAAGAGGCAACCTTCCAATGGATTAAGCAAAATTTAGGCTTTTCTCAATTGGAGATAGAGCATAATCTTATTAAACTGACCAACTAGCAAGGGCTATTTATCCGTTCCAGCGAGCTGCTTGTCCCCGAACATCAATATGAATGAAAGGGCCGTGAGCGCCATTACCTGGATAGATGCCAATGCCGCCCACTAAGTTGGGATATTTGGCTTCTACCCGCGCAGCTGCTCGGGCTATAATTTTGACATCCTCAAGAGTAACGCGACCATCATGATTGATGTCCTGTGTCCAACCGGTCTTGTTATTATCCACATAGATATCCGCCGCATCGCCAAACATATGTCGACTCAGCTTCCCTCGTCCGCTGGGATCACCAAAAGTAGCATTGGAGTTGGGGCTGCGAAAGCCACACATAATGGCCAAGTGCTTCACACCAATCCCTTCTTGATTTAACTCGCTAATGATCAGTTCCAGCTTATCTACAAGGCGAGTATCAAGAGCCACATATTTTGGCCAAACATTCGCTTGGTCTTGGTCTACAAAATCAGACAGTTTAAAGTGCTCGGAAATTTGCAGGTTGATGTTTTTGAGGGTAACTTCGATAAATCCTGCGGGACTCTTATAGGCAGGGGAGATGGCTTTTTGTTGCTCAAAAGGCCATAGTCCTAAGAAGTAATTACCAATACGGCCATTCTTCTTGGCCTCAAAGGGGGTAAGGGTGATAAGGCGCAGTCCTTCCAGCACTTTGTAAGCGCCATTTTGCTTCAGGGCGATTTGGTACCATCCTGGTTTCTGCGGAGCCTTTAATTCGCTGGAAATAGAGGTGCCAAAGCTGTCCGATTGATATTCTAAACTAACATCGGGTAGTGGTTTAGCAACAATAGGCGAATCGGGTGCTGCAATAGACGCCAGTAGCTTTCCACTTGTGCCACGCAACATTTTTTCAAGGCTAGAGGTGTTATAATCAGAGGCGCTAACAGGGAATGCTGGAGATATCCCGAGTAGGATGCTTAGAGTCATTACGAAACATATCTTCATGCTTCTATTCTTGCATAAATCAGACGATACGTCAAAAAATGAGCTAATAGATGTAGACAGGGGTGCCGATTTTTACCAGTTTAAAGAGCTTGGTGATGTCCTCATTATACATGCGTACACAGCCGTGGCTTACTGAGTGTCCAATGCTTTCAGGTTGATCCGTTCCATGGATGGCGTAGCCGTCCCCAAGTTCCAGACTATAGGGGCCCAGTACCCCTTTGTAGCGCCGCGCCGTGGTTCCTAACGGCGGAATGACCAGCATACCATCCAAGATGATTTCTTTTTTTTCAGAAGCGGTGAGTATTTGCGTAGCACCATTTGGCTGGCGACGCACGACATTATACCCGACTACACTAACCACAGAAGCATCGGACAGCGTTAACGTTTTCCCGTAATCAAGATGAAATAGAGTCACCCCTTTAAGACGAGACTGCTCAACGTAGTGCCAATCGGGTGGAACCCAAATGGGGTCTTCTTGTTTGTCTTGCACGACCATGCGCCCTCGCGGAGTGTCAAATCGCCAAGTTTGTTGATTCCCCAAGCGCACCAAAGTCTTCTCACTTCCAGTAGCTACAGGAGCTTTAAAGATTACTTTTCCTTCCTGTTTATACCACAGATAATGTTCGGCAATACTTACAACCAGATAGGGCCCGTGATTCCATGGTTCAGGAGCTGTTTGTACCGCACTGAGCATCTGGGACGTGGACTCCAATTGCCGTGAGGCTCCCTCATAGACTTCCATTTTATTTTGAAATATTAGATAGGCAATATTTCGTTGCATACTGAGATAAATGGCATTATTGATTAGGGCAAGCGCGCTAAGGCACAAGAGAATCACGATAATAATATATATATGAGTTCGTTTCATCATTTAATAAAAATACACCACCATACCTGCTTGTACGGCCTTCCTAATGGCTTTAACGTCGGTGCTCGAAATCTGGATACTTCCCGGTAGGACATAGTTGTCATCATTTAAGGGGCCAACCTCGGGACGAGAATAAATTACCGTTCCGCTATCTAGAAAAATGGCCAGTGACCCCAACCCACCCTTGAGGGCGTTTTCAGTTGGAACACGTTGCTTGCGTTGGGCATAAACCCAAGCGGGTGCAGTCCAGACGTAAGTATCATCCACCACGTTGGTTACAAGGCGTTTTCCTGCCGGTAACACCATGCGAACTCGGTCTGGAGGTGAGCCAATGAGCGTATCTTTGCCTGTTTTGATATTCATGGCTCGCAGTTGGGCCCCTTCACTGGCTAAAAACATCAGGTGTTTCGTGGTGTCCACCGTGAGGTGCAGCTGTGTGTTTTCCTTTGCCATGCGGCGCGTAATTTCCATGTTTAGTGCCATACGGTTAGCTTTTGTTTTAGAAATGGTTTCTAAACGCAGCTGCTCAGCTTTAGTCATCAGACTTGGGATTTGCTTCATTTCCCATTTATATAAGACATTAAGGGAAAAAAGAATTACATTTAAGAAAAGGAGAACACCCATTAACGCCACTAATATTTTGGAAAGCATAGTTCCAGTATACACGAGAAAATTATGAAAAAACAGTTTAATAGGAAATCAATTTGCCATCCTTACCCTAGTGATTGTTCCTTGTTTTTATCATATAATAATGGATATAAATGCGTTATATAGACGCAAATAAGGGGGAAATTTATGAGCCATCATGACCACACGCATCATTCTCACCACCATGGGCAGGGGAGTGAGCGACGGTTAATATTTTCGATATTATTTAATCTACTGATTTCCGTGACGGAAATCGTGGGTGGAATGTTGTCGGGGAGTGTGGCGCTTTTGTCGGATGCCTTGCATAACCTCAGTGACACTTTTTCCTTGGTTGCTAGTTTTGTAGGACTTAGGCTAGACAAGAGAGGCAAAACGAGCGCGATGACTTTTGGGTACAAGCGAGCACAAATATTGATTGCGCTACTAAATTCTTCGCTTTTGCTGGTTACTTCCTTGTTTCTCTTCAAGGAGGCGTTGGTGCATTTGTTGCACCCCGTGGTTATTAACGGCCCCTTGATGATAGCCGTGGCGCTGGTGGGACTAGTGGCCAATCTTTCCAGTGTCCTTCTCTTAAAGCAGGATGCGCAGCACAGTCTCAATATCCGCTCGGCCTACATGCACCTGATTATGGATACTCTGTCTTCTGTAGCAGTGGTGGTGGGGGCAATATTGGTTATGCTTTTTAAGGTTTATTGGATTGATGGTCTTTTTTCCATTCTTATTAGTGGCTATGTTCTACTGGCAGGATATAAAGTACTCTTGGAAGCTATCGGCATCCTGATGCACACTTCTCCTAAATCCATTGACGTGCAGGTCATTGAGGCCGATATTTTGGCCTTAGAAGGGGTGAAGGATGTGCATCACATCCATGTATGGAACCTGACTGAGACGCAAGTGCACTTTGAGGCTCATACCAAGGTTGAAGAAAACCTAACCATGAAAGAGGCCAGTCAAATCTTGTGTACCATTGCCAAACTTCTTGAAACCAAGCACCACGTTTCTCATTCCACCATTCAGCTTGAAAGCGGCCAGTGTGACGGACACAAGGCTGGGTGCTAGACGCTTCGAGCGCTTCGAGAGCCAAGAGCGACCCAAGCTGACGCAGACACTGCAAACCAAACCGGTCACGAAGGCTGCTGCACTGGTCAGGCAGGCTCTCGAAGTGACACGCTGGGGTGCTTATTTAGCCTGAAAATAGCGTTCTAAGCCAAATATATCATAAGGTTTTTTACTAAAAAAGCTGCTCAAGGTTGTTGCTATTAGAATAGAAAAAACGATAAAAGCCAGAACCACTAACACTTGAGCTTTAGAGGTTTTTTGAATGTCTTGTTTGGCCTTCACATCACAGACTTCTCCAGGACAGTATTGAACCTTATCTTTAAAAAATAGCGGATAAAACTTGCAGCCCAAACAAATTCCGAACGATGTCTCAAAAAAAAGAAAAATAAGGCAAATTAAGCAAATGATGCCTGTAATTGGGCTGTAGCCGTTGAGTAACACGAGGTGAACAAACATGATGCTGGCAAGTACGACACCAATAATCCAAGCAAACTTCTTTTGTTTGGCGCCAACATATTCTGGTGTTTGATTGCTGACAATCAGTCGCCCCAAGATTAGGGTCGGGGAGTAC
>CAIUUT010000120.1 GCA_903902445.1 uncultured Candidatus Marinamargulisbacteria bacterium
AAGAAATTCTTTTGTAAACACTCTTTTACGGAAGCTAATAATGATTCAGGTGTGTTCATTTTTAACTGCTTTTCCTGGACATATAGATATGTTCTTTAAAGACGGTATGTAGTTTCTGTGCAACCAGTTTATTCCCTTCTTTGTTTAAATGGTGATCATCTAAATGCAAGTACTCGTGGGGATTATCGGGGGCAATGGATTCCTTCATGTCAATAAAATAGATAGTGATGTCGTCAGCACTACTTTTCAAAACGTTGTTGTATTTATCGATTTCATTTAGAAGACCAGGTGTTCTGTTCTCCATTTTTCGAGAAGTGGGACAGATCCCAATAATAATTAGCTTAAACGTCCCTAATTTAACAATATCGATAATATTGTGGTAGATCGCGGTAAATTCGGCAATCTCAATCAGTTGTTTGCCATTAAGCTCTTCGCGAAACCAACAATCAACAATACCTACCTGCATTACAATAACATCTGGTGTGAAAGAAAACGCATGATCTAGGAATTGATTGTATATATTTTTTATGTTAAAAAAACGTTGCGCTCTATTTAAAACACTCACATTGTCGTAAATCTTGTCTTCCAGAAGTTTTTTTTCTAATAATTGACCATAAGTTTCGTCATAGCTAACAAGTAAGGGGAGCCCATTATTTATCTGGCTCATATTTTCAGGTCTGGGGAGTGCTAAAGAATCACCGGCAATGAGGATTCGCATTTATTTAGAAGGTTTCTTTTCAATAAATTGACAATTTATCTGTAGCATTGACTTTATTCTAGGGGGTCTTTATTTCAATGTCAATTCATGCAAAATAAATGAACGGTACAAGATGGCTGCCCTAAAAAGCTAGGCTAGCTTCTATTGTATCCGCAGATAAATCCGCTCCACATGCCCACTCAAGATAGTAATGACCGTTATAGATTTTTTGAAATTCTTTCTGATTCTTTAGCTCTTGGAATGCTTCATAATTTAAGTAGGGTGTGACATCAAAGATACCTTTTCTTCCGTCATCGGACTCAATGGAAAGATGGTAGTTATCAAGAACGGCAACAGTTTTGATATTCATTGGTCAAGACCTTTAATTGGAAAAGGTTTCTTTCCTTCTACAGCTAAATCCCAGTCAGCCAGCAGGTCATCTCTGTGAATTTCGATCCATGCAGCTACGATTTTATGTTTACCTGGGGGGATGGTTCCGCTGAGGAGCTCACTATCTAATATGGAGTAAACGGCAACACTGCCCTGATATTCTGCATGTATGTGGGGGATATGATGTTTTTCAATATCACGGAAGAACATTTTTATGAGAATGCCATAAAACATTGAAATAGTAGGCATTGAATTCTCCTAGAAAAACTGGCTGCCCTACATGGACTCGAACCACGAACGACTGAACCAAAATCAGCTGTGTTACCAATTACACCATAGGGCAAACACGAAGATTATATAGTAAATGCTAAAATGAGTAAATAACTATCCTAAGGGCGAAGGGTAAATTTTTGATGGAAACTGTTTTCAAGAATCAAGGGCTCAGAGAGTATGATAGTATCCTTCTTTAGGCAGTGCTTTAATATTAGCTGTTGTTCTTCCTTATAGAAGTTGTTTAGCCAAAGTTCTCTGCTTTGGGTGAAAAACGTAAGGGTGGAAAGCAAAATGCCTACAACCATGAGAGTTACTAGGGTGTACAATAATACAAAGCCCTTTAACGAATGATGCATAGTTTCACTCCGCTGGGGCTGAGGTAGATATTTTCTGTTACAAGCGTGAAGGGTATCGGATTTTGGTCGTTACTGGTTAGGGAGTTATTTTCATAATTTAGTAGTGTTTGCAGATCTTTTTTAATGTTTATGGTGTCTTTAATAACGCTAGTAGAATTTTGAAAAGAGCGATTCGTTAATTGAAAAATGACCAGAAAAAGAATGGATGATATTCCTAGAGCGATGATGGTTTCTATTAAAGTCAGGCCTTTCTTCACTTACTGACTCCTACTAAAGAAAACTTTAAAGTGTCTTTTGAGTAAAAATCTACGGTTAGTTGCGTCATATTGGAGGGTAATGACTTTTTTTGAACTCTTATAATGTTGCTATTATGCTTAAAGATGCCCGCATTAATCTGGTGGTTTATGGCTTTCAGTAATACGTGTTTGGTATAGAAGTAGTCGTTTAAATCGTTGATTAAATTTGTGCTGGATTGTTGCTTAAGAAAATTTAACCAAGGAAGGGCTACCACTGACAAAATGAAAAGCGAGATAATTACTTCTATAAGTAAATATCCATTCTTTCTAACCAGCATTATGAATTGCCCCAGACATGCGAAAGAGCGGTAAAAGAAAGGCAATAGCAATAAACGCAATAATAAAACCAATGAGAATCAGAGAAACTGGTCCAATAAGATTAACAGCTCGTTTAAGCTTAATGTCTAATTCATCGTGTAGGTAATCGGTAAGCTGCATCAGTATTTTATCTAACTCTGCCGTTTCTTCTCCGGCCATAATCATCTTAATAATAATTGCAGGGAAAAGTTTAGTTTCCCATAAGGAAATAGAGAGCTTTTCCCCTTCTAATACCTTAGTGAGAACAGTTTTAAGTTTTGTTTTAAAGTATAAGTTATGAGTAGTATCAATAGTAAGTTGTAAGGATTTAATGAGAGATACTCCTGAATTGTGTAAGGAACCCAAGTTGGACAGGAAATTCATTAACGTAAAATAGTAGGAGAAGGACCCAAAGACTGGGATTGAGTACAAATGTTTGGCGAGAATAAGCTTAAAATCTTGGCGATAGATTAGCAATAATGCCAAGAAGGAAAGAGCGATTAGGGCAGGTAATGCCCACCAAAAATTTACTAGGATATACTGGATTTTAAAGAGGATTCTGGTTGGGAGCGGTAGTAATACACCGGCTTGTGCGTATATTTCTTTAAATTGAGGAAGGATATTGAGTAGAATCCAAGAGATTACAAAAAATCCCAAGATAACAAGAAGTATAGGATACGTAAGCGCTCCCTGAACCTTCCGTTGCAGCTCTATTTTGGTATGTAAGTAGTTGCTGGCTTTTTCAAAAGCGGAGGAAAGAGAGCCTTCATTTTCACCTACGTGAATAATGTTGGCAATAAATAGGGGGATTTTAATTTTTTCATAGAGTATTGTTGAAAAACATTCGCCTTCCCTTAAGGAGTTTAAAATAAGTTTTAAGGGCTTCTTAAGTGTGTTACTGCCTATATCAAGATATATAAGTTCAATGGCCGGATATAAGGTAATACCTCGTTTGGTAAGATAATGAAGTTGCTTAAAGAAAAAAGCTAACTCAACGTTACTCAGCAACTCTATAGACCTCTTCTAGAGTAGTAATATTTTCTCTTACCTTTTTTATTCCGTCTTCCTTAATGGAAACAAAATTGTCTTTCCCGATGGATTTACGTATTTCGAGTTCCGAAAACTTTTTCTGGTTGATCGTATCTTTAAGTTTATCGGACATGGTGAGGAGCTCAAAAAGACCTGTTCGTCCTTTATATCCAGTGTTGCGACAACTCTTGCAGCCATGCCCTTTGTGATGCGTTGTGGATGTGGTTAGTTCACTCCAGTTGAGTAGCTCTTGGTCTGGGGTGTAGATGTCTTGGCACTCCACGCACGTTTTTCGAACCAGCCTTTGAGACAAAATACCTGTTAAAACGGAGGAAATTAAATAGGGTTCTACTTCCATATCGATGAGCCTGGCGATGGTCGAGGCGGTATCGTTGGTATGCAATGTAGAGAAGACCATGTGTCCAGTAAGGGCGGCTTGGAAAGCTATTTGAGCGGTTTCCTTGTCGCGTATTTCGCCAATGAGAATGATGTCGGGATCTTGCCTGAGAATAGACCTAAGACCTTTGGAAAAGGTTAGCCCACATTTATTGTTTATCTCACTCTGGTTGATTAACTGAATATGGTATTCAACTGGATCCTCAATGGTGACAATGTTTTTTTCGGCATTTTTAATTTGGTTAAGGATCGAATATAAGGTTGTTGTCTTGCCACTTCCTGTTGGGCCAGTTACTAAAAAAATACCAAAATTTCGGGTAATTACTCTCTTGACTACATTATACATATCAAACGACATGCCAAGGTTTTCTAAGTCAAAGACCATGCCTTCTTGATCTAGTAGACGAAGAACTATTTTTTCACCGTGAATTAGTGGGTAACTTGAAACACGAATATCGATAGTTCTACTCTCAAGTTGGATGCGAAAACTGCCATCCAGCGGCAATCTCTTTTCGACGATGTCCATTTTAGCCAGTATTTTTATGCTGGAAATTAGGGGCTGACTTAAGTTGGAAGGAAGTGTCCAAGATTTATGCAATACGCCATCTAGTCGAAAACGAATATCTAAGCCATTTTGCTTGGGCTCTAAGTGAATGTCAGAAGCATGGTCATTAATGGCGGTACTGATTATTAAGTAAGCAAGTTTATTTACAGGGCCTAAGTCTTCACGATTGCGAAAAATACCGCCCTCTTCGAGTATTTCTATGGTGGCAGTTTTTTTGTCCATACTGTCGATTATTTTATTTATTGTAGATCCAGTGCCTAGCCACTTATTAATGGAAAGCTGGAGGTCGGAGACGGTTACAACAACTGGTTCAATGCGTAAATTAGTGAAAGATTCAATCTCCTCTATGGCCTTATAATCAAGCGGATCTATCATGGCTAGAATTAAAGAATGGGCTACTTTGAAGAGGGGAAATACGTTAAATTCTCTAATATATTTCTCAGGCAGAATATTGATAACGTTTTTATCGGTCTTTTTGTTGAGTAAATTTACAAAGGGTAAGTCAAGATGTTGTGCCAGAAAAATTGCAAGTTTGGTTTCATCAATGTAACTATTATTTACTAGAACATTTGCAAAAGATTCGCTTTGTACCGCACACTTATTTTGAATTTCTTTTATTATTTTGGGTGTAAGAAGGTTGTGTTCTATGAGCGCTTCAGCTAAAGATTTTACCAAGATTCCCCCCGTTTTTTGCAAGTTACTGTAATAGGTGCTTAACCCAAGTTAGTGGAAACTTTTTACAGCATCCTCAACATTATCGAAGATTTGAAAATATTTAATAATGCGTGTCATCATAAGTATTTCTTTGAAATCGTCATTTAGGTTACATAGACGTAGGTCGCCATTTGCTTTTTGTGTAGATTTTAGCCCCTCCACCAAAGAGCCTAAGCCAGAGCTATCTATGTAGTTGCAGTCTTTAAGATTAAGGACAATACTAGCCCCATCCTTTTTGATGGTGTTGGTAAAAGTTTCGTTTAATTGAATGGAGTCATCAAATTCGATATCGCCTTCTACGGACAATATCACCACATTGCCTTTTTTTTCATATCCAATTTTCTTCATAAACTCGCTCCTTAACTAGTAATCAGTGAATAGTGATCAGTGAACACTATTTGATTCTCAAAAGCATATCAACAAAAATCATTATTACTATCTTTATACTAAGTATACAAATAAATAGGTCAGAATGTCACGCAAATTTGCACTTCAGTTAGATAAGATATTTGATTAGCGTTAATTGATTGCCTGTTTCGTTAAACATTACCTCGTCCATACAGGCCTTAATTGCGGTAACGCCTCGGCCGCGGTGATTAATGTCTGCTTGGTTTTCAGAGTAACTTAATTTTGAGGCATCAAAGCCTGTTCCTTGGTCAATAATGGTAAGTTCTATGCGTCTATTAGTAATAACTCCCTTTACTTCAATAAATTTGGTGGGATCATTTTTATTGCCGTGTTCCATAGCATTTAGCGTACTTTCCGAAAAAGCTAAGCGTAAGTGATTAAAGAGGCGACGATTGATGTTTAGGGCTTCTAGTTTCTTAAGAAAATCAGCTACTATTTTTTTTACTTCCGGAATGGTATTAATAATTTTGTAGTCTATTTTGTAAATCACATTTTCTGTGAATTTGGGTAACTCTTTGAAGTCAATAATTACCAGAGTAAGGTCGTCAGAAAACTCGCCAGGATATTCGGTGTAGCGTTCTACTTCGCTAATTAGTAATTTTGCCAACTTGTCTGCTGGGAGATTTTTGTTTTCCCTAATAAGTATCGCAAGTTTTTCTTTGGAAAAAAACTGTTTTTTACTATTTCTTACTTCAGTGATGCCGTCTGTGTAGAGCACTAACTTATCGCCATTGTTAACAAGAATATTTTTTTCTATAAAACCACCTTCATCAAAGGTGCCGAGATAAGTTCCCTCAGTATCGAGAAACATAATCTCGTCAGTCTCCGAGCGATAGAGAATGGGGGGGTTGTGCCCAGCTTTACAGTAACGAAGTAAGTTTTTTTCAAAATTAATCATGGCGTAAAAAGCAGTAACATAAAAAATTGGAGATTGGCTTAAGTAACTTTGTAAAGAGGTGTTGGTTTTAATAAGTATGGTTTCTGGAGAGGGGTAGCGTTTGCCAAACTCTGAGAAAATGCTGTTGGTCATGGTCATAAGTAGCGCTGCAGGTATTCCTTTTCCGGATACGTCTCCAATAACTACGCCTAAATTTTCTTCATCGAAGGGAATAAAATTGAAGAAGTCTCCACCTACAGAACGACAGGGAATATTGGTCGCAAAAATTTCGATGGCCTTATTTTCTGGATATTTTGCTGAGAGTAGACCTTGTTGAATGTAGTGGGCAATTTGCAACTCTTTAGCAGTTCGAGCCTGTTCTTTTTTAAGTTGTTTATTGATCTCTTCGCTTTCTTTGTAGAGCCTAGCATTTTCGATAATCACGGAAGCTTGATGCGCAATGGAGGTGAGTAGCCTCGGTTTAAAGTTGTCTTTGGAACTGGGTTCATTGCCCAGGTCAATAACCATTACTCCAATGGGTTTCTTATTCGAGATTAACAGTGGTACGACAATAAAATTATTTAAGTTAAGTGCAATAGCTACACTTTTATCATAGCCTTCGAGCTGTTTGGGGGATACTTGAAGAATTCGTCCTTCGATCAATGCTTTACCTTCAATAGTACGGGAAATTTCCAAAGAAAGATCTTTATATTGCTCTTCACTCCAGCCACTAGCAGCTTTAGGTACTAATACATTATTTTTTAAATAAATGAAGAGAATGGCTTTGTGAAAGCTAAGTACTTCTGTAAAAATGGAGCATACTTTTTTCTGGATTTTATCCAGCTCAAACTCAGAAGTCAGGGACTTAGTAATATTATAAATTGTAGATAGCTCTAAGAGGTGTTCTTCGGATTTTTGATATATAAAAGAATTATTAAGAGCTACTGTGATGTTGTTCGTTAAATTGCTAGCAATCTCGAGGTCTCTTTCGTTGAAAGACTTTTGCGAAGGGGGGCGCATGGCTCGCAATTCCCCAATAATTTTCATGTTTTCATCAAATAAAGGTACCGAAATGATGGAGTTTACACCAATCTCTTGCAAGATGTCTTCTTCATAGTATTTATTATCGGCTACACTTTTTAGGAGGATACCTTCATTAACTTGTGCTAACGTTTGAGTGGATTCACGGAAACGCACAGAGTTTTCAATTTTTTGAACCTGAAAATCAGTAAAGCCAAACGTTTTTTTAATTACGAAATGGGCCTCAATATCATCGAAAATTATGATTATTATTTTAGGGGCTTTTAGTAAAATAGAGGCATTGCGTACAATAACATCAAACGTTTTTTTAAAGTCATGCAGGGAACTAATCGCCTTACCAACTTCATAAAGCGAAGTAACCTCTTTTTCCTTATTTTTAAGTTCTTCGTATTGATTTGCGGATTGAATCAAGGGGGAAAAATCTTCAGAAATATATTTAAGGAAGCTAATGTCCGAGCTGGTGAAATTTTTATTGTTTACTTTTTGCCCAATAGAAAGGACGCCTATTAATTGATTGTCTTTAAAGAAGGGGATCGCAATTTCTGCTTGAAGATTTTCCATTTCTTTAGCCAAAGATTTTAATAAATTAATGTTGGCTTTTTTACTTTGTGGATTTCTTGCTAAGTTGTGAATAAGGTGTGTAATTTTATGGAAAAAAATAAACTCTCGCTTATTTAAGAAGTATTGAATTAGTGAGCTGTTGTTAGCCACACTGGTGAAGCTTTTGCTTAACTTTATGGATTCTTTAAGCTCGAATTCTCCATTATCCTGATTACGTAACAGGAAGGAGATGGACTCTAAGTG
>CAIUUT010000121.1 GCA_903902445.1 uncultured Candidatus Marinamargulisbacteria bacterium
CCAGTACTAAATATTAAACCTTTAAATAAGTTTTTTACTTTTGCCAAGATACGTCATGATACTAATAAGAGTTTTATGAAAGGTGCTTGGGATGGTATGAAAAAGTTTAAGGCTATTTGTATTGAACCAAGTTGGTAGATAGTTTTTTAGTTTTCCAAAAAGGGCGGTGAAACTTCACCGCCCTTTTTTTATATGAAATTTTCTGGAGGTAATAATATGAATTATGGTTATTTTGATGACGCAAATAGAGAGTATGTTATAACAAACCCAAAAACTCCAGTTAAATGGATAAACTACGTTGGCACACTGAAGTTTGGTGGAATTGTGGATCACACTGGTGGCGCCACAATTTGCAAGGGAGACCCAGCCCTTAACCGTTTATTGAAATATATTCCACAGTTACCAAGTTCCGATTTTAAAGGTGAAACACTCTATATTAGATTTAAAGAAAATGGAGTATATAAAGTTTTTTCTCCATTTTTTGTGCCTACTTTGGATAAGTATGATTTATATGAGTGTCATGTTGGGTTATCCTATCAGAAAATAATTTCTATATTTTATGGCATTCGAACAGAAGTTACTATTTTTGTTCCAATCAATTCAAATGTGGTTATTCGAGATATTAAAGTTACGAATCTGTCCCAAAAAGTTTTGGAAATAGATGTTATCCCTGTTGTAGAATATAGTCATTTTGATTCCTTAAAACAGCTTACTAATGCTGATTGGGTGCCTCAAACCATGTTTGTGGATGCTATTAAGGAAGAAACAGGAACCGTTATTCATAAACAGTATGCTTTTATGAAAAGAGATACGGCCGTTAATTATTTTACTTCAAATACTCCTGTGCACTCTTTTGAAACAGATCGAAAGAAGTTTCTTGGTGATAATGAATATGGTTCTTGGAAGACCCCACTTGCTTTACAAGAAGTCGGTTTGTCAAACTATGAAGCTCGCAGAGCCGATAATATCAGTGCACTGCTTCATAAGTGTGGGATTGTGAAGAATAATCAAACAGTACGAATTATTACACAATTGGGGCAAGAGGAAAATTTAGAGACAGCTATGCCTTCTATTAACAAATTCAGAGACAAAAAAAATGTAGATGTTGCTTTTGCGCAGTTAAGGCAATATTGGACCGATTACTTGGCTAAAATGCAAGTAGAAACACCAGATCCAGCCTTTAATTCAATGGTTAACGTGCATAATCCCAGACAGTGTCACACAACAATGAATTGGTCTAGAGATTTGTCGTTATATCAGTTGGGCTATGGTGGCAGAGGTATGGGTTGTAGAGATAGCTCTCAGGATGTTATGGGGGTTATTGCCAATATGCCTAATGAATCTAAAGACCTATTAAGAAAAATTATCAGTATCCAAAAGGCGGATGGTTCAGCTATGCACCAATTTTTCCCCTCTACTATGGAAGCTACGGAGGGCGACAGTCGTGAGGAAGAAGGCCATAAGTATTATGGAGATGATCATTTATGGATAATTTTAGCGGTTTGTTCCTATGTTAAGGAAACTGGAGATAATCAATTTCTTGAGGAAGAAATTACTTTTTACGATAAAAATATAAGTGTAGATAAAAGAGAAAAAGGAACGGTGCTAGAGCACTTAAAGCGAGCGGTAAATTTTACCAAACACAACACGGGTAGACACGGTCTTCCACTGCTTGGTTTTGCAGATTGGAATGACACAGTGAATCTTAAGGGTAAAGCCGAAAGCCTTTTTGTCGCTAACCAATATGGTAAGTGTCTGCTTGAAATGATCGATTTAATGGAATTATTAAACGATGCTAAATCTAAAGATGATTACCTTGCAGATTATAAGAATATCAAAGATAGAGTAAATGAGAGTGCTTGGGATGGTGAGTGGTATGTTCGCTATTATGAAGAAGATGGGACACCCTTAGGTTCAAAATCCTGTGAAAAAGGTAAAATTTATGTTAATAGTCAGTCTTGGGCAGTTTTAGCTGGGATTGCTACCCCAGAAAAGGCTAAAAGCGCTATGGATTCAGTTAATAAGCATTTAAATACTAAATATGGCATAAAGCTTAGTACTCCCGGGTTTAATGGCTTTGACTGGAGAAAAGGGGGTATTACGACCTATCCACCAGGTGCCAAGGAGAATGGAGGTATCTTTCTCCACACAAACCCTTGGTGTATGATTGCCGAAACTATTCTGGGTAATGGCGAAAGAGCCTATGAGTACTATTCTCAAATAAATCCAGCTTCAAAAAATGATATTATGGAAATTTATGAATGTGAGCCCTATTCCTATCCGCAAAACATTTTAGGAGATGAGCATCCACAATTTGGTTTGGGTAGAAATAGCTGGCTATCGGGTACTTCCTCTTGGACGTATCAGGCAGCTACCAAGCATATAGTTGGAATAAACCCAACGTATAAAGGGTTGGAAGTTAATCCGTGTATTCCTAGTAAATGGGATAGTTTTAAAGTTACCAGAGTCTTTAGGGGTACAACATATCAGATAAATGTTTCTAATCCTAAGCACGTTTCAAAAGGTGTAGACAAAGTCGTTGTAGATGGTAAACAGATTGAGGGAAATATAGTTCCTGTATTTAGCGATAATACCACCCACATTGTAGACGTAATTCTCGGTTAAAATACAAATCTTCTTAGCGTTTTATTAATAAGAAGCTAAGAGGATTTTTCCTAAATAGAATATATATATAGTTTCAGATAAAATGTATTCTTATCGAATTTTAATTAATAATGGGTTTTTGGTGCCAAATATTTTTATTGTATTCGGTTACCATTCGAGATGTATTGAAGAACCCACTAGTTTCAATGCAATTCATCATTTTATCAATCCATGGTGAAAAGTGCTTTTTTTCTTCATCCTGAATATTTTCAACATTGTAATAATCTCTAACCATAAATTCCAGTTTATTATATAACGAGCTTGAGTCTTCAATCATTTTCAGGTCGTTCTCATCCCCAATCATACCTTGTTGTGGTATGTAGCCAAATATTTCTCCAATTTCCTTGTCTGCAGCTTCAACTACCCAGCCATCCATGGTGCTTAGTTGAAGAACGCCGTTTAGAATGGCTTTCATGCCGGATGTGCCTGAGGCTTCAAATGGCGGCAAGGGATTATTTAGCCAGACATCAACTCCGCTGATTAGTTGCTTGGCAATATAGGTATCATAATTTTCAAGAAAAAGCACTTTTAAGTAATCCCTGTCTTTTCCTAGGGAATCAATAATGTTTAAGATTTCCTTAATATTATCTGAACCTACGAAGTCATTAGGGTGGGCCTTACCAGCAAATAATATTTGGATAGGACCATATTTTTTTGCAATCTCAATTAATTTATTAGTTTGTTGCAGCACTAAACTTGGACGCTTATAGGGAGCTGCTCTTCTGGCCCAAGCTATAGTAAAAACATCATCTTTGACCATCCATTGCTTTAATAAGGTGATCAGTTCTTTTTTGTTTTGTTTGTGGGCTTGCCAGAGTTTTGTTCTAAAAACAATATCACTTTGTAGTTTACTTATATTGGAAAAAATTTCGGGGTTTTCTTTCCAATTTACAAAAATATGGTTGTATTCATTGAATAAATTTTCAAAAGTCGTACTGACCCAAGTTGGAATATGAATTCCATTGGTGATACCCCTTATTTTTTCTTCGTGGCTAGGAAACTGAATTTTTGTAACCTCTTCATGTTTTTTTGCTACGGCATTTACGTGGCAACTGGCATTCATTGCTAGGATAGTTAGGTTAATTAGGTTAGGATTTTCATCCAGACCATATTTCTTGGCCATTTCTATTTCTTCTGGTGAAAAAACTTTTTGCATTTCGCTAATAGGTAATCTGTCGTGGCCTGCTTCTACAGGAGTGTGGCAAGTATAAGCAAATTTTTGTGTTAATCCAAGAATATCAGCATCACTCATTCCTTTAGCTTTTTCTAGAAAAGCAAAAGCGGCATGGCCCTCATTCAGGTGGTATAAATCAATGGCATAACCGAGGGTTTCCAATGCTCGAATACCACCGACTCCCAGTATTTTTCTCTGAACAATTTTCCACCAAACAGAAGTACTGTTGTAAAGTTGACCGGTTAATTCCTTGGCCCAAGGCTCGTTGGCAGGGTGATTGGAATCTAATAAGAGAAGTGGTACAACATGTTTTTTGTCAAAGCTCGGTACATAATATTTCCATAAATAGAAATTTACGCTATTATCACCGATTTCTATATCGATGGTATTATTAAGTTTTATTAAACCTGGATAGGTTGCTGGATCCCAAGAGAATTCACCAGGTATCTGCCCAAAGTGAAAACAGAATTTTTGATCAAAATATCCTTTATTCCAAAGGATACCTATTCCTATCATGGGAAGTTTCAAGTCGGCAGAGGACTTTAACGTATCGCCTGCTAATACCCCTAATCCCCCGCTATAAATAGGCATATCAACTAGTTTGTGGACATGAACTAAGTGATAATAGTCCATTTGTTTCATGTTGGAGAATATTTCGAAATCCCTTTTTTTATTTACTTCAGAAATATTTGTTTGGGATTCATAAGTATTGTAAACGCTTGGAGCTAATCCAAATTCCATGCTGAAATAGGCAATACTTCGTATTTTTTTGTTGTACAAGTTATTTTCAGCGTTGCGAATAACGTCCATGGGAATATTATAAAATTTACTTTCATTAATATCTTCTCTAAAGGTGGGATTATTTAAAACGCTAGCATTAATTAAATTTTCGATATTAGTTTTTTGAACCACTTTTTTCTTCTACTTTCTTAATAATACTTTCTATTTTACCTTTATCTTCCTCACTTAATATATTTAAAATATTTAATATAATAACTAAACCAGATTCCAACTTGCCAACACCACTGACCAGCTGATCTTCAAGATTATTTGCAAAGAAAATGGGGTTATCAATTAGTTCATCAGCAATAGTAATTACCTCTATTATTTCATCGACAATTAACCCAACGCTGTACCCATCTCCAAAGTTAGCTATGATAATAACGTAGTCTTTTGCCAGTTCATTGGAGCTAAATAACTTCTGTTTTAGGTTAATTAAGGGTATTACATTATTCCTAACATTAATAACCCCTTCCAGAAAATTATACTTATGCGGTATTTTGGTAATCTTCATATCTCTAACAATCTGCTCAATATTGGTTATGTTAAAGGCGAATTTCTCCTCTTTTATTTTGGCTACTAAGTATTGTTTAAGATTACCCACTTGCAGATCCTTCTTTTCTTCGTTTATTAAATTTTTAATAGTAATTGAGTTTGAATACCCCAATTATCAGTTTGATTTAATCTTTCCTGAAAAAATTCATATTTAACAGAAAAATCTTTATTTAGCCAATTGTTTAGAGCTAAAATTCTCCTAAAGTCGCTAATGCCATTACTGTAAAATGCAGATACATTCACATCGAGAATTAGGTTTTTTTCTATTTCCCAACTAGGTTCGAGTAAATATCCATTTCCGTCCTTTACAATACCATTTAATTTCCCTGTAGCCAATAAATATGCCATCTTTACACTAAAATCGCCTAGAGTAAATTTATAGTCATTTTCTGCGATAATGAATTGATTATTATTCCCAAAATATGAGGGCTTGCTTAAATCATTGTAGAGGAGGGAAAATCCAACATCTAGAAAGTCTTTTAGGAGAAATCTCATATTGGCACCAAAGCTTTTTCTAGAATAATAATTATTTACTGTCTCAAGTTGTCCTCCCCCATTTATCACATAGGTATCTATTGCAAATCCTTGATTATGGTAGTAAATATCGATTCCATTTTCAGCTCGGGGAACAAGGAAATAGTCATTTGTCCATAAAATATCGCGAAGAATTGAGCTGCTAATTGAATTCTTATTTGTTTGATCATTTGTCTCAGTCCCAAAAGGGGTGTAAAATCTCCCAAGCTTAACATTTAGTGGAAAAATTGGAGTATCGATATCGATATACAATTGTTCGAAGGCTTGCAGGTTAGAGGTAATATGATTTTCATAATACAAGGCATAATTCTTATGTAGTGACACTTTGGTTTGTATGGCTATATCAGCTATGTTAAAGGAGCCGAGACCTTTGTATAATTGGGAGGTTCTCGCGTAGCGAAGGTCTAAGTAGCTATGAATGGTGGGAACACTAATACAAAATGACATGTTTAGTAAGGATACTAGAAGTATAATTATTTTATTCAGCATAAAAGTCCCCCAACATGCAAGCTATTACCTCACTACATTGTATATTGTAGTTATGAATAATTAATTGTCTATACTTATTAGTTCTTCAAGGGAATTTACGGTAAATTGTTTCTTTTCTTTTAAGTTCTTAACCGTATAGCTTTGCGCATCAATTTCATCTTCGCCAATAATTACTGCGTATTGAACTTTTAAAAGCAAGGCTTCCTTTAATCCATCGTTGATTGAGTTATCTTTATAGAACATTTCCGCTGAGATTGACCTTTTCCTAAGTATTAGAACGGTTTTAAAGGCTATTTCTTGTCCTTTGACGCCAAGTCCAATAATTAGAAATTTTGTTTGTTTTTGAATTTCTTTGGTTAATCCGAGCTCATTTAATACCATATATAAACGGTCTATGCCTATGGCAAAGCCAAAGGCAGGAGTTTTTCTGCCCCCTAATTCAGCAATTAGATTGTCGTAACGTCCTCCACCGCAGATGGCATTTTGTGCTCCCAAAAGATCTGAGCGTATTTCAAAAACAGTTTTTGTGTAGTAATCCAGTCCTCTGACTAAATGTGAATCTACATTGTATTTAATTTCGCTCTCCTCTAAGTGATTTATAACGCCTAAGAAGTGATCATTACATTCTTTGCAAAGAGCAGAGTTCATGTCGGGCATACCTGCAAAAAATGTCTGACAGTTAGGGTTCTTACAATCTAGTATTCTTAAGGGGTTCCTTTCATATCTAGATACACAGTCTTCACAAAGATTAGGGAGTATTGATTCGACATAGCTTTTAATCTTTTCCTTAATTACAGGTCTACAAACGTCACAGCCTACGGAATGAATGGCGATATTCACATCTTTCAGCCCTAATTCTTGAAAAATTTGAGTACCCATGACCATTGTTTCTGCATCTAGAAATGGAGATGATGAGCCTATTGCCTCTACCCCTATTTGGTGAAATTGTCGGTAGCGTCCAGTTTGCGGCCTTTCATAGCGAAACATTGGTCCGTTATAGAAGAGTTTTGTTACTTTTTTCTTTTGAAAATGTGTATAGTTTTGAAGGTACGCTCTAACCACAGAGGCTGTACCTTCAGGTCTTAAAGCCATCATTCTTTCACCCTTGTCTTTGAAAATATACATCTCCTTTTCTACAATATCAGTAGTGTCTCCAACTGCTCTTTGGAAAAGGTCTGCGCTCTCGAAAATTGGAGTTTGAATTTCTGAGAAATTATAATTTTCTAAAATATTAATTATTTTATTTACAGTTTGCCGCCAAACAAAACTTTCTTCAGGAAGGATATCACGTGTTCCGCGCGGTGAAGTATATTTCAATTTATTTATCCTTTTTTCCTACAGAATTATAAGTATTATAGTCTACATCAGGCAATTTATTGCGAAGCATAGACCACCAAGCCTTGGCAAACATAATAGTCGTTGTAATATTTCCCTTTTCGCTAAATCTACGAACAGAAGAGGATACTTTTAGTGAGGGAACAAACTTTATTTTACCTATCTTAGACAAACGCTTGCCGAGTTCTATATCTGGCGACATTTTTTTGTAGGCTGGGTTGTATCCTCCAGCTTTGTCATAGGCTTCTTTTCTCATAATAAAGTTAAAGCCAGAAGTGTTGTCCATTCCTAAAATTCTTGAAACAAATAAAAATGAAGTGTAACCAAGGTAATTGAAAAAACTACTTACTTTATTTGTATCGTAAGAATCGCATGTCCCATAGACAACTACAGTGTCGCTACTTGCAAAATTTTTCACAGCCTTTTCTGCCCAATTATTTGGATAGACGGTGTCAGCATCACAAAAGGTTATTAGTTCACCAGTCGCTTCTTTAGCTCCTCGAATTACTGCGTATATATAGCCTTGGTTTGTTTCCACAAAGACGTTATTAACGTATTTTTTGGCAATTTCCGAGGTTTTATCTTTGCTGTTATTGTCGATAACTATTATTTCTAAATTTTTGTAGGTTTGCGACTTTAGGCCTTCTAAAGTTTTGGCAATACTTTTTTCTTCATTATAGGCAGGAACTATTATTGATAACTTCATCAGGCACCTCATGTATTAATAATCTAAAGTCTCACCTAAGACTGGTTTTCCTTATCACTTCGCCTCGCGTATTTACTTGTTGTAAATTTTGCTCGGCTCATCTTCAATGAAAACCAATTCGGTTCGAGTTGTACGTTAATCATTATAATTAAAACCAACAAAAAAAGCGAGGTTTATCCTCGCTTTTTTTGTTTTATCACTTTTGTCAGAGCTACTGTAATTTGGGATGTATCCAGCTTTAAAGAAAAAAATCTTTAAGGCTGGTGGGCCCTGCAGGACTTGAACCTGCGACCCACCGGTTATGAGCCGGTTGCTCTAACCAGCTGAGCTAAGGGCCCCCAAAACAGGTGAAAATTATAACTTATATTTAAATTCGGGACAAGCAATATAATTGCCTTGTTATTGTCTATTATAGTTGATTACTTCAGTGACCTGCTCAGGTCCAAGTGGACTTTTGCCTTGATATTTTAGAAATAAATAAGGTTGCTCTTTACTTACCCAAAACTTGAAGGTTTGTGGGCATAAAAGAGACTCTACCATGCCCGCAACCCCCATTTCATAAACAGTACAGTTGTAATCTTTATTTAGATTGCTTATTGTTTCGCTGCCAACAGGTTTAACGTACATAGCGATACTGCGCTTTATTTCAGGCACAAAAACATTGAAAATAACTTCATTTTTGTTGTTTGGGTAGCCTCGTAGTAAATGAAAAAAGGATGAAATATCGTACTGGTCCCTATTTAGTAAATCGTAGGAATAATTGATGTTATTATTCTTAATGTAGACGTCTACAGAGTCTTTATTGTAGGACAACTCTTTAATTTTATCGCCATTACTGTCGTAATAGACAATATATAAGGGTTTTATCGTGCCTTTGCAAAAGTAGTACTCAGCCTTAGCTCCATCAGAGCCAATTACATTTAAGTAGTGAACGCTTTGGTTGCGAGTAACGATATCTTTAATTTTCTCAGTAAAATATATAGTTTTGTGATTTTCTACAAATTTATAGGTGATTTGTTCTCCGTTACTAATATTGTCTTGAAAA
>CAIUUT010000122.1 GCA_903902445.1 uncultured Candidatus Marinamargulisbacteria bacterium
ATGGCAAATATGAGTTAACTTCGAACACTTTTGTACATTGCTTTTTGCAGACTGAATGGTGGATGTTCAGTGTTCGATTTTGACCGGAAAAGGTGTTCGATGTTGCCGGAATATGCACAGTTTCATATCCCGATTTATCAAAGAACATACACATGGGAAGATAATAACCAAGTTGATAAACTTCTTGATGACATCAAAAGCTTTGGGGAAGAATATAAAGACAATAAACGAGCTGAATATTATATAGGAAATGTTATTCTTAAAAACCAAACACGTGCATTTGTAACTGAAAGGGTGGTTATTGATGGCCAACAAAGAATTACAACATCAATTTTAATGCTTTGTGCAATCCGCGATTTATATCGCAATAAATTTTTTTCCGAAAAAGGCTCGCGAATTGCTAATGAAATACATAAACACGTCTACTCACCTGACGGAATAGATGTGAAATTAAAATTAAATAATATGGAAAATCAGCAAGCCCTTACTAACTTGCTATCTGGTTCTTCAAGTGCTATTTCTCCTGGTGACAAAAAAACAAAATATTACAAAAACTACGAGCATATTTATAAACGTTTGTCGAGAATGGGCGAGGATGAATTTGACGTTTTCTTGGATTTATTAAGAAGAGTAAAAGTCGTTATTATTTTTCTTGATGAAGATCAAGATGAAAACTCAGTTTTCGAATCAATTAATTCACTAGGCAAACCTCTTGCAGGATCCGATTTAATCAAAAACTATTTATTTACGTTTAAAAATTATGAATGTAGTCATAAAAACGAAATCGAGCTAATAAATCTTTATACTAGGACCTTTGAATCTTTATTTAAAAACGATGGCGATGAAAAGAATGAAGAGGATGAAGAGGAGATTCGTGAGCAGTTTTTTAGAGTCTATATAGCAATAAAAACCCAATGGCTATATAAGCATGATCCAAAAATTCTGTACTATAAATTCAAAGAAGTTGTTGGCGAAATCAGGTCTATTGATAGTCTTAAAGAAATTATACACGATCTTGCAAAATGGGGGCTGATTTATCAAACACTTCGAGTGAGAAAACATCGCAATATTAACCCTAATTATATTGGTTATTTAAGGACGTCATTTGCTATATATTCATCATTGATGATGAATTTTCTTGAGCATTACTCACATATTGAAGCAAATGAGTTGATTATCGACAATCCTCTTGAATTCAATAAAGCTATCAAGGCATTAGTTGCTTATGATGCTTCTAGAATTTTGGCTAGTTATCCAGCAGGTGAGCTTACAAGATTTATACCAATGGTTTTTGAACGTCTTAAGTCAAATGACTTTAGTTCATCTGTGGGTTATGGTGATAGATTTTTGACACTTGTTAAAAACGCAGAAGCAGGTCATCAACTACCAAGCCAAAAAGTATTAACGGAAAAAATCGTAACAAATGATCTTTATAGTAGAAAGTCAAAGTACATCAAAAAGTTTTTAATTTTACTGGAAAATATAGGAAAAAACGAGCTTTTAAATTTTGAAAAAGATTTAAAAAAAGCACAAATCGAACACATCGTTCCTCAAAATATTGCGACTGGTCAATGGTTAACTATCTCATTTGAAGATCACGAAAAATATCTCCATACTTTGGGGAATCTAACATTAACATTTGACAATCAAAGTCTCAGCAATAAAGAGTTTTCTGAAAAAAAGCAAATCCTTTTAAATAAATCACGAATTATGTTAAATAATGAACTTGTAAAATTTGATGATTTTAATGCTGATACGATTAAAACACGATCAACAGATATGTTGGATAAATTTTTGTGCGAGTTTTTAGACACGCATCAATTATAATCTTAATTTTATTAAAATATAATTTTGGGCAACTCGCATAGCTCATTATTTCAGAATATCCAGGGAGACCTTCTATGGCACAGCTAAAGTGTCACGAATGCAGCAATCTAGTTAGCAACGAAGCTAAGATGTGCCCAAAGTGTGGTGCAAAAGTGAAGAAGCCTGTCAGTCTTCCAGTCTTGATTCTCGTTGTGTTATTTTGCATTATCACGATATCAAGCATTTTGGAACTGCACTACTCATCTGTACCTAGTGGTTCTGAAACACCGCAAGCAGCGTCATCTACATTGCTTCCTGTCGAGGCTTGGCATTACTTTACGACCAACGATGAAATGACGACAAAAGACATTGTAATCGCTCAGACCAACAGCTTGAACAAACAAGATCTCCATTGGCCCTACGGCCCGGGTGTTGCTGCAACGCTTACTTTGCGAAAGCATCCCAGAAGTGGCAAGAACGTATACGTCAGTCTCGATAAGGGCCAAATTCTTTGTCGAAGCTATGAGTCCTGCTCCATTACGATCCGTTTTGATGCTCGACCAGCGGTTAAGTTCTCGGCGATTGGGCCAAGTGATGGAAGCACGGAAGTGATTTTCATCCAGAACTATGCGAAATTCTTTGCTGAGTTGAAGAAATCTAAAAAAGTGCTTGTCGAATTGCCCATGTACCAAGACGGTAATCGGTCATGGCAATTCGATGTTACCGACTTGTCATGGAAATAAATTTCTTCACCCATCATTCGACTAAACCCTATGCTCAACTTGGACACCGCCTGTATTACCTTCAGCTTTCTCGGCTCCGATCAGCGCTTTTGTGCAGGCAAGGCCGATTATTTTTTTTCGTCATCCCCCTCACCCAAAAAGCAACCCTCACTCCCCGCTTCCAGAACTAACAGAACCCCCCGCAAGTAATTCCCCCTCAGCCACCTCCAGCACATCATCCCGCTCAAGCACCACCCGCGCCAACTGCCGGTCAATCTCCCGCTGCAACGTCGGCGACCCAATCTTCGCCGTCACCTCCTTCGCCCGCACCAGAAAGTCCAGATCAGCCCGCCGGTCACGCAACTCAAACCGCTGCGGATAGGTCACCACCACATTCGCCGCATCATAATCCACCCCCTCCCACCGGCAAAATATCCTGAACAACTGGTTCTCCGTCACCGCAAGCTGAGCCGCCTTCTTCGCCAGGAGCGTATTCAAAATCTGAAACTCCGTCTCAATCACCACACCAGAGGCCACCGCCGACCGGTAGGTCCGCACCGGCGTTAAATGCGCCATCCGGTTCATCCCAACGTCATCTCAATCGCCTTAAAGTATTTCGCTTTTACCCATCGGGCAGATTTGTTTGGACGTGGTTGTTTGGCCAATCGCTACAAAAGTGCTGACCAGACTTGAGCCATGGCAAGTAGTTGGCCGAAGCCCCAATAGGACGGAAGAGTTCGTAAAGTTTTGCTCAGTGAAAGCCATTGTTTGTAGCTCCACCAGGTTATGCAATCGGGTGGAAGGGAGTCTCCATGAGGAGAGCGAAAGTGTTTTTTATTTTTTATGACAAGGGCACACCCCTTTGTTTTCATCAGTGTGCCAAGGGTCAGCCCATAAAATCCTGCATAACTTTC
>CAIUUT010000123.1 GCA_903902445.1 uncultured Candidatus Marinamargulisbacteria bacterium
CTTTTTCTTCGGGTGCTCAGAAATAGACGAGAGAATGAGATTAATGAATGGAGTTATCACGGAAGTCATGGTGCTAGTTTCCGGCCGCCAGATGAATATGTCTAGCTGTGGCTTACCACACCACTAAAGTCAAACTGATTCCCAAGCAGGATGTCTACATTGATCCAAAAGTGACACTCAAGGGGAGATGTTCTAATTTTTTCTTTTATTTCAGCGGAGCATTTATTAAATATTTCCTTAATCGCCCATCTATCTAAGTCCTTAAATCTAGAAATGATTGTTGAGTCATCGGTAGTTAAAGTGCTAATTATTTTATCTTTAGTATTATCTAATACAGTTAAAAGGATATCTTTTAGCACCCACTGATCCATTGTTAGAAATCTAGCTTTTGCAATCTCTGGATTAATCGTGAGGGCATTAATGATTGTGTCCTTAGCAACTTCTGATACATTCAAAAGGATATCCTTAAGTGCCCACTCATTCATCTTGTCCTTACCTAATTTTTTATTTAAGATTCCAATAAGAGCTTCGTTATTCTTTATTTTTTCTAAAGTTGAATAATTTAGTGATATAAATATATTCCAGTTTTGTTCAGCAGTATTCTTACCTAAAAGAGTAGAAATTTGCTCATTGGATAGACTTGAATATATTATTTTTATTGAATTTTTCCCTAATGCTTCAAGGGATTTTTTATCTAAGGAATTAATAAGTTTAAACAAATTTTCAGGCGTACCACTCAAAGCTTCGACAATTTTCTCTTGGTTTGTAGTGTTCAGAGCGAGAAATAATTTGGCATTTTGTTCAGGAGTATTTTTGCTCAAAAGACCAGAAATTTGCTCATTGGATAGACTTGAGTAGATTTTGTTTTTGGTGGATTCCGACAATGAATTCATTATTTTGTTGATGGTAGTATTATCCATAGTATTCAGTAAAGCGAACAGGGCCTCTGATCGGTTACAGAGAGCTAATATAATCTTCTCACGATGAGCTGAGTCTAGTGAAAGCAGAAGTTTTAATAATACTTCAGGGTTTTTGCTCAGGGCATTGATGCTTTTTCTTTTATTCTCTTTGCTAAGTAATAGGAAAACGTCACTATCCTGTTTGGGGGTGTAATCTTTAAAAACCTTAATGATTTTCTCATCAGAGTATCTGTTAATATAATAGTCCACATCGCGACGTTGTTCCATTAGGATCTTTGAAGTTATCTTTTCATTCATAGTATAGTCCCACATTTGAGCACTAACGTTCTCCGCCATGTGGAATTTACTGTCACTTTTGATTTGCTGAAATACTTGTTCCAAAAGTTTAGGATTTTTATCTTTTAAAAGTCGAATAAGTTCTATTTGTTTATTATTATTAAGAGCCATAAATGATTCACTTACTTGCTGTAGCGAATAATGACTCAATATAGATAATATTTGATCGTTGGATAGACTTTCATAAATCTGGTTTTTAATAGTTGCCGATAATGAATTTAAAGCTTGTAGGCCTGTTTGGTTGTTTAGTAACTTTAATAAATGTAATAAGTCTTCTGGTTTTTTGCAAAGAGCTGCCAAAATAATTTCTTTTTTATTATTATCTTGACCGAGAAACAACTTAAGGAGCGTCTCAGGTTGGTGGCTAAGTGTTTGAATAACTTTAATTTGGTTTTCTTGGTTTAGAGCGTTAAATATTATATTAATTTGTTCGGGTGTGCTTCGGTTTAATAATAACAAAACTTGTTGGGAGCTTAAACTAGTATATATCTTATTTTTTACATTGGGGGGTAAGCCCTTTAGGGTATCCACGTAGCTGTGGTTATCCATAGAATTTAATAGTTTAAAGAGGTTTTCTGGTTCGCTACTCAGTGCGTTTAAGGTTTTTGCTTGATTCTGGGTGCTCAGATAAGTAAAGTGCGCTGATGCATTCTGTGTGACAGGATTTTGAGGCATATTGAATAAATTACGAATCCCTTCGTCTTTAAGTCCGTTAAACATGTCATCTAAAGTTTTTTTCTCCCTAAGCATGGTAGCGTCGGTATAACCAAGCATCGCGTAGATGCTTTTCAATAGATTAGGATTTTGAATATACTCTTTTCCTATTGAAGCTAATGCCTTTTCCTGATTAGCGGGATTTAGAGCTTTGAAGATATCCTTTGCAGCTTGATTTTCACCATCCTTAGCATAAGCAAACATCTTCGGTAAGGTGGATTCCAATTGCGTCGCAGAAAGATTGTTGAATATATAGTTAATATCCTCTCTATTTTTAGAGTTATTTTTTAATAAAGCGAAGAGCGTGTGAGGCTGTGTTTTGGTTTGAATGTTTTCTTTAGAAGGACGCTGTTTTACAGAATTATCCTGAGTAAGCTTAGTTGATGGTTGATTGCTTGTAGTGGCTACTCGAATAGACATCTTTATTACAAATCTCCTGTTATTTTTAAACTGTCCTGTTTATTGTTTTGCCCAGCCAGTAAAACTTTTAAACATATAGTAAAACCAAATCGGTATACTTATCCCTTTTTGGGTTTTCTAATTACATAATGTATATCGTATGGGATTTAAATTAATTTCACTTATATATATTTTGTTTTTTGAATATATTTGTTTGTTCTTTTTGAAAAAGAATAATTTTTAGATTAAGGGGCTTCTTGGCCTCCTACAAACCACCCTCTGCCAAGAAGTAGGCTAGGGTGGAACTCAAAAGCTTAAAGTTTGCCAAATTTACAATATGAAATGAAAACCTAAATTAGAAAAACCAATAGACAAAAAACGTCCCCAACCGATATACTACCTACCGATATGATTAAAAGAACAGCACATAGTGGAGAAATTCGTTCTAGCGATATCAATAAAGAAGTAGCCCTTAATGGTTGGGTGCATCGTCGTCGTGACCACGGTGGCGTTATTTTTATCGATTTTCGTGACCGATCAGGTATTGTGCAGGTTACCATAAACTCTTCGACACATCTGCAAGCTCACACCGTAGCAGAGGGTGTACGCAGTGAGTTCGTACTAGCCTTACGTGGTAAGGTTATCGCGCGTAGTCCAGAAACGATTAATTCCAAGATGCCTACTGGAGAAGTAGAAATTGAATGCTACGAAGTAGAGGTTCTGAGTCCCAGTAAAACACCGGTTTACAGTGTGGCTGATGATGAAGAAGTAGATGAAACCTTGAAGTTGAAGTATCGTTATCTAGAGCTGCGTAAAAAAAGCAAAATTGACAAGTTTATTCTTCGGCACAAAGCGGTGCAAAAGGTTAGAGAATACCTCGACGAGCTTGGTTTTCTGGATGTGGAAACTCCCATTCTTACCAAGAGTACGCCAGAAGGTGCCAGAGATTATTTGGTGCCAAGCAGGGTAAATCCAGGTAATTTTTTTGCGCTACCTCAATCGCCCCAATTATTTAAACAAATATTAATGTCAGCGGGTTTTGAAAAGTACTACCAAGTGGCTCGTTGTTTCCGTGATGAAGATTTGCGTGCCGACCGACAGCCAGAGTTTACCCAAATAGACGTGGAGATGTCTTTCGTAGACGCTGACGATGTTATGGCCGTTACAGAAGGTATGCTGAAAGCAGCTTTTGCGGTAATTGGCGTAGAGATCCCAACTCCTATTAGCCGTATGCACTACAAAGAAGCGATGGAAGTTTATGGCTCCGATAAGCCAGATTTACGTTATGATTTACAGTTGGTTGACATTACCGATATGTGCAAGGTCGTGGAATTTAAAGTATTTAATGATGTTTCCAATAGTGGTGGTTTGGTCAAAGGTATAAACATTAAGCAGGGGTTCACATTAACTCGTAAGAATCTAGATGATTTAGTCGATTTCTCCAAAAAGTTTGGGGCTAAAGGTATGGCGTGGATTTCTATTAAGGAAACATCTCCAGCCGATCCAGCCCAGTACGAATATCAATCACCCATTGTTAAGTTTTTTAAGCCCGAAGAACTTGTGGCACTGATGCAAAAGTTTGACGCAGCGCCAGGTGACGTGATAATTTTTATTGCCGATAAATATGCTACCACGCATGATGTTCTGGGTAGACTGCGTTTAGAAGTAGCCAAGATGCTCAATATTACACCGAAGCAAAAATATGTTTTTACCTGGGTAACCGATTTCCCTATGTTTGAAATGCATGATGATGGATTGGGTGCCCTTCATCATCCTTTTACTATGCCCAATATTAAAGATATTTCCGATTTAGATGGCGATCCGCTTAAACTAAGTTCAGTAGCCTATGATATCATTTTAAATGGCGTGGAATTAGGCGGTGGCAGCATTCGTATTCACCGTTCTGATGTTCAGCTGAAGATACTAAATATGTTAAACATTTCCAATGAATCGGCTGACGAAAAGTTTGGTTTCTTACTACAAGCTTTAGAGTACGGCACACCTCCTCATGGTGGCTTAGCCATTGGGTTAGATAGACTTATCATGATGATGACCGACTCCGAGTCTATTCGAGATGTTATTGCCTTCCCCAAAACTCAGAGTGCAATCTGCCCATTAACCAATGCTCCAAGCCCAGTAGCTAATAAGCAACTAAAGGAACTTAGCATTAAACTCAGGACTCCAACTGAGGTAAGTGATGGCCAATAGAGCAAACGTTGTTGTTCTATGGCACATGCATCAACCCTATTATGTAAATCCCGTCAGTGATGTAGCTATTCTCCCTTGGGTTCGTCTGCACGCCATTAAAGATTATTATGATATGGCAAAATTGCTGGACTTCTTTCCCCAGATGAAAGTGAATTTTAATTTGGTGCCTTCCCTAATTGTGCAAATCGAGCAGTATGTTTCCCGCGAGATAACCGATACTTTTTTGGAATATACCAATAAAGAAGCCAGTAGCCTAAACGATCAAGAAAAAACATTTATACTTAATAACTTTTTTTCTTGCACTTTGGCGCAGCATATAAAAATTTACCCACGTTATAACGAGTTATATGAACGCCGCGGGGCTTTTAATAGTGACTTAGAAAATGTATTATCACAGTTTTCAACCCAAGATTTTCTCGACCTGCAAGTTTGGTTTAATATGACATGGTTTGGCGAATACTGTAAACGTTACGATAAGGTCATCATGGATTTGATTGCTAAAGGGGCGGATTATACCGAAGAAGATAAAAAAACCGTAATCTTTAAGCAATATGAAATAATGGGACAGGTTATTTCTAAGTACAGACAATTGCAAGATAAAGAGCAAATTGAGCTTTCTACCTCACCTTTTTACCACCCTATTTTACCCTTAATTATAAATACAGATATCGCAAAAGAAGCCAATCCAACGATAAAGTTGCCCAGTAATTTTAGCTGTGCCACGGATGCCCACAGACAGATTGCCTTAGCCTTGATGTTTTTTGAGCAAAGATTCGGGCGTAAACCCATAGGTCTTTGGCCTCCAGAAGGGGCTATCAGTGAAGAAACACTGCAGGTCATCGCCGAGCAGGGGCTTGTTTGGACCGCTTCAGATGGCCAAGTTTTAAGAGATTCTTTGACTAAGTCAGAGCAGGACGTAGCTTCGGACAGTTGTTACAAGCCATACGTTTTTAAGGCGGGTGAGGATAAACTAAACCTTGTTTTTAGAGACAGTAAGCTTAGTGATAAAATTGGGTTTGAGTATAAACGATGGAAAGCGCAAGATGCGGTAGATGATTTTTGCAAACACCTATTAAATATAGTCGATAACCTTGAGGAAGATGTGAATTTACCACTTATTACCATTATTTTAGATGGCGAGAATGCGTGGGAATACTACGAAAATAACGGTTGGGATTTTCTGTATCAACTCTATGAAGTGCTTAGTGTGCATGAACGCATAATCCCAACGACGATTGGTAATTATCTTGCAAATAATGCGCAAAGGCTTCATTTGCCTAAAATACAACCTGGTTCATGGATCAACAATAATTTTAATATCTGGATTGGGCATGAGGAAGACAATAAAGCATGGGATATGCTGAGTAAGGCAAGAGCCGATATAGAGAGTTGGCAAAAAGCCAAAAAAGAAACCTTTACGACTGGAGAGGTCAAGCGCTTGGCTATAGCTTGGAAAGAGCTTTATGTGGCGGAGGGCTCGGACTGGAACTGGTGGTATGGAGATGATTATAGTAGTAAAAATGATCGAGAGTTTGATGAAATATATCGTCAACATCTTTTAAATATCTATGAAGTATTAGGGTTAGTGCCACCTCCAGAATTGTTTCTGCCAATTAAAAAACTCTCGCAAACCAAAGTTCAAAGAGCAATTAAGGGAATTATTTCTCCTTCCATAGATGGAAAGATTACCGATTATTATGAGTGGAACAATGCCGGTTGCTACGATACACAAAAGACAAGGGGCGTGTATTTTGGTAAGGGGCTAATTAGTAAAATATTTTTTGGCTACGATGCGCGCAATATTTATCAGCGGATAGATTTTACGGAGCTTATTGACGCCAACAGCGAAGATGTCGTTATTTTGTTAAATATTTTGACGCCTCGACCTTCTAAGATTGCTATTCCTTTTCGCGGTGATTGTGGTGCCAACTATCTGCAATGTAAGGATGAGCAACAGTATGGAAGGCGTATAGTAGGCAATATTGTTTCTGCTTTCTCTAAAATATTGGAAATAAAAATACCTCATGAAAGTTTAGATTTAGTAGGTGGTGAGAATATTGCGTTTATTGTTTCTGTAGAGCAGGCGGGGGGCGAGATAGAGCGTTGGCCAGTGGGAAATATCTTTGAATTTAATTTGCCAGAAAAAGATGATTTTGCGAGCAACTGGTTGGTCTAGGGGCTATATGGACACATAGTGGACACATATTCAAAAAAATAGTTATAAAATAGACAAAAAATTGACATTAAGGCTTGTATACTCTATAGGGTGAGTTGTATAATATGCTCCAAGATGTCAGAACTAAGAAAAGATCCGTTTACTAATCGTTGGGTAATTATCTCTCAGGACAGAAGTGCCCGTCCTTCAGATTTTGGCCATGAAGACTTTGTGCAGGAGCATTCCTACTGTCCTTTTTGCGAAGGCCACGAAGATAGAACTCCTAATGAGATTACCGCAGTACGTTCAGCGGATTCAAAGCCCAATACTCCTGGATGGAAGGTTAGGGTTATTCCAAATAAGTTTCCAGTTTTGGAGAGTAGTAGCGAACTAAAACGCTATGGTAGTGGTATGTACGATGCTATGACAGGAACGGGTGCCCATGAAGTAGTTGTGGAACATCCGGGGCACATTGCTAATATGGCGGATTTTGAAGTGGCACAAGTTCATGAAGTTTTTAAAGTCTATAAAACACGAATGCTGGATTTATATAAAGATCAGCGTTTCCGTTTTGTGCTTATTTTCAAGAATTATGGAATTTCCGCAGGGGCTTCTCTGTCACATGCTCATTCGCAGGTGATTGCTTTGCCTGTTGTTCCTTGGAATATTAAATTAGAGTTGGAAACGGCTAGAGCTCATTATCAACGCAAAGAGCGTTGCATATATTGTGATGTAATTAAGCAAGAGTCTTTGGTTAGGGATAGGATCGTTAGCGAGAATGATGATTTTATTGCCTTTACCCCTTTTGCTTCTCGGTTTCCTTTTGAAGTGGCGGTTTTTCCTAAGAAGCATTCCTATCGTTATACAGATTGTTCAGATGAAAGTTTGGCGCTGTTAGCTTCTATGGTAAAAGATGTTTTGACTCGACTGAAGGTGGCTTTGAATAATCCGGCCTATAATATTGTTTTGCAAACCTCGCCTAACATTGTTAGTCGACCTGGAAACACGGATTATTGGTCTAGTATTGAATATGACTATCATTGGCATCTGCTTTTCATGCCAAGACTTACGAAAGTGGCAGGCTTTGAATGGGGTACAGGTTTTTATATTAATCCTACATCTCCAGAAGAGGCTGCGTCTTTTCTAAGAGAGTATGATAAGTATATGGCTTGATTAGAAAAAAAACATATTTGTGAAAGGGAATAGGTGATGTAAATGGCAATAAAAAAAACAACTACGAAGAAAGTAGTGAAAAAAGTTTCTAAGGCAGTGGGTGTTTCAAAGGCTAAAAAGAGTCTTCCAGAACAAAATAAGCATAAAGTGCAGTTTAAGGTTTATGCACCAGAAGCCAAGGAAGTTATCCTTACGGGTGAGTTTAATAAATGGAACCCCATAAAAAAGAGGATGAAGAAGAACGAAAAGGGTGAGTGGCTAACCAGGGCCATACTTTCCGAAGGAGAGTATCAGTATAAGTTTATTATTAATGGTGAATGGAAGAATGACCCAGGGGCCGTTAAGTTTGTTGATAATGGTATGGGGTCAACCAATAGCGTGAAGGTGGTATAAATCCATTTGGGTTTAGCCGCGAAAGGAGTTCGATTATGATTGAGAAAGAACAGGATTTATTAAAACTAACAAAACATGAGTTATTAAAAATTGCAACGGATTTGGATGTTAAGTACAGAACCAGAATGGCTAAGCCTGAATTGGTTGATTCCATTGTGGAAGTGGTGCAGGAGAAGCGTAAAGAGGTAGATCCTAAAACTGAAAAATTATTGGTGGATCAGACCATGTCTTTAATTTCTGAACATGCGGATTTGTCGGTGACCAAAGAGGAAATGGAAGCCAGTAAATATCAGCGTTCACTTAAAGACGAAAAAGCAGAAGAAGATGAAGTTGAAGAGCCCAAAGAGGTTGAGGCCAAAATAGAAGTTAAAAAAATAATAGAGATAAAGCCCTCCAATGTGCTGGGTGGTCATGTTTTAGAAGATTACAATCACTTACCACAAGGTTACAATGATAACAGCATCACGTTGATGGTTATTGATCCTACAAACATTTACTCCTACTGGGAAGTTACCGATTGGCGCCGTGAGGAGATTTTAAGTAGCTCCAATAATAAAGGTGCTAAGTACGAAACGGTAGTTAAGCTACATGATGTTACGGATGTGAACTTTAATGGTAGTAATGCTTGGAGTTCCAAAGAATTTAATGTGGGAATTGCTCCTAATTGGTATTTTAGTGTCGATCCTAACCGCAGCTATTGTACTGAGATTGGTTTGAAGCTAGAAAATAATAAGTTCTTATTAATTGCTAGATCCAATGTTATCAGCACACCACGCGATACGGTTAGCGATTTTTATGATGAAGAATGGATGATGATTGATTTTAATAAAAAGCCAGATATTTATAATGAAATGTATCGCTTATCCGGTGGGCATGTCATTAAGCGTTATCAATTAAACTCAGCATTTATTACAGAGTTAGGGGTTCGTGATGTGAATATCTCTATTCCCACTCAAAGCTTAAACAGTGAATCCATTTCTTCACAAATGCTCGAGTACAAGAAAGTTAGCGAGCAGGATTTCTGGATGTGGGTAGATACCGAACTCATAGTGTATGGTCAGGTGAAACCGGATGCTTCTTCCTTAACGGTGAATGGCGAGAAGATTAAGTTTGATAAAGATGGACGTTTCCGTTTACAGATGGCGTTGCCAAATGGAAAGTACCCATTTAGAGTCCAAGGTGTATCTAGTGATGGTTCTATGAGTAAGGAAATTACACCTGTGGTTACAAGGAAGATAGAAAAATAAAAAAATGATTTCGTTGTTCTCTAAAACCGAGAACAGAATCACTTGAAAGGTTGCGATTATGGAAAAAGGTTATTTGTCACTCGTTTTGCACGCTCATTTACCGTTTGTTAGGCATCCGGAATATGAAGATTTTTTAGAAGAGGATTGGTTCTATGAAGCTATTACGGAAACCTATATTCCCTTACTGAATGTTTTTGAAGGGTTAGTAAATGATGGTGTAGATTTTAGACTAACGATGTCGGTCACGC
>CAIUUT010000124.1 GCA_903902445.1 uncultured Candidatus Marinamargulisbacteria bacterium
GGTAACCCAAACGCGTCCCAACCCATTGGATGGAGTACATTAAAGCCATTCATCCTTTTAAATCGAGCAAGAATATCTGACGCTGTATAGCCTTCTGGATGACCAACATGCAGCCCTGCTCCAGATGGATAGGGAAACATATCTAAAATGTAAAAGCGTTTATCTTTGGGTATACTTGCATCTTCTACTGTCTTGTAAAGACCAGTAGCATCCCATTTATCTTGCCATTTTTTTTCAAAATCTAAATGGTTATAATTGTCTGACATACTAAGACTAATTCTATGTTACTGTTTGGCTTACAGTCAACACTAAATCGGTGAGTTGTGAGGAGTGAATAGTGGATGGTGAATGGTGTGGTACGTAATAGATAAGAGTTGTGGCCCTATTTTAGATTGCAAAAGAGAGGCATTAGAGGTAGAATAAATCACAAAATTTTGTTTTATTTGTTTTGTTATATTAAGGAGGCGGTCTTGATGGTTAATGAATTTGAAGCAACTAAGTTGAATGTGATAAATCCCGCGGAGGTAATACCTGCGCAAGATGTTAAAGTTTACAAATCTGATTCCCTAAATTTGTCTTTGAAAGGCACAACACTAGGTGAAGAGTCTGAATTTGAAAAATCTTTAAAGGGTTCTATTCCTGAAAGTGAAGAAATTGCAATTTCTGAGCCACTAAAAGCGGTAGAAGATAAAATAGTCAATTCTGAGGAGAAAACTGAAGTCTCTTTTACTGTTATAGAAGAGACTCAAGTAGACGATACCATTGAACAAAAAAATATTGTACCAGATCAAACTACAGAAATTTCACAGGCTCAAGTTAAAAATGAACAAGTGTACAAAGAGTCAAAGAAGGAAGACGTTACCAATGATGTTTATGGTATGGCGCTTAAAAACTATAATATCGGTGATATTATCAAGGGGACGGTGCTTTCCATTGAGAAAGCTGGAATTTTCGTAGATATCGGTTATAAATGTGAAGGGTTTGTAGCCAATGAAGAAGTCTCAGGTAAAAATTTGATTAAAATTGGTGACATTGTATTGCTTTATTTAATGCAACTAGAAACTAAAGAAGGCTATACTCTCCTTTCTAAAAAAAGAGCCGACTGGGAGTTAACATGGAAAGAAGCATACCAGCTTTATAAGTTAAAAGAAGTTGTGGAAGTAAATGTTGAAAATACCGTCAAGGGTGGAATTGTTGTAAACTATAAAGGCTTAAAAGGTTTTATACCCTCTTCATTAATTAGCAGATCTAAAAGCGAACAATTAAATAATCTAGTGGGTACAGATTTGCCTGTTATTTTTGTTGAAGTAGATAAAAAAAGAAAAAAAATTATTTTCTCTAATAAATCCGTGGATAGACAAGAAGCAAGTGATGCTCCAAATCCTTTAGATTCCTTAGAAGTTGGACAAGTAATTAAAGGTAAAGTTACTAGCATTAAAGATTTTGGCGCTTTTGTAAATATTAATGGTGTAGAAGGCCTTATTCATATCTCTGAAATTTCTTGGGATAGAATCGATAAAGTTGAAGACGTTTTAAAAGTGGGAGATCTTATTGACGTGTTTATTTTAGGGATAGATAAAGATTCTAGAAAAGTGTCTCTAGGTCTTAAGCAACTAAGTCCAGATCCATGGGAAAAAGTTGAGGAAATTTACCCTATTGGGAGTACTGTTAATGGAACGATTAGCCGTATTACAACTTTTGGTGCCTTTGTTAAGTTAGAAAAAGGGTTAGAGGGTTTAATTCATATTTCTGAGTTAAGTCACGATCATGTTAAGAAAGTTGAAGATGTAGTGCATAGTGGCCAACAGGTTGAAGTTAAGGTTCTAAGAATAATTCCTGAAGAACAAAAAATAGGACTTAGTATAAAGCAACTTCTTGAGCCTGTAGTTTCTGACGAAGCACAAGAGTTAGAAGAACAGTCTGAAGAAGCAAATAATGAAATAAATGGCTAATGACAATACCAACCGTTCTTATTGTAGGTCGACCCAATGTCGGCAAGTCAACATTATTTAATCGATTAAGCAAAAGCAAAAAAGCCATTGTTTGTGATTTACCTGGTGTAACTAGAGATTTGATTTTTTCACACTGTGAGTGGGAAGATGATAAGGAAGAACTCCATAACTATTTACTTGTAGATAGCGGTGGAGTCTTCTTTGAAGATATTGATCAGCGTGAGTTTAGCTTCCAAGAAATCATTGAACAAAAAGTTAAAGAAGCTATTCTTAATTCCAATATTATTTTATTTATTACTGATGCCAAGGATAGCTTGTCGCCTTACGACA
>CAIUUT010000125.1 GCA_903902445.1 uncultured Candidatus Marinamargulisbacteria bacterium
TATGATCTATTTCAATGTGAGTTGGATTTTTTAGAATATCGTTGGCTAACTTTAGTATATCCTGTGGCATGGTTGCGGAAAACAACATCGTCTGTTTTCTAAGACAAGCATGGTTGAGAATTTTACGGATAGTTGGAAGAAACCCCATGTCAAACATATGGTCAGCCTCGTCTAATACCAAGGTTTCCAGACGGGACAAGTTTAACACTCTTTGCTCAAGATGGTCCAAAAGTCTTCCTGGGCAACCGACTACAATGTCTACACCCTTTCTTAGGGCTGCTATTTGCTGATAAGCGCTAACGCCGCCATAGATGGCAATGCTTTTAAGTCCAGTTTGCTTTCCTAAGGCTAGGAAGGAGTCGTTGATTTGTTCTGCCAGTTCTCTGGTAGGGGCAATAACTAAAGCTCTTAATTGTCCTCTAATTCCTGTCGAGAGTCTTTGTAGAATAGGAAGTGCAAAAGCTGCAGTTTTTCCTGTGCCAGTTTGTGCTAACCCCATTATGTCTTTTCCTTGTAGAGCAACGGGAATAGACATTTTCTGAATAGGGGTGGGGGTTTCATAACCCATTACCTCTATTTGTGCTAAAATGTTTCTGTTTAAATTAAATTCTGTAAAGCTCATCTTTTCTCCTTTTTGTTATCTAAATACCTTCTCATCATGTTCTATGCATGAAAAGTAAAGCCTTAGTAGTATTGATTTTGAATGCTACTGATCTGTAGATAATTTAATATTACTGATCACTTTAGTAGATAACGTAACGGAAGAAAAACTAAAAAGTGGACAACTGTTATTTATTACTGCATTCTATTAATCTGCGAACACAATATATCAAAATAAGTGCTTATGTCAAGAAATTAAATTTTATTTACGTGCCTTGTGGTAAAAGTTATTTCGATTTATCCAGAATATCTAGCTGTGCAATTAGGCTTTCTAGATCTTTGTAGCCGGTTTCGATTGCTTTCTGGTGTTGCTGACTTTTTGCCTTAAATTCCTTAATTTCACTTACACTCTTTTTACTGGAATTATTGGCCATAATGAGGTTGATTTGGTTAAAGGTCGCCTCTTCTTCATCTATCTTCTTTTCTATTTCGGCAATTTTAGACATTAATAATTTGCGTTTTTTGTTGTAATCAACTCCTGGTTCATTTTCGATTAAGTTCTTGGTGTCTGAAATTTTATCCTTTTTAAGTTTTTTTGCATCAGGCTCCCACCCATATTTATCTAAGAAGTCTTGATAGGTGCCCTCAAAAACAAAAACGCGGTCTTCATTGAAAATGATTAACCTGTTCGCCAGATGATGGAGAAACATTTCACTGTGGGTAACGATAATTACGGCGCCAGGAAAGTCATCTAGAGCAGCAATTAATGAATCGCAGGACTCTATATCTAAGTGATTTGTGGGCTCATCCAGTAGCAACATGTTTGTGGGAGAAAGTAGTATTTTCCCTAGCGAAACCCTGCTTTTTTCGCCTCCGGAAAGAACTGATATTTTCTTAAGCGCCAAATCTCCGTGAAACATCATGGCGCCACAGGTGTTGCGAATCTCCGTATAGCTAGCTTCTGGACGCACGTTAGAAAGCTCTTTTTCTATAGTTAACGCTGGGTTTAGCCTCTCGATATTTGTTTGGCCAAAGTACCCAAACTTATTAACGGGATGCTTAATAATATTGCCCTTAATTGGCTGTAATTCTTCGGCAAGTAGTCGCAGCAAGGTTGATTTCCCTTTACCATTCTTTCCGATAACGCAGATCCTGTCTTTTTTGCCGATATCAATGGAGAGATTATCAATAAGTATTTTCTCAGGACTGTAGCCAAAGGCAATGTTTTCAACTCTCATCAGAGTTTGTGCATGAAAGGGGGCTGCATTGAAGCGAAATCCAAGCTCTATAATTTTACTCATTTCTTCTTTTTGCCCCATTTTCTCCAAAGACTTAAGGCGTGATTGTACCAGACTTGCACGTGCCGCTTGTGCACGGAAACGATTAATAAACTCCATGGTTTCATCTCGTTTTTTTTGTTCTTTTTGGCGGGTTAACTCGTAGACCTCTTCTTCTAAGGCTATTTGCTCAAATAATTTTGTAGTATCGCCAGCTATTTTTTTTATTTTTTGACGATGAATGACCATTGTGTGAGTTGTAATGCTGTTCATGAAATCCCGATCGTGAGTGATAATAATCAATTCATTTGGCCAACGCTGTAGAAAGCGAGTTAGCCAACGAATAGATATAATATCAAGGTAGTTGGTTGGTTCATCAAGGAGGAGTAGGTGCGGCTCAGCCAAAAGGACTTTAGCCAGATTAAGACGTACCTGATACCCACCCGAGAGTCCGAGAGGCGAATCGTAAAGCTCATCGGCGCTGAAACCAAGTCCTACAAGTATCTTTTCAGCCTTCCATACTTGGCCAGACTCTTCCTCTTTGAGTCCTAAGCAAGCTTCGTAGAGAATCGTTTCTTCGGTAAAGTGAAGATGTTGTTTCAAGTAGCCGATGGAGTAATTCTTTGGCAGAGAAATAACACCTGAGTCCTGTTTAATCTCACAAGTAATTAGCTTAAAGAGCGATGTTTTCCCTGAACCATTACGCCCTACGAGACCGATACGTTCACCGGAGTGAATATTAAAGCCTACGTCCTTGAGGATTTCTTGACTGCTAAAAGATAGTGTTAAATTATTTATTTGTAACATATTTGAACCATGGTATTGAAGTGTTGTTCCAAAATCGATTTATTTAAAAATCTTAAATAAACCCTGAGTTGATTTACATAAAATCGGTATGCAGTAACTATGAGTTAGAAATATTCTTTCACGTAACACTTGTCTGGAATTCTACAATACTTAGAATATTTAGGCAAACAGGATTAGGAAAGAATGTTTTGGCTCCCCGGCGCGGACTCGAACCACGGACCCATTGATTAACAGTCAATTGCTCTACCGACTGAGCTACCGGGGAAAAAACATCCAACTTGAAAATAAGTTAATTTTAATTTTAACAATGAATTATTTTATTGTAAAATAGAATTTGAGGTTAATCAGTAAATATTATTGCAAATCATGAAAGTTTAAGGTGAATATATGTGTTTAACCCTAAGTTTAGTTGAGTCTTTATGAAAAATATCAGCATCAAAGTTAAAATCCCCATTATATTTACTTTTATTAGTGTGTTAATCTTTTTTCTTTCAATTTTTGTTTTAAGTTTTTTTACTCAGAAGAAAATCGAAAGTGGAACCATTCGAATGCTTTCAAAGTTTGCAGCGGAAAGTAGCTATGAGGTTTTGATCCATGATGAGGCTACTTTAACGAGACGGATAAAGAGTTGGCTAGAAAATGAGAAATATATTAAGTCTATTACCTTTATTAACAGCTTAAGCTTCGAAATTATTGCCCCAAGCGGACTGAGCAATAGTCAAAGTCTGGGTGCCTCCCTAAAATTGATAATTAAGAATAATTCACGTAACCCTCAGCGTTATTATCAAGTGCATCAAAAAGGCGGCGATGAGTTAGTTGTTATGCCAATAAAGATAGGTGGCACAAACCTTGGCTATCTTTTGGCTACACTGCAAAGGGCTAATTTAATTGATATATTATTGTCGGTTCAGGACTACATTAAGCTGTCGGTAATCATCATATTTATTTTGAGCAGTTTGGTTGTTGTTGTGACTTCCTACTACTTAAGCATGAAGATTACCAAGCCAATTATTGAAATTATTGATTACATAAATCGCTACACTCACGCCAATCCACTTTCTATTAAGCCAATTCCGCTTAGAAATAATACACATTGCTGGATAATTAAGAATTGTAAGAAAGAGACCTGTAAGTATTATAACAATTATGCGGGGGGGTGTTGGAATAAATACTTTAATCCCCAGACACTAAAGAAGCGTAACCCCATGAGTTTCCCTTGCTATGATTGCGTGGTTTTCCTGAATAAGGAAAACAATGAAATTGAAAAACTAAAGATATTTTTAAATCAGTTAATTTCTTCTATTCAGTTTCATTATCAGCGAAACAAAATGTATAGTTCTTCTTTAGAGGAAATGATAAATGAGAGGACGAAGGAATTACAGGAACGCTCGAAAGAACTTATGACGGAAACAATGAAGTCCCTTTTGGTTATTGATAATATTATTGAAGGAATTTTGGTTACCGATATGGAGGGGAACTTAATTCAAATTAATAATAATGCTAAGAAACTGCTAAATATTTCTGGGGTTGAAAATAATAATTTTGCCGGGAAACAAAAAATTATATCAATAACAAATAGCGATTTAGCTCAATCCCTTGCCAAAACTATTCAAGAAACCGTAAGTGGCAAGCAAAATTTGGTGAAAGAGATAAAAACAACGTGGGAGGGCTCCGATCTATTCCTCCTCGTAAAAACTAATTTAGTAATGGATAAGAAGCTCAATTTCAATATTGTAATTTGCTTGATTGAAGATATAACCAATAACAAGCTGTTAGACCAATTCAAAAATGAATTTTTTAATACTATTTCCCATGACCTAAAAAATCCACTTACAAGTATTGTTGGGTTTTTAGACTTAGTTTTGCATGGGCCGGAAAATGAGTCGCTCAGTGAGAGGAATCGAAAACTGTTAAATTTTGCATTCCATAGTAGTGAAGATTTACAGAGGATGATATTAGAACTAAGCGATTTGGTTAGGTTGCAAACAAGTAAAATTACACTAAATAAAATGGATTTTGCTGTTAGAGATTTTTTCTTTGAAATTGAAGATCAGTTTTATCCAAAGTTCGTAGAAAATAATATAAAATTAGAATATAAAGTTCACCCCGAGACACTTGTTGTAAATGCTGATTATTACAGATTTAAACAAATTTTTGCAAATTTAGTTGGCAATGCGGTAAAGGTGGGTAAAGGAATCACTGTTTCCTTGGGGGCTAGGGAAATAGAAAACGGCCTCGAAATAACCGTGGCTGACAATGGGAGGGGA
>CAIUUT010000126.1 GCA_903902445.1 uncultured Candidatus Marinamargulisbacteria bacterium
GAGTTAAATAATTGGGTTAATGTCTTTGTTCCAATTTTCCATAATGATAAAACAATAGTTAGTCACAAATTTAAGAATTTTACCCAAAAGCATTTCTTGGATAAACCTATAGTCCCTCTGCTTAAGGTAGTGCATAATCGGTACAGTGTAGAAATAATGAGAGGTTGTCCTCGGAAGTGTAGATTTTGCCAAGCCTCATATATCAATAAACCAGTGCGTAAGCTCGACAAGGAAATGATTTTACAGCAGATACAATCTATTATCTCTAACACCGGTTATGATGAGGTTTCCTTAACGTCACTGAGTTCTAGTGATTATCCACAAGTTTTAGATTTATTAAGAGACATGGAATCTATTTGTGAAAGCAAACAAGTTGCACTTAGTTTACCTTCTTTACGCATTGATTCCTACTCTACCGATATCAATTATTTTGCTAATAAAATACGGCAATCGGGAGTAACTCTTGCTCCAGAGGCTGGTAGTCAGTTCCTTCGAGATGTAATTTCAAAAGATGTATCTGAAGAGGAAATTTTAAATACAATGAGAATAGCCTCCAAAAACACTAATAAAGCCTTGAAATTATATTTTATGATTGGGCTACCCAGAGAGGAAAAAAAAGATTTGGAAGAGCTTGTAGACTTAGCCTTTCGTATTATTCAAGAAATTAAACCGGCAAGGAATAAAATAATTATTAATATTTCAAACTTTGTTCCAAAGCCGTTTACACCCTTCCAATGGTGTAAACAGGACTCCATTGAAGAAATTAATAACAAATTGAATTTTTTTAAAAAAAACTTGAGGCATAAACAATTGGAAATGCGATGGACGGACCCAGAGGTAAGCTTGATAGAAGGAATATTATGCCGTGGCGATAAAAAAGTTGGCCAATTGATTTACGCGGCATACAAAAATGGGGCTAATTTTGATGCTTGGTATGACCATTTTCAGTATGAATTTTGGCAGAAAGCTATCTTGGATTATGAATTTGACGTTGGTCAGTTCACAACGCAAACAAATCCAGATGATTTGCTTCCTTGGGATTTCATTAACGCAGGTGTAGAAAAGAATAAACTGGTGGAAGAATATACTAAGTCTCTTGAAATTCAACGGCAAGAGCTATTTATTTAATGTGTTGCTTTCTATATAATATGTTTAGAGTTAATTGTCTGTTCCTTTGAAGCTGTTTCAAGTAAGTATTACAAATTAGAAAGAATACAAATGTCTAAAACTAAACCCACAAAACGCTTCAGATACAATTTAGCTTCAGCTCTACGAGTACGTATCATAAGAGAAACTTTGCAAAAGGAAGAAGTAACCAAGGCTACACAAAAATTACAGGAAGAGCAAATAAAGTTAGAAGAAATAATCACGGAACAGAATCAAGAAAATAGAAATATCTTAGAAATGTACCATTCCGGAAAACCCATCGATTTAAGTAAGGTGTTTTTAAGAAAACATCGTTTGGAAGTTCTTAAGGAAAATGAAGTGGAACAATGTAAGGAAGTTGAAAAGGCTCAACTGAGAAAGCTCGAAGAGGAAAGAAAACTCCTGATCGCTATTAAGGAAAAAAAGATACTGGAAAAAGACAAAGAAAAAAAACGTAAGATTTGGAGAAAGTTACTAGATAAAGAAGAAACAAAATTTCTGGATGATATTTCTACTTCACGTTTTTTTAGGGCCAGACCCGTAATAAAGGAAAATTAGATATGGTCATAGATCAGCTTGGGATTATGCAAACACAACAATTTAAAAACACAGCTAAAACGCAAAAAGCTGCTGATAATTGGGTCTTTAATGCGCACATCGACAAGCTTTTTAATAATCATAACCATGTCTTAACAAGAATATTGCAAAACAGTGTAAAAATACCCAAAGAACTCAAACAGAAAGGAAATAATCCTAACTCTTTAGAAAAGAAATATTATTTCGGGATAGATAATCATATTATAAATCCTCAATTGCTACCTAAAGACCAAGGAGATTTTATTATCTTTCACACTAAATCTGTTCCTGTTGTAGTTCCTAAATTTTTTTTACATGAAGAGATCAGTCAAGATGAAATACTTACCAAGGCATTATTAATAAATCTTGTAGACGACGCACAGTGGTGGGAAATAAATAATGAAAATATGCCTTTTTCGGAGTTTTTAAAAGTTGGCTTGGTTTTTTTTGCGCAAACCAACTTTCTCAGGAAAGAAAAGGTTAAAATGGTTCAAATAGCAACAACCCCCTATCTACCACAGAGAAGTGTAATTTTTTCAATGAAGTGCAATTTCTTTTCTTTTATTAGGTTCTTACTAAGTAACCAACAGTATTTTTCTAACTTACAATTAGGATTAAATGCTTATCTGAAATATATTAATCGTCAGGAAAAAACATAGATAACTATGTCAAATAGCTACCATACACCTGTTCTTCTTCAAGAAGTAATCCACTATCTCGATATTGGTTCTGGCGGTGTAGTTTTGGATGGCACCATTGGAGGCGGAGGATA
>CAIUUT010000127.1 GCA_903902445.1 uncultured Candidatus Marinamargulisbacteria bacterium
AGCAGCTAGCTGAACCCTCTTCTCGGGTTCTCACCCTCCAGACTTATTCGCTTTATGTCTCTAGCAATTTTTGTGATAAACTGTTGGGGTTTCTCTGGCGGAGAGGGAGGGATTCGAACCCTCGAAACCTTGCGGTTTACACACTTTCCAGGCGTGCGCACTAGACCAGACTATGCGACCTCTCCTAAATAAATCATCAAACAAACTATGTTGTTAGAACAGGTGTACACTAGACTCCCGAAATGATTGAAATCTATGATTTCATTTTCATTTCGAGGATCCTCGTAAAACTAGGCAAGCCAAGCTTGCAAGTTTTACGGGACAGACTATGCGACCTCTCCTAAAAACCGAATGCATTATAGCACGAGCCTATTTACCTACGCAAAACCTAGAAAAGATATTCTCCAAGATTTCTTCACTTACGTTTTCCCCAATAACCTCACTTAAGTTACTCAAGGCTTGCTTTAAATCTATGAGCCAAAAATCTTCCGATAACCCTTGCAGCACAGATTGTTGCGCTTTTTCTAAGCAATCTTTGGCGCTTACTAATTGCTCCTTTTGACGCTCATTATTCAGCAAACACACCTCTTCCTTGGCTGTCAGTAATACATTTTTCACAAAATACACAAGCTTATCCTCGATTCCGTGAATCGACTCTTTTTCCATTAATGAGGTTGAAATTATAATATTTTGAGAGAAATCTTCTTTGAGAAAAGCTAAAATTTCTTTTTCATTATTGGGTAAAATATCAATCTTATTTATTATGAAAATTATTTTACTTTTTTGTATGGATTTAATAATACTCATGTCATCAGGCTCTAGCCCCGTTGAAGCATCCAAGAGAACAAGCACTATCTCAGCCTTGGTTAAATACTCCTTGGCTTTATTAATGCCGATAATCTCAATATCATCGCTACTCTGCCTTATACCTGCAGTATCGATAAGCTTAAAGGGTAAACCATCGATTTGCATCCATTCCTCTATTGTATCCCTTGTAGTGCCTGCTATATGCGACACAATGGCTCTGTCATCACGCAGAAGGCTATTTAGAAGACTTGATTTTCCAACATTTGGCTTACCGGCAATAATGGTAAGTACTCCATCTTTTAAAAGTCGGCCAGTATTAAAAGTATTCAAAACAGCATCAATCTCTGTAATAAGGTTTTGGATATTTTGAACATAATTCTCCTGTGGACTTAAATCTTCCTCTTCGGGATAATCTAAATGCACTTCCAGATGAGCAATTAAATGCAGTAGTTTTGTGCGGATTTCCTTAATGGCCAGCGAAAGTTGCCCCTCCAACTGTGACACGCTAACTTGTGATGACTGAAAAGTTTTTGCATCAATTAGGTCAATAACAGCTTCCGCCTGCAATAAATCCAACTTCCCATTAATAAACGCTCTCAGTGTAAACTCACCTTTCGTAGCCATGCGTGCACCATACACCATCACTTGCTCTAGAATAGCTTGGGCTATGACATAGCCGCCGTGACAATTGATCTCAATGACATCTTCGCCAGTATATGAGTTGGGGGATCGAAAATACGAAACCAATCCTTCATCAATTATTTGTCGGTTAGAATTTATAAATTTGGAAAAAACAATCTTATTCGGGGAAAAATCAGTTTTTTGCGTTAATCGTGTCGCAATGAAGCAAGCCTGTGAGCCACTTATTCGCACGATAGCTACGCCCCCTACACCAATAGGTGTTGAGATCGCAGCTATCGTGTCAGTAAACGCCTTTAAGGTCATTTATTTGGATAAATAATGACTTTTCTATCTTGGTCTTCTCCTATGCTTTCTGTCTTCACTTTTGTGTTATCTTTTAGTGCAAGATGGATAATTCGTCTTTCCCATGGGGTCATAGAGGGTAATTCAATTTGTTTGTTTTCAGAATACGCACTATCAGCAGCTTCTAGTGCCATATTTTGCAAAGTATTTTCTCTTTTTTGCTTATAACTATTGGCATCTATCTGCACACTAACGGGTCTCTTATATTTCTTGCTTAACATATTTCTCATAAGTAACTGTAAAGCAGCTAAAGTATTGCCTTCTTTTCCAATGATTCTACCTAAGTCATCACCTTTTATTTCCATAGAAACAAAGGACTTGTCACTGTCTACAATCTTTACTACGTTGAAAAACCCCATTAAATCTAAAATCTCAGTCAATATATCTTTTGCCACATTTGGCATATCATCTTCTATGGAGTTGCCAGTATCCTCTACCTCAGTTGGCACAACAACCGCCACATTTTTGTCTTCTCCCTTAAAAATATCAAATAAACCCATATTACTTTTTCTCCTTTCCTTGAATGCTAATCGCATTTTTTTTTGCAAATCTCTTGTTTAAAAAATACTGCTGAGCGCCAGTAATTAGCTGAGATGACGCCCAATAAAGCAAAACTCCGCTTGGCATACTCATGGCAATAAAAAACATAAATATCGGCATATAGGCAAACATTTTCATTTGCGGATCATCTTTAGCTCCACCAGGATTCATTGTTAACTGCGATAAGTATGTAGACGCAGCAACTAATAAAGGCAGAATCATTAATTTATCTGGTAGAGTAAGGCTTTTTAGCCATAGAAAACCAGCAGAAACCCCTTCTGTATTAACCAAAGCCTTAAACTGTGGGCTTGATAAACTAACGAAAATCGCAATGAAAAATGGAATTTGAACTAACGTTGGAAGACAACCACCTAAAGGATTTACTTTATTTTCCTTATATAATTCCATCATCTTCATTTGCAGCATCTGGGGATTATCTTTATGTTTCGCTTGCAATTCTTTCATCTTTGGCTGAATCAGTTTTATTCCTGCCATAGACTCTGTTTGTTTTACTGTAAGTGGAAAAAGAATTAACTTAAGAATGAGTGTTAATAGTAAAATTGCTAAACCATAACTATTAGTAAACGAATAACAATACTTAAGCATCGGAATCATCATATGGTCAACTAAATATAATATTGGATGCATTTATTCCCTCCTACTTCACTGGGTCATATCCACCAGGATGCCATGGATGACACTTACTTACTCTAGAAATTGTTTTTACTGTACCCGCGATAACACCATATTGGGTAATCGCTTCCCTTGCATACGACGAACAGCTGGGATAGAACCTACATTTACTCTTCGTATACTTTGATAAATACTGATAAAAATCTATAAATTTAATTATCAGAACTTTTATCATTAAATTTGAACTCCTTTATAATCTTCAGATAGTCCTTTAGAATTTCCGTTTGGGACATTGCTAAGATACTATTTCTGGCGATTATAATGTATTCCCCACAAACTGGTTTGTTGTTTCTAAATATTTCTCTTATGGTTCTTTTGACTTTGTTTCTTTTAGTTGCTCGTTTATCTACTTTTTTACTTACGATTATGCCTATTTTTAATTCTTTACTTGGTTTGGCGTACACAACCATAGGCCTACTAATTATTTTTCTTCCTTCAAAACAACTTCTAAAATTGAGCAACCTAAATTGTTTGCTGAACGAAAATGGCTTAAGCAGCTAACTTAACCCTTCCTCTTTTTCTTCTGGCTTTAATAACGTTTCTGCCGCCATGTGATGACATGCGAACAAGAAAACCATGTTTTTTGTGCCTTTTTCTACTGTTTGGCTGAAATGTGCGTTTCAAAGTAACTCCTCCTACATTAAGTGTTTTATACTAGATTTATAACTTTAGAATTATAATAAAGATTAGGGAGTAAGGTCAACTATTATTTGCTGATTGTTTTTTCGTATAAAGAAGCAAAAGTTTCGTATGGGTTTTTATATGCATACAGCTCTCTCTGAGCCTCTGGTACAGACAAAACATACTTACCATAAATATCTTTATTATTTCTAATACTATCCCAATTAAAATGTTTTGCTAGCTTTAAAGCGTCTCTTTTGTCTATTATAAACTTTTTCATAACCATATTATAAAAGGAATTACCAGAAACAAATTGCTGTTCATGGTAAGCTACGTCCCACCCACTTTTCAGCACAAAAAGAAAAAAATATTCAAAAGGTATGTTGTAACTATGCACAGCATGCCCAATCTCATGTTTTAATACGGTAGCCACTTGTGCTGGACTATCAAGTTCAAAGATAAACACTCGTTTATTTTCTTTATCGTAGGCTCCATAAACTTTGCTTTTATACATTTTGGAAAAAACACCAGGGGGAGAGTCTTGCAAATTTAGCTGCAAACTGCGGTTCTTTACTATCGTTTCCACACCCTTTAAATGTTCGGAGGGAATACCTGCTAAGGTATCGTAAATACCCTTTAGCTCCTCTCCTTTAAAAGGGATATCCGAGTTAAACACCTTCACATTGAATCTTTTCTCTATTTTTTTAGCAATCCACTGCAGGGCTTCAGGAACGTTATGCAATACAACATTGAAGCCTCTTACCTCACGATCAGCTTGTTTCTTGCCAATGATAGTAGCATTAGACCCGCTAATATTTCCAAGGTCACTATGATTTATGCTATTGATACTGCTGGGAGTCCACATCCGCGACGTAGAAAACCCTGAGTTTATGCCTAATATTCCAGACATAGATCCCCTTATTTAAACAATTTATACTTAACCAAACCTTCTATTTCTGATACTGTTCTCATAAATAAACTGGCAGAAACTATGTTAAATTTATAATCATCATCTACCGTTATTTCATAAGTATCGCTATTTTTCTTTCTAATTCTTAAATTTCTAATATCTTCCTGAAAACTACCATCATTCTCTGGGTTCAGTGCAAACCCTCTTAATTTATATTCTTCCCAAAACTCATTGGCCACTGAATCCTTTTTAAAAAAATCTTTATGATTAATTCTTTCTCTCATGTTAGCCACCCCTTTTCTTTCCTTTAATAATATATCGGAAAGTTTGTGACTAAATCCCACCTTATTTATAAGATTACTAATTATAGAAAACCATAACTTACGCATAAACCCATTATCGTGTTTTTTAAGATAAATAATGTATCGAAAAAATATGTTTCATTTAAGAATTCAATGTTTTGTAAGTAATTTCGCTATTTTTATAGCAACCAGTTACTCTGGATAACCGATCGATTTTGTATAAGTATAAGTGGTTGTTAGACTAGAAACAACTTGGTATAATACCATCGCTTTGCGCGTGTGGTGGAATTGGCAGACACGCTAGACTTAGGATCTAGAGCCGCGAGGCGTGGGGGTTCAAGTCCCTCCACGCGCACCAGCAAAAAGCCATCTATTGTAAATATAAAATATTTATTTATAAAAATGGCAAGCTATATTATAATTGGCTTTGTAATTGTTATTGCGGGAATAGCTCAGTTGGTAGAGCACGACCTTGCCAAGGTCGGGGTCGACGGTTCGAACCCGTTTTCCCGCTCCATAACACATTGCAAGACAAATAGTCATTAATTCACAGATTGATACTTATTTATATTCACAGGGTGAGAACCGGAGAAGACGGTAGCGCATCATCGGCTCATAGACAGATAACCATTATCTGGCGAACTTAGGAACATCCTCGATGTTTGCCAGGGATTAGTCACCATTATTACATTGCCAGAACTTTTCTGAATAATGTATAATAAGTCCGAGTATGCAACAAAAAATAAATAAAATTATACTCAATCTTTGGGGTTTTTTTACATCCATGACTACGGCCATCTATATTCTGGGTGGGGCTATTTTACTTTTTATCATTAGTACGCTTATACCGCAAGGAGCCTTTATGGAATGGCCCATGATGCATAAGACATTAGTATTTCTACAGCTAGAACAGTTTTACAACTCAAACATATTTTACTGCCTTATGCTACTTTTGTTTTTAAACATCTCTTTATGCTCAAGTAAGCACATATTACTACTAATAAAAAGAATTCTACGCGAAGGAAAAGCGGCCATTAGTAAATCATTTATTCGATCTGCTGGCATCCAGCTAATTCACCTTGGAATCCTACTGGTGCTTATAGCCTCACTCGCAAAACATTTTACAGGAGAGGATTTTAACGTAAGTCTTTCTGAAGGATCTATTTATACACTTCCCGATCAGGATAACAACATCCACCTAAACCATTTCAGTATTTTATTAGATAAAAATAAGGACCTAAAAAACTTTGAGAGCGACTTATCCATTATAAACAAACAGGGACAGGAAATAAGCAGAAAGAAACTTAGCGTTAATCATCCTCTTAAAGTCGGCAACTATTTATTATATCAATCTTACTATGGCAAGGACTTTATACTAACGCTAACCACTCCACAGCAAGTTACAAAAGAAATTAAAACTCAGGAAAACCAAACGATTCAACTAACCTCTGAAAACCGCCTTCTGATATATCAATATTTCCCGGATTTCTCGGGTGGCAGTGGGTTTGACTCCACCTCCCTCTCCAACGAGGACAATAATCCAACTCTATGGCTGATAATCAAAGGAGAGAAACCGCAATCAATTATTTTATCTCTTGGTAAGAAAGTTGAAATTGACGGTTTTTCAATAGAATTCAACCGTTTTCAGAATTACTCTGGTTTAAAAGTTGTAAGAGACCCCTCAGCACACTGGATGTTGACAGCTATGTTAATATTAAGCATCGGTTTTATGATTATCTTTTATATACCAAAAAGGGAGGAAATATTATGACTATTTTACATTCACAACTATTTTATTTAGCTTTTATAGGTTATTTAATTGCCAGCTTTTTATATTCTTTTGGAGCCTTACTTGATACCCCTAATATGTCAAAATGGGCCTTTCGCATAGGGCTTATTGGTTGGATAGCACACACGGCCGCCATAATACTTCGCTGGCTAGATTCAGGATTCATTCCTGTGTCTAATATGTATGAATCTTTATCCTTTTTTGCTTGGGCTATTGTTGCTGGAGCTCTTTGGGTAGACCGAAAAATGAAATTCCCTGCTATAGCTTGGCTTACCATGATAGTCGGTGTAGTAATGATTGGGATTGCATCGCTGATGCCCTCAACCATTAAGTCATTAGCACCAGCGCTACAATCCCACTGGCTTAAGTTACATGTAACCTTTGCCTTCTTAGGTGACGCTGCCTTTGCAATTGCCTTTGTTGCAGGCTTGTTATTCCTTCTGAAGCAATATTTTTCCTTTGCATGGGTCAAGAGACTACCAGAAGCTGATAAATTAGACAAAATAAGCTATCGTTTTATTTGCATAGGATTGCCGATTTTCACGATTGGGGCCTTAATTTTTGGAGCAATCTGGGCCTATTATGCCTGGGGTAGTTACTGGAGCTGGGATCCAAAAGAAACATGGGCGTTAATCACCTTTTTAATTTACGCTTTATACTTGCACTTACGCTTTAAAAAAGGCATGACGGGAAAAATTTCAGCCTGGTTTGCAGTACTTGGCTTCATGCTAGTAATTTTCACTTATTTTGGTGTAAATTTTTTATTAGCTGGTCTGCACTCCTATAATTAGAGTTTTTTTGCTTGTTCACCTGAAGGAGAAAATCTAAAATTTTATTAGAAACTATTATCACATGGCTACTGATTACTGGAATTATTGTACTCTTTTTAGTTCCCTACATTATCAAAACCAAAAGAAACGCCCGCATATCAAAACAAGCGCAAGAAGAAGCCAGACAAATTGGAGCTGATAAGCCAGTGGTTCAGCATCCGCAAATCAACTTATCCTTGTGTATTGGTTGTGGAACTTGTGTACGAAAATGCCCAGAAGGCAATGTTCTTGCGGTTATTGGGGGGAAATCCACAATTATAAATGGGGCCAACTGTAGAGGCCATGGCAAATGCGAAGCTAGCTGCCCCGTTGGAGCCATTACCATTGGGTTAGGCGATACATCTAAAAGACCAGATATTCCAATTGTCGACGAAAACCAACAAACTTCGATTCCCCATGTATATGTAGCTGGGGAAGTTGGTGGCTATGCGCTTATTAGAAATGCGGTAAATCAAGGTAAATCTATTATTAAACAACTACAAATAAATCCTCAACTTTCCAAACAAAAAGATATCTATGATGTAATCATCGTTGGCGGAGGTCCCGCAGGAATTGCAGCTTCTTTAGCAGCCACCGAAAAAAGCTTATCCTATTTACTAATTGACCAGCAAGGATTTGGCGGAACAGTACTACAATACCCTAGAAAAAAACTAGTCCTCACCGATATTATTGAGCTGCCCCTTTATGGAAAGCTTTCCAAAGACGAGTACGAGAAAGAAGAGTTGGTAAGTATCTGGGAAGCAATTTACAAACGCTACAACATCAACTCCGTATTAGAACACAAACTAGAAAATGTATCTCCTGCCGCAAATCACACGCTGAATGTCGAAGTCTCTCTAACTGCCAAACCCGAAGAGTTAGTTCATTTTCAGACTCAAAATGTCATTTTGGCGCTTGGAAGACGAGGTACCCCTAGAAAGCTAAATGTCCCTGGTGAAAATTTAGGCAAAGTCATGTATAATCTTATCGATGCCAGCTTATTTTCTAATAACTCTATTTTAGTTGTAGGAGGAGGCGATGTGGCGATAGAGGCAGCAGTTGCTTTAGCGCAACAACCAGAAAACAAGGTAACCATCTCCTACCGAAAGGAAAGTTTCTTTCGCATTAGAAAACGCAATTCAATACTTGTCCAAAAGATGACCAAAGCAGGCCAGCTGAACATTGTATATAATTCTGAAGTAAAAGAGATTAAGGAAAAAGAAGTAGTATTATCAACTCCCGAAGGCACCCAAAATATAATAAATGATTTTACTTTTGTTTTTGTAGGTGGCATCGCCCCCTTTGATTTATTAAAAAAGATTGGAATAAAGTTTGGAGAGGAACATTAAATGAGTGAACAACCCAGAAAAATTAATTTTTTCAACATCCTCTTAACCTTACTTTACATTGTATCGTTTACCTTCTTTTTTTATTTTCTAATTAAAGGGTTGCCCTATTTTCAACTTCCTGTAGCAGATCGACCATTTTCTCCCCTGCATAATTTATATAAACCAGGGGGGGTAGTTGGGCATGGACTTGGCATACTTGGCACAGGCATGATGCTCCTAATGCTTCTATATTCCGTGCGCAAAAGAGTCGCAATTTTTGGAAATATTGGCAGCATTAAGGATTGGCTAAATTTTCATATCTATCTGGGCATAATGGGGCCACTCTTCGTGCTGCTGCATACCTCTTTTAAGTTCGGCGGGATTGTCTCCGTTAGTTTCTGGTCCATGACGGCTGTAGCTATTAGCGGTTTTGTTGGCCGCTATTTATACATAAAGATACCTCAGGAAATTAAGGGACTAAAAGAAAAGGTTAATCAGCACAGTGATTTTATCGAGAGTCAAAATCAAAAATGGCACACCGATGTAGCCAAACAAGAATTATCTCTAAGTGAAGACTTACTAGAAAAAGTCGAATCAAAATATGGACAGATTGAAACCGAAGATAGGGCTAAAGAAATAAAAGCATCTGAGAATATGGGCATGTTCTTTCTGCAAATTATTTTTCAGGATATATATAACTTTTTTTATATTAGACGCGTAACAAAAAATTTCTCCCACAAACATCATTTAGCCCGAGCCGAATTCGAAGAAATCAGGAACGCTCTTACCAAAAAAACTAAGCTTATAAATCAAATTAAGTTTCTAAAACAGCTTGAACACCTTTTTCATTACTGGCACGTTATTCATCGCCCCTTTGCCTATATTATGCTAACTATTCTTTTTGTGCATGTAGCTATTGCGCTATTACTCGGCTATGTCTGGATTTTCTAAAACAATAATTATTACTATCTTCTTACTGACTCCGCTATTTGCAAGTCAGTTCTCTCCAGGCGACCTAAATATGTCCCACGCTCAACTAGAGGGACTTGGTAATTGTCTTAAATGCCATGAGGTTGGTAAGAAGCTATCCCAAGATAAATGTCTAAGTTGTCACGTCACTCTTAAAAAAAATATTCAAAATAATAAAGGATTGCACTCTAAACCAGAATACAAAGATTGCTTAACTTGCCACAAAGAACACATTGGCAAAAATTCACAGTTGGTTCGTTGGGAAGGCAGCAAAGAACACTTCCCCCATGACAAAACCGGATATCACTTAGAGGGTAAGCATAGTCAGGTTAGTTGCGAGAAATGTCACACGGCCAAACAGATCGCCAATAAAAAAACAAGCTACCTAGGGCTCTCCACAGACTGCCTCAGTTGCCATAAAGACCAGCATCAACAAAAGTTCTCTAGCAAATGCTTGGAATGCCATAGTATGGACAGCTGGAAATCTATTAAAAATTTTAACCACAGCAAAACAGGTTTTCCATTAGAAGGCAAACATACCCAAGTTGCTTGCAGCAAATGCCATAATTCCAACCAATTATCCGTCAAGGATATCACCCATAAAACAGTTAGAGACTGCCTCAGTTGCCATAAAGACCAGCATCAACAGCAACTTTCCCCTAAATGTACAAATTGCCATGGTCTAAACAGCTGGAAACCCGCTATAAATTTTGACCACGATAAAACCAACTATAAACTTACAGGAAAACACACCAAGACACAGTGTATTCAATGTCATAAGAGGATAAATGGACAAGGGTCTATGCAGTTTAAAAATATATTATACGCTACCTGCAACCAATGCCATGAAGACAAGCATAAAGGACGTTTTGGAACTTCTTGCGAAAAATGTCACACTACTGATTCTTGGAAAAATCTCACCAATAGTTCAGCCTTCAACCATGACCTAACGCGCTATCCCCTAAAAGGGAAACATACTGCAGTCAAATGTTTAGGCTGCCATAAGGACGGAAACTACACAACACCTTTAGTCTATGGTAAATGTACCGATTGTCATAAAAACTATCACAAAAATTATGAAGACATCAAACCCTGCGAAACATGTCACACCGTGAACAGCTTTAAGCCCTCTGATTACACCACGACTCACCATAACACTCAGACAAACTTTAAATTAGCTGGAGCCCATTTAGCGGTTTCTTGCAAAGCCTGTCATCTACGACCAGGTTCAACTCAATGGGATTTTCGTTTAAAAGAAACAAAATGTACCGATTGCCACAAAAGCAATCATAAAGGACTCTTTAGCCTAAAAAATGAATGGAAGAATTGCGAAGATTGCCATAATGACAAAAACTGGATAGCCACTAAATTTAACCACAATAGTGACAGTCGCTACCCATTAGATGGGGCTCACAACAAGTTGTCTTGTAAAGTTTGCCATCAGGTTCAAAACTCTTCTGGAGGAAAAACTTCCATTTACCAGCCACTTCCGTTAACCTGTAAGGGGTGTCATGATGATAAATAAATTCACGCTTTCCCTAATAATAATTTGCCTTTTCTGCTCAATTGGCTTTTCCTCGCAAGCTAAAACTAAAAACCCTCACGGCAACCTCAAAACAAATTGTCTGGTTTGCCACACGACCAACACTTGGGAAATTGACGCTTATAAATCCAGTTTCAAGCATGAGGAAACAGGATTTAAACTTACCAAGGCTCATCAGCGAGCAGCATGTGTTGACTGCCACAAATCACGAACTTTCTTCAAGGTTGGCACTAGTTGTGCCGACTGCCACCAAGATGTGCACCAAGGGAAAATGGGGACATCTTGTGAAAGTTGCCATGACAACGACCGTTGGGATAATCGAAAAATTCAACAAGAGAGTATCCGAACCCATCAGCAAGCCGGATTTCCTTTAGTCGGCATACACTCTCGACTAAATTGCAGCCAGTGTCATGCTAACGGACAATATCGTGGAACAAGTCCAGCCTGCTATTCTTGCCATTCAGCAAAGTATTTGGCGACTACTGAACCTAACCACACAGCCGCCAACTATGATAAAAACTGCAATCAATGTCACTCAGGCTTATCATGGCTCAAAGCATTCTTTGCTCACAACTTATTCCCTTTAACTGGAGCACATAAAACCACTTCCTGTTCAGCATGTCATACGAGCGGCTATTCTGGAACTGCGAATACATGTAACAGCTGCCACTCTGGGAAATATGCTGCAACCACGAATCCCAGTCACTCTGTGGCTAACTTTGGACAAAATTGTGAAACCTGTCACAATACTACTGATTGGACGAAAACCACCTACTCCCACAACATCTACCCCTTAACTGGCTCTCACAAAACAACCACCTGCGCTTCTTGTCATACAAGTGGCTATTCCACCCCTCCTCCCAACACTTGCAATGGATGCCACTCTAGCAAATACGCTGCCACTACTAACCCAAAACACTCCGATGTCGGATATGGAACAACTTGCGAAACCTGTCACAATACTACTGACTGGACGCAAGCTACTTTTGACCACAGCAACTTTCCACTAACAGGTGCACACAAAACAACCACCTGCGCTTCTTGTCATACAAGTGGCTATTCCACCCCACCTCCTAATACTTGTAATGGCTGCCATTCCAGTAAATACGCTGCCACTACTAACCCAAAACACTCTACTGCTGGGTTTAATACTACGTGCCAAACTTGTCACAGCACCACGGCTTGGTCACCAGCAAATTTTAATCATACATTTCCTACGAACCACAGAAATAGCTCCTCTTGTTCGCAATGTCATCCAGGTGGAAATTACAATAGCTATGATTGCTCAAGCTGTCACTCAATTTCATCAATGTCTAGTGAGCACCGAAAAGTTAAAGGGTACAGTAGTTCAGCTTGTGCTACTTGCCATCCTAATGGTAGTAAAAGATGAAAAAAATCGGAGTCATATTTTTCTTACTTTTATCCTTCTCCCTTGCCAAAGATATTCAGGTTAGCTACCTTTCCACAGAATACGTTTACATTAACACTGGTATCGCTGGAGGTTTAGCTGAAGGAGACATTATTGGCTCTGTTCAAAACTCTACTACCGAATTAGAGATTATATACTCTTCTCAATACTCTAGCGCCTGCAAGCTCCTTTCAGGTTCAGAAACACCGAAAGCTGGAGACATTTTGTTCATTAAGAAAAAGTTAAAACCGCTAGAAGTGAATTCTCAAATAATAACAACAAATAAACAAACTATCACCAGAAAACCTGCCGAAATGAAAGTTAGTGGTTTCTATAATTATTTTATGAATAATATGCGTACCGACTCTTTCTCCCAATTCAGCACTGGTCATGGCCTAAAATTAACCATAAAATCAATGGCCGGAGTTCGCGACCTAGATTTTTTACTAAAAAGCTCTGTCCGCGACCTTCCCAGTAATGGCGCAACTAACACTCAGCAAAAAATCGATGAAGCTGCTATAAATTTTTCTCCGGACAAAACAATCAAAGTAAATGTGGGTCGCATTATACCGCACGACGTTTCCTATATTGGAGCCCTTGATGGGGGGCAATCCATCTTTACTCTAAGCTCAGGATGGAAACTAGGCGCTATTGCCGGACTAACACCTGAACAATATTATGACCGCCATG
>CAIUUT010000128.1 GCA_903902445.1 uncultured Candidatus Marinamargulisbacteria bacterium
AAGAAATCACTTAAATAAAGCATCGACATCATCCTGCGCCATTCTAGATTGGTCCACACCAAACTCTTTCTGCACCAAATTTATCCTGCCTATTTTCTTGAGATTTTTGGCGATTTTCACCATTACGCTCCGAGCATTATCCAGCTCTATGTTTGTATAGGATTCCTTTCTTAACGAAATAACCTCAAGCACCATAGCTTTCAAACCTTGAGCAAGACCCGTCAACTTCTCCTCCAATTCATCTGGCTCTGACTGAATAAAACATAAACCTATTAAGTTGGGGTCCATTTCCATTAACACTTGTACTAAGTCTTTTTGTGGCAAAGACGCCACATCCTCAAAAAGAACGATCATATCTCTGATTTCAACCAACACGTCTGGATGTTTCATATGCAAAGCCATTGTCATTTCTGATTTCTTTTCCGATGAGAACTTATCCAACAAGGGTAAAACTACGGTTTTTCCACCAATTAAGCCTGCAACCTTATCTCTGTACAAGCTCTCTAAAGATTGAATCTCATCGGCTGGATACTCGGTTTCATAGGTAAGAAACGGTATTACCTCCACTTGCTCTTCCATTTCATACCTAGAAAAAATAACACTACCCATATACACCGGCAAACAGGAAATAATAATTGCTACTCGTTGCCAGTAAAGACTTAAGCTAGGATCCCCTTCTGGCGGCTTATCTTTTTCCAGCAAATAAGCTAATTTTAAAATATTACTATCATTAACAAAATCAAAATAGTCTCGAGCTGCGGTACTTTCACTAATAGTAACTTCATCCGACAATCCAGCAGCAGCACCAGCACCAGCATCACCGCCACTGCCACCGCCACTGCCACCGCCACTGCCACCGCCGCCAGCCCCCGCACCTTTACCTGTTTTTTCAGTCACAAGCGTAGTGGCTATATTCTTTGCACTACCAGAAAGAATAAACATCGACAATGCTACTCCCGATAAAACTACCACTAAGAGAACCCCTATTAGAATGGTAATAATATCGCGAGGGCTAATTTTAGTTGAAGATTTACTCATTACCTGAGAAATAAAGTCTTTGGCTGATTTAATTTCACCTTTAATAACGCCTGTCATTTTTTCATTATCTTTAGCCTTCATTGTTTCTTTCTCAATATCATTTTGTAAAAGAGCCATAAATTTATCGTCCGAGCTCTTAGCCATATCTGCATTACTTTTCATGAGGGATTGCATAATCTCCAGTTCTGTAGCACGTCCTCCACCTTTGATAAATTTTTCATTAAAGATTTTAATAGTACTTTCCTTATAAATATCAAAGTCTAAAAGTTCCTTGATCTTACTCCTCACAATTTTTTCATCGACTGTTTCTGAATTAATCCAAACAGAAACATCATAATGGCTGAAAACACTTGTATTCTGTATATTAGATTTGGATATTTGCTTAATTGGAACTCCCGGCAAAAACAAAGTTTGTATCTTTTGAGCATTTGTATTATTAATTTTTACTCTTATCTTTATTGACACCACAATCTGGTCATAGCCAAAAATATTATCCAAAAGAGTTTGAACCTCTTTTTCCTTGGCTTGCTGGAAACTCAATATTTCCGTACTGCTATTAAATTCAAGATAAATAGCTTTCTCATTACTAATACCGCCTGTCTCACTCACATTGCTAGTTATCGCCTGTAAACTACCTTTAACTTGGTTTAGGACAGCATCCTTATCAAGAGTTAACGAAAAGGTACAGAGAAAAGTGAGCAAGAGAACTTTAAATACTTTATAGTACACTACAGCATCTCCAAGAAATACTTAATTTCTTCATTATTTGGCTGAAAAATAAGCACTTTATTCCAATATTTCCTAGCATTTTCATAATTTTGCAACATATAATAAGCGGAACCTTTTAAAGACAAAGCCCCAATATGCTTATAATCTTCTTTTAGGATTAGGTTACACTCATCAATTGTTTGCCAAAATTGTGAATCATAGAAATAAAGCAGTGCCTTGTTTAGTCTTTTGGTTAATAAATCCACTGTTTCACTAGAAAAATCTTCGTACATTACCTGATATTGTCGATCTCTGGAAATAGCAACTTCCCAATATATTTGTTCGAAAGTATTATTTATTTTTTTATACTTACTGTATTCAATTTTACTCAGTGACTGCTCATCTCCTAGGATAAAATCATTCACGGCCGAACCAATGACTTTTTTCTCTTTTTTTATTACATTGGTTTCATATTCTGAAATTTTCTTACTTAAATCAGCGTCTTTGTTTAAGATTATCATGAATTTTTCTCTTGTTATCAACTCCTTATCATTAGAAAACCCACTTATATCAAGCTTCGGGAATATATTTTTTAAAGCATTGGCTGCCACAACAGTTTCAACAGGGCTACTATTATCACTCTTTTCACTAAGATACTTCAATTCAACGGCTGTCTGAATATAGGGAAAGGATTTCATGGAAATGGGGACACTTCCAAAATATGGCATTTTATTGAAGAAATTAGGAGTGACATCATTAACAAACATGCCAACTAAAACCACCTGATATAAATTCAAATTAGCTTTTGGTTGGAAAGAATTGTCAATAAAAACTGGGAGGAAGCTATTTCCCATATAAAACTGACATTCATTATAGTATTTGTAATTCGGACTGATATCGTTTATTTCTGCACCAAAAGTCAAAGAACCATTTACCAAACAAAATGTTAATAAGAGAATTATTAAAATAAATTTATTCGACAAAAGAATTCCCCCAACAGAACTAGTTATAATTATCTTTAAAACGAAAAGCAAAATTGGTCTCTATATTTAGATAAGCACATTAATTTTACTACTTGTAAACTAGCAAGGCAAAACATAAACCAATTATTTTGCACTTTAGCTGCTTATGTTCTAATAATAATAAAAGAGAAAGTATTATTCAATAATTAAGGCATTATTCATGGAAAAATATTCTTTTTTTGGGGTTTATGACGTAATCGGAGTGTAATAAGAAATTCAATGAACCATTGTTAATGGATAACGCCGATTATCCTTTTACCCAATAACTCTTTGGTGACCCCATCATAAATTACCATAGGATAACCACTCATCGGCAACTTATTGCCCATTTGATCCGTTCCATTCCACAAGACTTCATTCGCCCCAAAACGTCCACCATTCTGACCTTCAAATAAATTAAACTCATAAAGAACTTTTCCATAAATATTATAAATTTTAATGGTTATCTTTTTATCGCTATTTAAGTAGTAATAGATGGTGGTGTTTTCAATATTTGAATTAAACGGGTTAGGATAATTTGACAGCGCTGATAACACCATAGTTGGAACCCCTGTTGAGATGGGCTCTTCCTTAATTAGGTAATCAGAAAATAATCCGGCGGTATTCAGCGCCCTAACTTTATAAAAATAGGACTGATTTAATTTTAGGTCTTTGAGCTCGACACCAGTAACATTGGTAGATAGCACTCTCTGCATTATCCACTTTGGAGCTTCGCCTGTCCTGGAATATACCTCTATTTGCTGTATCGAACTTATGTCCTCCAATATATTGCCCCAATAAATATTATGCTTAATCTCACTGTCTGACTTAGTTTGGGTAACTTCTAATTTGCTGTTTTCAAACTTTGGTTTCGTTAAATCGGCGATGACACTCCAAGAGAAAACCTCACTGGACAAGCTACTTTGATTAACAGCTTTAATACTAACATCATATCGCACGCCATGTTCAAAGGGAACATTATAGACGGTTTGTTGTTTTTGCACGAAACTACCAAGCTCCTGCACATTACTTGCAATCATGGGCTTATAGGTTTGAATAACTTTCCCCGAAAGAGCTTCTTTTACTTCCACCAAAATACTAGCATCTCTATCGCCGTTACCAACTGTTACCAGAAAATTTAAGGTACTAATATTACTAACATACCGAATCTTGTCTGCTATCGGTTTATGTGGATACTGATTGCTTCTAACATTAATACTTGGCGTAAAGAAATTAAAATCATTTAATACTGAAGAGGAAATAATAATTGACGATTTCCCTACTTCAAACTTCACAACAGAGGCGTTAATTGCGCCAATATCTGCTACAAAAACTAAATCTGTCACATCTGTTGAAACGACCAGCGGCACAGCAAAATTAATGATATTTAATCCTAAGCTCAAGGTTTTCTGTCCCAAAACCTCATTGTTTTTACTATTCTTTACTCTAAGATTAATTTCACTTAAATTACCACCTGAAAAATTAACCGTTACAAACAATCCCCCGACCTTTACGTTGTTATGATCAGTAAACATAGACATACTAAACAAACTCTTGTCTAATGACTGCTCAAAAAGCGCATCGTCTAGAACTTGATTTAGAGAAACCGAAACTCTTGGAATGTAGGGTAAAATATTAAAGGTATTCACAAAACTTGAAATATTATTATCCAGCATCACACTACTATTATCTAATAAAATAGAAGCTGAGCTAATTATGGCAATACTAAAAGTACTCATGCTAGCTGATGAATAGTTTGTATCCGCCACTAAGTAAAAGTTTTGTTCACTTTCATTAATTTCAGCTAAAGAGCTAAAAACTAGGTTTAAAGTGGAAGCGTTAAACTCTGCGTTGGAGATTAATACTCTATCAGTATTCATGCGATAACTGCCGCCAATGATATCTTTTCTGTATAAGCGGATATTACTTAGCCATCTATCATCAATGTTGCCTGATTTTGCAAAATTTAGTCCAGACATGAAGGAAGTACCCTTTAATACTCTTAAGGAAAAATCAGCTAAGACAATAGAACGGTCACCTATAGTAATATCTTTAGAGACCAAACTAAAGGTCTTAAGCATAACTTTATTTCTTTGCTTAATTATATTAATACTCTTACCAATAATGGGGTATTCCGAAGTGCCATTATCCGCCCCATTACTTAAATAAACATCTGTACTGGCAATAATGACATTAAAGTAATTACCAACTACCGCATTAGAGTTGATATTCATAATTAATAGATACTTTGAATCCCCTTGAGCAGGGATTTCTGAGCTATTAAAGCTTAGCAATACTTTCTTATTCTTAAATGTACCCTTAGCGGTTACCGCTATTATAGTTTCATTATCTTTGTCTGAAATTTTACCGATGTATACATTGTCAATGTCTTCATCGAAAACATTGCCCGTTATAGTTACTTTTACTTTATCTAAATAAGCAAAGTTTGTATTATTATTAAGAGTTATTTGCATAACAGTAAAATCAGTGTCTCCAGCTACAACATAAGTTGCTACAGTATTATAGGTAACCATTTTTATTATTGGCACATAAATATTAACGATGGCGTATCCGCCTATCATGGTTGCCGCATCAGTCTTATTGACTGCTTTAAAAGGACTATTGTCATTTCTGGTTACAATAACTTGGAAGTATGACTCACCAATATATTGTTCATCTTTAGGGATGTTCATTGTAGCTACAAAATATGTACCGTTTATATTATCCGTAGCAATGAATTTTGGGACTAAAGGCACAACGACCCCACTTTGCAATACTAAATTTAAGATCGGCAAGGCATCTGTGACTTCACGCACATCTTTAATATTTAACGTTATCTTTAAATCCCCTGGGAATATATTGGCGCCTTGGTTTGTATTTACAACCGCATACTGAATAAGCCCCAGTTCATCAGGTCGGAAATCTATGGAGGCATGAACATTTAGAGAAGAAATATTACCTGCTCTATCGCGAACCCATAGATATATCATTCGTGTTCCAGATTGAAAATTTCTCAGCATGTACTCACTAGGCTTTGACAATAGCCATCGAGGATCAGTAAGTACTGGTTGGGTGCTATATTCCTCACCAATCATCCAAGCATAAAAATCAGAATTATCATTAATATCAATATTAATAATTAAGGAGTTCGTTTTAATCTGCGATTTTGTATTTTTGTCATATACTTTAAAGCCTGAAGGCAAGTCAATTTGCGTATCTATTATTATATCTTTATCTCCATAGATATTAGTGTAGTTAACACCCGTAAAACTCAATACCTGTCCACTACTCTTAGTAACCACTAATTCAAAATGTGCAGAGTTATCGTAAACGATAGCAGGGATCACCATTGAATAGATGTAATTGGAATTCGCACTAGATATTACTAATACAGAAGACGGATTAAGCGTTATGAGGTTTCCACTAATATTTAGCCAAAACGAAGGAGTAACAATGCCTGAGTCCTTAATATTTAGTGTTATATTTAAGATGCCTTCTTTCATAAAGATTGCATTAACGCTAATAGTAGCATACACATCCAGTTTCTGGCTTAATGGATTATACCTAATTGAGGCTGTAACCGACTGACTCGCAACATTATTGGCACGATCCATTACCCATAAATAAACCACCTTATCCTCTACATTCACGTTACTAAACATGTATTCAGCTGGAGATTGATATACCCATCGACTATCGTTGGGTTCTGGCTTTGGAACATAAGAACCACCCTCACCGATCATCCACGCCGTATAATCAGGGTTGGCTGAATATCTAACACCAACTCTTAAAGCATCTGTCTCATAGGTAATCGCCGAATTATTTTTATCATATAGTTGGAAATTCGCTGGAATTAGTATTTGTGTATCAATATTTACGTTGGAGATACCATTAATGTAAGTAGCACTGAAAAGGTCACTGGTTATGGCGACTACACTCCCTGCATCTTTCACTGCATATACCCAGAAATAACCAACTCCATCTCTACTACCATCACTTGGCGCATTCATCGTTACAACATAGCTAATTCCTGTGATACCCATTGTTACCACCCTAGCAATACTAAGTTTTACTAAGTTATTTGGGCTAGGCAACCAGCTGTTATGGATCCAGATATCTGGCGTTATATTTAAAACCTTCATAACATCAAAATTCACAGTCACTTCATACTGACCTGCAACTAAATTCACTCTAGGCGTCTCTATTTTTACAAAGTTCTTGATATTGACTCCACTCTTGTCATAAATGATACTGGCGCTAACCACACCACCATTGATGTTGCCAGCTCTGTCCATGACCCACAGATACACTTTCTTGCTTCCGTCATCACTATTCATGAAAC